>JBBDYQ010000015.1 GCA_040901445.1 Thermoleophilaceae bacterium | reverse complement strand
CGGGCTCGGGCTCGACCGCCTCGGGCTCGGGCTCGACCGCCTCGGGCTCGGGCTCAGCGGGCTCGGGCTCGTTCTGCGCGTCCGGCATGGCCGGCTCTGCCGTTGCGGAGCCCCCCCGGTCGAGGGCTTCTCGGGCGGCGTCGGCCAGCAGGCGGAGTCGCGGGCGCACAGGCGCTACTGACCGCGCCGCCGCATCACGACCGGAGCCGTCTGGATGAGCAGCTTCACGTCGTTCCAGAGCGACCAGTCGGACACGTACAGGTAGTCGAGCTTGACCATCTCCTGGAAAGGAATAGCGGTCCTGCCCAGAACTTGCCAGGGGCCGGTGAGTCCGGGTGTCAGATCGAGACGTGCGCGGTGCCAGCCGATCACGTGGTCGTCCTCGGACGGCACGAGCGGGCGCGGGCCCACGAGGCTCATCTCGCCGCGCAGCACGTTCCAGAGCTGCGGCAGCTCGTCGAGGCTCGTGCGCCGCAGCAGCCGGCCCACCCGGGTGACGCGAGGGTCGTCCGCGATCTTGAACATCGGGCCGTCGGCCTCGTTGAGGTGGCTGAGGCTCTCCTTGAGCTCATCCGCCCCGTCCACCATGGTGCGGAACTTGAGCATCTGGAACGGCTTGTTGTCGCGTCCTATCCGGCACTGGTCGAAGAGCACCGGCCCACGCGAGTTGAGCTTGACGGCGAGCGCGATCGCGAGCAGCAGCGGGCTGAGAACGAGCAGCCCGGCACCCGACCCCGCGATGTCGATCGTGCGCTTGAGCATGAGCGACGAGCGCGTGCGCGAGAAGCCGCGCAGGCCCATGAGCGTCATGCCCTCGAGCTGGTCGATCTCCACCGCGTGCCCGATGACCTCGAACAGCCGCGGCACGACGGTGATCTTCATGTGCAGCCGCTTGCTGATCCGGATCACGTCGAGCAGCGCCTCGTGCGAGAGGCTGGAGAACGCGATGACCACGCGCTCGATGCCGTGCTCGAGGCAGATGTCCTCGAAGCGGTCCAGCTCCCCGAGGTGCGGGATGACCTCGTCGTCGTCCTCGGCGTCGGCGGGGAAGGGGACGTCGACGAGCCCCACGACCTCCACGCCGTACTCGGGGTGTGCCTCGATCTTGCGCCCCACCAGGCTCGCCACGAGGCCGGAGCCCACGATCACGCAGCGCTCCTCCGTGTAGGACCGGCGCACCGCCAGTCGCGCCAGGCCGCGGGCGGAGGGGGCGAGCACCGCCGCCGCGCCGAGGAAGACGGCCACGTCGCCACGCCCGAGCTCCGGCAGGAGGAGCACGGGGGCCAGCAGGAAGACGAGCCCGGTGCCGAAGGCGAGCGACTGGCAGAGGCCCGGCAGCTCGTCGAGCGTGGACTTGTGGATGAGGTTGGCGTCCCGGTCGTAGAGCCCGAGCAGCTTGTTGAGGACGATCCAGAACGGCAGCAGAGCCGCGGCGCCGGCGACCGACCCGCCGCTGGACGGGGCCGTGGTGAGCAGCACGATCCCGAAGGCCATCGCAAGCGCGGCGGCGTCCGCCAGCGCCAGCGCCCAGCGCCGTATCGAGTCGCGCCGGGTGAGCGCCGCGCCGGCCTGGAGCAGGCCCTCGATCTCGAGCGAGCGCAGGCGCGGCGGCTGGAACCCGGGGTTCCGCTCGCCGGCGATCACGCCGGCACCGGCATCCACCGCGCTTCCGTTCGCGCCGGCCGCGTCGTCATGTGCCGCGCCGGCAGCACTGAAACCCAACTCGCTGATGTCCCCAACCTCCCGTTCGGGATGAGTCTTCCCGCCGCGAGACTTCCCCTGTCTCTGGCCGGTCCGAAGGGCGATTGTATGTGCACTGCGCGGCCCTGTCGAGAGGGGTCCGCGCAGGGGTCGCACCGTTCTGCGTGCCGGCGCTCAGCCGGTCACGTCTCGAGCGCTCGCCGCCGCCTACGGCGCGGCCGGCGCGCTGTGATGAATCGCGAGCTTGTTGCCGCCGTCCTCCGGGCCGCTGAACCCGGAGGCGGCCGTCAGCTCGACGATGTCCCCGTAGTCCTTGACGACCGGCAATTCGTACGTCTCCCGCGGATCGCTCATGCCCGTGCTCCTTGATGTGACTGCGGCGTCCTCCCAGACGCAGCAGATCGACGACACGTACCCAGGGGCGAGCATAGGGGCGCGCGACGGCGCCCGTCAAGTGGCAGCGGCCATCGGGCGCGCGGCCGCCGGCCGTGCGCAGGGTGCGACGCGGGGACGGCCTCGCGGCCGCCTATGGCCTACGGGGTCGCCGGCGGCGTGGTGTTGTGGTGGTTGGGCAGGATCTTGGTGCCGCCGTCCTCGGAGCCGAACAGGCCCGTGGCAGCGGTCAGATCTAGCAGGTCGCCATAGTCGGCGACCGTGGGCTCCTCGTACTTCATGTGATCCTCCTGGGATCTGCGCTCGCCCGGCCGCTCCCGACGGCCGTCGCGAGTCGCTTAGACACGTACCCTACGGGGGACATCGTAGTTCTCGGGGGCGTCCGCGGGCAAGCGGGAGCCGCCCCGCTCAGGCGGCGGGGGCGCGCTCCACGAGGTCGCAGTCGGCGCTCCGGAGCTGTTCTCGCTCGGCCAGGCGTGCGGGGAACGCGGGGTCCGCGAGCGACCGCAGCCAGCACTCGGCGGTGACCATGCGCCAGGTGTGCAGCGCCCAGTGCATGAGCGGCGCGGGCCGCTTGGGCGGCGGTCGTTCGAACAGCCGCTCACGCACCACGGCGAGATCCGCGTACGCGCCGATCTCCGCCTGACCCTCGGCGAGGAGCCCCCGCACCACCGGAAGGTCGGATCCGGCCAGGCTCTCGTGGAAGACGGCGTCGAAGGTGCTCTTCGACGGCCGCAGGCGCACCTCGTCGGGCAGCAGCCCGGCCATCGCCTCGCGCAGGAGGGGGCGGCTCAGGAACGGGTCGTAGGCCAGCTCGGGCGGGAGCGTCAGCACGTACTCGATCACGTCCACGTCCACGAGCGGGTGCCGCGGCGGTTCCAGCCCGGCCATCAGCGCCCGCCGCCGCACGTGGTCGTACACGAGCGCGGGGCCCATGCCGGAGGTCGTGACCTCGACGAGGTGGGCCCACCAGCGCGGCCCGCGCGCACGCTTCCAGGCCGCCTGGTCGTCGCTCGCGGCGAAGTCCCTCGCCGTGGCCGGCGTGAACCAGTCCGGGGCGTAGGCGGCGGGCCCGCGAAGGGCACGCGCCGCGCGGTGCACGCGGGCGGGAGCGGCCGCCTTCCAGCCGTGCTCGCGCATGATCCGCCGCACGGAGCCCCTCGACGGCCGGCCCTCCGCCCCCGGGATGCGCAGCACGAGTCCGCGCGCCGAGCGCACCCGGCCCCGGCGCACCCGGTCGGCTATGAGTGCGGGTGAGAGGCCGAAGACCTCGTCGCCGCCCTCGCCGTCGATCATCAGCCGGACGCCGTCGCCGGCGGCGCGGCGCAGCAGCGGCTGCCAGAAGAAGAGGTTGGGCGAGACGGGCGGCAGCCCCCAGCGGTCCAGGTACGGCAGGGCCCCGGCCACGACGCTGCCGGTCGAGACGACGGCCTGCGAGCCGGTGAGCCCGAAGGCGTCGCAGAGGCGTTCGATCAGCGCCCCCTCGTCCACGGAGGGATGGCGGGGGAAGGTGGCCGAGTAGGCGCGCCGCGGCCGCCCCGCGCCTTCGGGAGCGCGCGAGGCGAGCCCGGCGACCGTGGCGGAGTCCAGCCCGCCGCTCAACATCACCGCTCCCTGGCCGGGCTCCGGCAGCCGTCGCTCCACCGCCGTGGCCAGCCGCTCCCGCAGCCCCGCGGCCAGCTCTGCGCGGGAGGCGCGCAGTGGCCTTTTGTAGCGCGGCTGCCAGTAGCGCCGCGGCTGCGCGCCCGGGTCGCCGAGCGGCAGCAGGTGGGCCGCCCGCAGCCTGCGGACGCCGGCGTAGAGGCTGCGGTCGCCGGGCATCCCGCTCACGGCGAGCCAGTGCGCTACCGCGACACGGTCGGGCTCCGGGGTGCGTGAGAGCAGCCGCAGCAGCTGGCGCGGCTCGGACGCGAACGTGAGCCGCGCCCCGTCGCGGTGCCAGACGAGCCCGCGGCCGCCGAGCTGGTCGGTGGCGAGCAGGCCGCGTCCGGCGCCGACGTCCCACAGCAGCAGGGTGAAGTCGCCGCGCAGCAGCTCGAGCACGTCGTCGAGGCGGCGCCAGGCCACAGCGAGCAGCGCCGCGGGCGACGTGACCGCCGGGTCTGCGCCCGCGGCCGCGGCCACCTCGGGCAGGTTGTAGACGGCGCCCTCGAGGGCACAGACAGTGCCGTCGCCGGCGTGCAGGCTGCCGCCGCGCACGGCCACGGCCAGCGGGCCCTCGGCCAGCGCGGCGACTCCTTCCCCGTCCTCGAGCGCGGCGGCGGCGGCGGCTCGTCGCTCGTGCGGCATCCCGCCCCGGGGGTCGAGGACGCCGGCGAGGCAGGGGCCCGTCACAGCTCCACGAGCCGCCCGTAGGTCGCCTCGTCGGGCGGGAGCAGCGGCCGCCCGCCGAGCTCGACCCAGGCATGGGCTCCGAACTCCTCTCCGGGGCTCACCCCGATGACAACCGTGCCGGCCACATCGCGGCGGGCCAGCATCGCCGTGAGCACGAGCGAGCGCATGAGGCAGCGCGAGTCCGTGGGGAGCAGGGTGATCGTGCGGCTGGAGGCGCGCGCCAGGCGCAGGCCGGCCGCATATGCCCGGTCGTCGGGCGGCCGCTGTGGCGGCGCGGCCTGGCCGCGCAGGCGCCCGACCGCGGTGGGGAGATCGGATCCGCGCAGCGCCCGCCGCACGCGCGCGTAGGCGGCGAGCGCCTCGGCGCCAAGCCGCAGCTTTCGCAGCGGCGACAGCCGGCCCGGCCGGTGGTCGAGAGCGAGTGCGGAGCTCATCCCGCCAACTCCTCGACGTAGCGCTCGATGGCCCGCGCCAGCTCCGCCGGGCCCACCGACGGCGGGATGGCGGCCCGGTGCACCCCGATGCGGTTGGCGATGCGCGCACACAGGTCGAGCTGGTTCGTGAGCCGCGCGGGCGTGGTGATGATGAAGTTGAAGCTGCCGCCGAGCAGGAGCCGCGGGTCCACGGGGCTGAGGCGCTCGATGGCCAGCGGCCCGCCGGCGCCGCGCTCGAGCAGGAACGCGTGGCGCAACGGCACGGCGTCGCCCTGGCAGTCGAGCTCGAGGCGGGTGGCCTCCCCGTCGCGGCCCAGGCGGCGGCCCAGGCGGTCCCGCTCACCGGGGTCCAGCCGCGAGTCGGCCTCGTGGCGGAGGCTGGCCAGGCCCACCCCGGGGTGGGCCAACACGCCGCCGTCCTGAGTGGGCGAGACCGCCAGGACGTCGTCGGTCATGAAGCGGGCACCGCCGAGCACGAGGTTGAGCGCGACCGACGTCTTGCCGGCCGTGGACATGCCGATGAAGGCGAGCGCGCCGCCGTCGGGGCCCACGACCGCGCTGGCGTGGAACACCTCGAGCCCGCGCAGCACGGCGGTGAGCGGCAGCACCTGACCCACGAGGTAGCGCTGCCAGCGCCAGGCGGTGACGCGCAGCGGCGCGCAGCGGACCCAGGTGGCGTCGGGGGAGATCCAGAAGCAGCCGAAGCCGAGGGCGCGGATGAGGTAGCCGGCTTGCTCGTCGGCGTCGATGGCGATCGCCGCCCGCCCGTTCGCCATCCGCCGGTCCGAGATGCGCCTGGGGGCGGCCGGCGACCAGGCGTCCAGCAAGTCGGCTCGGGACGCTAGGTCCAGCCTGACGTGGCGCCCACCGCCGTCGCCCGCAGGGGGCGCCGCGCCGGGGATGGGGAAGTCGGACTCGAGGTCGAGGCCGAAGGCGCGCGCGTGTGTAGGCGTTGGGTTCGGCGCCGGGACCGCGCCGGCGTCAGGCGTCGCCGTCGGCATCGTCGACCTCGATCAGGCCGCGCGAGGCGAGCGCCGCGCAGAACGACGCGAGGCCGTCCTCGATCCCCGAGGAGTCCTCGCCGTACTCGCCCGCCAGCCGGTCGATGGCCTCGCGCACGTTGCCGCCGGTGTCGTCGAGCAGCTCCAGCATGCGCCCGCCGCTGCGGTTGAGGCCGTGGTACTGCCCCGTCTGCAGGTTGAGGAGCACGGTCTCCGCCTCGAACGAGCGGTAGACCACGTGCTTGGGCACGCGCACCTTGGCCTCCAGCATGGTCTGGGGATCGATCGTCGGGTGGTGGCTGTTCTCGTCCATGATCAGTACTCGATGATTGTTCCCCGTCGGCGGCTTGCCCGCACGGCTTTGTTCAGAACCCAGATCGAGGCGGGCATCAACACCGCGGCGAATCCCGCCATGCGACCGAGGTTGAGCCAGACGGAGTCGGTGAGCGGGGTGTCCACCAGCAGATTGCGCATGAGCTCCACGGCCGGGGTGAACGGCTGCACGTCAGACATCCACTCGATCCAGTCGGGCAGCAGCGTGACAGGGAAGTAGAGGCCGGCGATCAGCGAGATGCCCGCGATGATCCATGTGGTGCCGGCCGCCACCTGCTTGACCACGAGCACCATGGCGAGCAGCATGATGCCGAATGGGGCGAACGACAGCGCCCCCAGCACCGCCACCGGTATGACCAGCGGGACAGTGGCCCACGACACCTCGAGGCCGAACGCCAGCGATGCGAAGCCGAGCATCGCCATGGCCAGGATGAGGGAGTAGACGAACGGGAACAGGAGCATCGAGACGGCCCCGCCGACCGGTCCGAACGGCGACAGCACCATCCGCTCGAACGTGCCGGCCACGAGTTCCTGGCGCATGGCGGCCGGCGGTGTGGCGAGCGTGGAGTTGAGCACCTGGAGGATGACCAGGCCGATGACCGCGAACGCGTAGTACGCGTCGGGCGACTCGAAGACCTCCACCTGCACCAGTCGCGACAGGTAGTAGAAGAGCGTGAGGCTGAAGAAGCCGCTGAGCAGCTGGGAGGCGAAGCGCAGCCGGTAGCTCAGCGCGAGCTTGAAGTCGCGCCGGACGATGGCCATCCCGGCCCCGACGTCGAGAGCGACGCGGTTCATACGGTCTGGCCGGCCCCGGCGGCGAGCCCAGGGGCACGGTCGGATACCTCCCACACGCGAACCAGCGTACGGGACGGGGGCCGGAGGTGGGCCGGTTGGTGGGCGCGGCCTTCCCCCGGCACCCCGCCCCCGCCGGTATACCCCGGCCGGAACGCGCGTGGGACGGCACAGCTGACACGCGCCCCGGCCGGAGGGCGCCGAAACGTCCTCAGTTTGAGCCTACGGAAAGAGTTGGACCGTAGCCTGCACGAGCGGATCGACCGTGACCTGGATCGACTTGCCCGCTCCATCCTCGCCGCCGACGGCGCCCGAGGCGCGCGTCACGTCGAGGAGATCTCCGTAGTCCCGGATCTCGGGCTCTTCGTACTTCACCCCCACCTCCTTGAGAGCACAGCCGAGCTCCCCGCGAGCCCGGACCCCTGCGAACCACAACGTAGCTGCTCAAGTCGGCTCGGTCAACCCTCAACGGTCCTGCTCCGCGACGAGCGCCCCGCCCTCGATCCGGTACATCCGGTCGAAGTCCGCGTGGAGCGCCTCGGGAGTGGGCGAGCACCAGAGCGCCGCGCCGCCCGCGCCGGTGAGGCGCTCGATGGCGCCGCGCAGCACCGCGAGCCCCTCGTCGTCGAGGCTGGTGTGCGGCTCGTCCAGGAGCACGACATCGGGATCGTGCAGGAACGCGACCGCCAGGCGCACGCGCTGGCGCTGGCCCGTGGAGAGCCGGTCGGTGCGGCTGCGCGCCAGCTCGCCGAGCTCGAAGCGCTCGATGGCGCGGGACACGGCGGCCGGCCGCTCCCGCGCGGGGATCAGCGCGAGCGCGGAGAAGAGGTCGAGGTTGTCGGTCACCTTGAGCCGGGCGTAGAGGCCGAGGTTGCCGGCGGACAGGAAGCCGAGACGGCGTTGGTAGGCGCGCCGGTCGCGCTCGGGGTCGAGCCCGTCGAGCGCCACCTCGCCGGAGTCCGGCGCGATCAGACCGCCCGCGATCCGCAGGAGCGTGGTCTTGCCGGCGCCGTTGCGGCCGCCGAGCCATGTGAGCTCGCCGGGGGACAGGTCGAGGCTCACGCCGTCGAGCACGTGGTTGTTGCCCCAGCGCTTGTGGATGACGCGCAGCGAAAGGAGGGCGCGGGCGGCGTCCGGCAGGCGGGGCTCGGCCGGCTCGGCCGTGGGCTCGGCCGTCACCGCACCGTCTCCGCGCGTGCGCGCGCGAGGGCGGGAACGGCAGCCTCGAGCAGGTCGGCCAGCTCGGCGGCGCTCGTGCGCGTGTCGGCCTCGAGCACGTAGGCCGGGGTCCGGGCGGCGAGATCGGACAGCAGCTCGAAACGCTGCTGCCTGCGCTCCGGGGCGCTGCCGCTGCGAAGCCCGTGCACCAGCAGGTCGAGCGGGCTGGCGGGCCCCGGCACCACCGCCGCCTGTGCGCCGGGACGCCGGTCGACGAGGCACACGGCGGCCACCGGCGCCGGCTCTGAGGCCGCGCCGTCCACCGCCAGCCAGGTCTCCCCCCGGATGGCGGCAAGCACGCGGCCGGGCGGGGCGAGGACGCCCGCGGGCAGATTCATGACCGGCGGGGCGGGGTGGGCGAGGATGCGGCCCCCGCCCGGCTCGCGCGAGAGGGCGAGCACGTCGTCGCAGACCAGCGGCAGCCCGCGCTGCAGAAGCTCCGCCGCGAGCGTGGTCTTGCCCGCGCCGGTGCGCCCCAGGAGCGCAACCGCGCCGCCGGGTCCGAGCACGGCGGCGGCGTGCAGGGCCTCGTACCCACGGACCAGGCTGACGGTTGCGAGCACGGAGTCGAGCAGGACGCGCCGCCACTCCGGGGCACCGGCGTCCACCGGCGCGCACAGCAGAGTGCGCCCGCCGGCGGAGAGGTGGAAGGTCGCGCGGTCCCCGTAGGCGAAGCGGTGGTCGCCCGCCGCCCCGCGCTCGGCGCGGTAGGGCAGCCCGTCTTGGACGAGGTCGGCCACGGCGCGCTCGGGAGCCGGTCCGCTCCAGGCGGCCTCGACGTCGGAGGCCGCGGCGAGCCGGATCTCGAGTCCGCTCCCGCGCTCGGTCCTCGGGCTCGGCGGGCCCAGGAGCTCGAAGTCGCAACTGACGTCCACGCCGAACCAGCGGTGCACCACTCGCGGGCCGTTCATGCCAGGGTGGCCGGGGACGGTGCCGGTAGTTGCGCGATCGCGCAATGCTGGTTGCCCCAGTGCGACCTCTCGGCGATGTCGACCACCTCGAAGCCAGCCTCGCGCAGCCGGGTGCGAATGTTGTCCGAGGTGTTGAAGGTGTCGCCGTAGGGGAGCGTCGTGCCCGTGAAGTCCGCCGAGAAGTTGCCGTCGATGCGCGCGGGCACGAACGCCACACCCTCGCGCTCGACCGTTCCCACGAGGCCCTTGGGGAGCGCTGCGCCGCGTCTCCTGAAGTTATCGACCTGGAGCGGGCCGTGGAACGTGGCAAGGACGAGGCCCCCCGGGCGCACGATACGAGCCCACTCGCCAATCCACGCGCGCTGGCGATCACCGTCGATGTGTGTGAGCACCGACCAGGCCCACAGGAGGTCGAAGTGGTCGTCTGGATAGATCAGAGGGGGATCGAAGGGATTGGCCACCACGTGCAGATCCGGGAACCAGCGCTCCAGCCACCGGATCGAGGGCTCGTGGATGTCACAGCCATGCAACTCGACGCCGCGGCCGCGAACCGCGGCGATGACCTTCCCGGCCCCGCAGCCGAAGTCGAGAGCCCGGTCGAAGTCCTCGATGTGTCTGTCGACCGAGGCGAGCATCTCGTGGAGCGGGCCCTCGGCCTGCTCCGCGGAGGAGAACCAGAAGCTGACGCTGTCAACAGCGTTGCGCTCGCGCAGGCCACGCGGAGGGATGGGGCGCTCCTCCCCGGTGCGGCGGCGGTACAGCCAGATGGCGAGGGGATCGAACACTCGCTCCACACGTCGGATGAGCAGCCGCGCCGGCGCCGGGAACCAACCGCGCCGGGCGACGGCGCAGCGGCGCAGTCGAAGGTACGAATGGAGGTAGGCGCGCCGCAGGCGGTGCGCGATGGACCTGAGCACAGCGACAGGTTAGACCGTCCAAACCCCCCCGGCGTCGCCGCCGGTCCGGGCTCGTATCTGCCGGGCCTGCTTGTGGGCACGGCGGTGGTGAAGGGTCAGGATGCGCGTCGAGGTCGAGCCGCCTGAAAGTGAAGCCGGTCACCAAGACCGGTGCTACGCTGGCGCTCGTACTCGCGCGCGGGCAGGCGATGGCCGTCCCGCGCCGGTCGGCGGTGGATGTGAGCGACCAGCCTCGGTATCAGACTCTTCGGGACTACCTGCGCGTGATCCGCGCGCAGCGCTGGCTGATCCTGCTCTTCATCGTACTGTTCGGGGGCGCGGCGTTCGCCTACTCCGCGCGGCAGGATCCGACGTATGAGGCCGAGGCCGCGTTGTCGTTCAACGAGCCCACCCAGGACCTCTCCTTCCTCGGCGTCAGCGCGTTCCCCACCGAGACGCCCCAGCAGCGCGCCGCCATCAACTCCGAGCTCGTCACGAGGACCGCGGTGGCGCGCCGCGTCCGGGATTCGCTGGGCCTCACGTCCTCCATCGAAGAGCTCCAGGATGCGGTCGGCGCCCAGCCCGAGGCGCAGACCAACCTGGTGGTGATAGAGGCCAGCGCCGGGGACGACGAGTTCGCCGCGCTGCTCGCCAACGAGTTCGCCGAGCAGGCCGCCGCGCTTGCCAATCAGGAGTCGCAGGACCGGCTGGAGGAGGCCGAGGAGAGCCTGCGCGAGACCTTCCGCGCCCAGAGCGAACGCGGCGTCGGCCCCATCGAGCGGGCCACCTTCACCGACCGGATCGCCCGGCTGCAGGCCCTGCAGGACTTCGGCCGCCCCGTCGAGATCAGCCGCCGGGCGGAAGTGCCGTCGGCGCCCGCCTCGCCCAACCCCGCGCTCAACACCACGCTCGGCCTGCTGCTCGGCCTGGCCCTGGGGCTGCTCGTCGCGTTCGGGCGTGACTCGCTCGACGTGCGCCTGCGCGGCTCGCGCGACATCCAGGCGCACGTGAAGCTGCCGCTCGTCGGGCACATCGGCGACGACGCGATGGGCACCGCCGGCGCGGCCTCGCGGAACGGGCATCGCAAGATGTCGCCGGCGGACCTCGAGAGCTTCCGAATACTGCGCAAGAACCTGGAGTTCCTGGACATCGACCGCACGCTGCGCACGATCGCCGTCACCAGCGCGCTGCCGGAGGAGGGCAAGTCCACCGTCGCGGCGTCGCTTGCCGGCACGTTCGCGCAGGGCGGCAAGCGCACGCTGCTGGTGGAGTGCGACCTCCGCCGCCCCGCGCTCGCCGAGCGCCTCGGCCTCCAGCGGACGCCCGGGCTCACGGACTACCTCACCGAGCAGGTGTCGCCGCAGGAGGTGCTGCAGGGCGTCCCGGTCACCACGGGCGAGACCAACGGCAACGGGGCGGCTGCGCCCATGCCCGGGGCCGAGGAGCTCGTCTGCATCACGGCGGGCTCGCCTGTGCCGCGCCCGGCCGACATCCTCGCCTCCAAGCGCTTCCGCGACTTCCTCAAGGAGGTCAGCGAGGCCTACGACGTGGTCGTGCTCGACACCAGCCCGCTGCTCTCGGTGTCCGACACCCTCGAGCTGATCCCGAACGTCGACGGGGTGGTGCTCTGCATCCGTGCCGGACGCACCCGGCGCGACGAGGCCAAGGCCGCCAAGGAGGCGCTCGATCACCTGCCCGACCGTCCCACCGGCCTGGTCGTGACCGGCATCAAGCCCGGGGACGAGGCCGACTACGGCTACTACTCCTCGAGCTACGCGTACGGCCCCACCGACTCGGGGCGCTAGCGGTACGGGCGCCGGCCGTGAGCGTCCCTCCGCCCAGCGAAGCGCTTCTCGCAACCGCCCGCAGCCTGGCCGTGGACCGGGTGACGGGCGAGGTGGTGGCGGCGCTGCGCCGCGCCCGCGTCCCCAGCCTGCTGCTGAAGGGACCCACGGTGGCGTCGTGGCTCTATGACGACGGAGCGGTGCGCTCCTACATCGACTCCGACCTCTGGGTGCCGCCGGTCCAGATCGCCGACGCGGAGCGCGTGCTGACTCGCCTCGGCTTCGAGCCGGGCGTCCTGGCCCGCCCTCCCGAGCCCGGCGAGGTGCCGCACGCCCGGCCGTGGTTCCGGCACGGCAGCGCCGGGGAGGTGGACCTTCACCACACGGTGTCCGGCGTCGGCGTGGCGCCCGAGGAGGCGTGGAAGCAGCTCTCGGCGATCGCGGAGGAGATGGAGGTGGGGGGGCAGACGGTGGCGGTGCTGCCCATCCCCGCACGCGCCCTGCTCGTGGTGTTCCACGCAGCCCAGCACGGCCCTGACAAGCCCAAGCCCCTGGAGGACCTCGCGCGTGCGGTCGAGCGGGCGCCGGACGACGTATGGTTGGAGGCGGCCCGCATCGCGGCCCGGCTCGACGCCACCCCCACGCTGGGCGACGGGTTGCGGCTGCTTCCGGCTGGCGCCGCGCTCGCCGACCGGCTGCGCTTCGCGACGAGCGAACTGGTGGCCACCGCGCGTGGGCCCAACTCCAAGGCGCCGCTGGCGCTCGGGTTCCAGCGCCTGTCCGAGGCTCGTACCCTGGGCGAGCGGATGCGGCTCGTGCGGCGCGAGGTGTTCCCGAGCCCCGATTTCCTGCGCTGGTGGTCCCCGCTCGCGCGGCGCGGCCGGATCGGGCTGGCGGCGGCATACGTGTGGCGTCCGCTGTGGCTGCTGCGCCACGCGGCTCCGAGCCTCGTGGCCTGGCGGCGCAGCCGGCGCGCGGCGGGCAGCTAGCGCCGGCCGGCGGCTTCCTCGGATGCCGCCTGCGGTGCCGGGCCGGTATCGCCGGGGTCGAGCGTGCACGGGATGCCGAGCAGGCCGGCGACGCGCAGGGCATCGGGCTCCGCCGCCGAGCCGGCGAGCGCCTGCACGCGCTCGGCGCGGCTCGCCGCGAGCCGCCGGGCCGCCGGGGCGAGCGTGCGCAGGGGGGCGCCTCCCAGCCGGCCGTGGCGCGCGGACCGGAGAGGATGGCGCGCGGTGACCCATGCGAGGTCGAGCAACCGGCGGGCCGGTCCGTCGTCCTCGCGGTACCGCGCACGCAGCCCGCGCCCGGCCTCGCGGTCGGGCCGCTCGGGCCGCGCGGCCGCCTCGATGCGCGCGGGCGGATCCGCTGAAGCGGCCACGCGGGCGAGCGGATTGCCGCGAACAGGGAAGCGGTCGGCGATGAAGAAGGTCGCACGGTCGCGCCCTCCGGGATCCGGTGCCACGTTCCCCGCCAGCGAACCGGCTGCCTCCGCGACGATCCAGAGCGCGTCGATGACCTTGAACAGGGCGCGCTCGAACTGCAGCGTGACCGTCCAGACCGCCACTCCGGCGGCGCAGCGCGCCAAGCCGCGGAGGGGGCTCGGGAAGCGCGCTCCTGGATGGCGCCGCTGCAGCCAGGTGCGCCCGGCCCCGTAGCGCGCGGCGACGCGCAGCAGGGCGTGCATCGTCTCGCGGTGGTGATGCTCGACGACGGCCCGCTGGGTGTAGGCGAGCTTCCAGCCGGCGTCCTGCAACCGCCACGAGAAGTCGGCGTCGCCGCTCGAGCGCATGCCCTCCAGGAAGCCGCCGAGCTCCCGCAGGGCGCGAGCACGCACGAGCAGGCTGGCCGTGACCGCCATCGGGCGGTAGGGATGCTCACGCAGGTCGGCCTGCCCGATGTGGCGCCGGGAGCGTGAGTAGCGCGCGGCGAGGGCGGTCTGACCGTCCGCGCCCACCACCTCGCCGGCCACCGCCCCCACGTCGTCTGCGACGGGCTCCGCGAAGTAGTCGTCGAGCAGCGAGGCGCTGGGGTGGGTGTCGGCATCGAGGAAGAGCAGCCACTCGTTCGCAGCGCGGTCTGCTCCCGCGTTGCGGGCGAAGTAGGACGAGGCCACCTCGGGCGCCGGGACACGGGTGACCGGGGGCGCGGCGTGGCGTGCCATCACGCCGTCCGGCGTGTTGTCGGCCACGAGAAGCTCGTCGCCGTCGCGGAGCTGCAGCCGGCCCAGCGCCCCGAGCGCCCCGCGCGCGTCCTCGTCACCGCCGTGGAAGGGCATCACGACGCTGACGGGCGGGCGGGCCATGGAGTCGGCCGGAGCTTACCCGCGCGCGGGGAACCCGACGTATGCTGTCTGACGGTGAGTACGTATCTGCTCGAGCGGCCCCTGCGCGTGGCCGACCCGGGCGCTCGGGGGTGGGGACTCCTCCTGATCGTCGCAGCGTGGTCGGCGCTGGCAGCGAACACGGCCTTCGGGTTCGTGAGCCTCACGATCCCGCGATTGCTGCTGATCGTCTTCGCGGTGCCGATCGTGCTCGTCGGCGCGGCCCTGTTCCACCGGGGTGGGGAAGACCGTGCGCTGCAGTTGGCGGCCGCTTGGAGCGCGCTGCTGCTGGCCGCGCTGTTCGCCGGGGTGCTGGTGGACGTCGAGCCGGTGATCGCGCTCGTGGTCCCCGCCGTGGTGGTGAGTGCGGTCGTCTGTGCCCGGCGACCGGCGGCAGCGGTCATCACCGCGTTCTTCGTCACCGGCTCCTTCGGCACGTTGGAGGCGCTCACGCCGGTACCCGCCGGCGAGACGGTCGACATGGTGCTCGCCGGCCTCTGGGGCGGGGTGCTCTGGGGTTATCTGTTCGGGCGCCGGGAGCGCCCGAGCTGGGTCTGGCCGGGTATCGCGCTGGCAGTGGTCTACGTGGTGGTCACCGCGGTCGCCGTGGTGTGGGCGGAGCCCGTCTTCGGAGGGCTCTTCGGCTTCCGGGCGTCCGCGTGGTACATGGCGGCGTTCCTTCTGCTCGCCTACGCCCGCTGGGACGCGCCGACCCACAAGCGGATCGCCACCGGGTTCGTCGGGGTGGCGGCGCTCGTGGGCGGCTACGCGACCTTTCGCTGGATCGCCGGCCCGGCGGGAGCCGAGGAGGATCTCGCGCTCTCGGTCAACCCCGAGTACCAGTACCTCTACGGGGAGCTCGTGGTCTTCGGCTCGTTCCCGGGCGGGAAGAACCTGGCGGCCTGGACGGCCGTGGCCATCCCGTTCTGCGTCGCGTTCGCGCTGACCTTCAGGGATCGCTGGCGGTTCGTGGCCGCGGTCGCCGCCGGGCTCTGTGCCGTCGGTCTGCTCGGGTCGGAGGCCCGGGCCGGATTCGTGGGCGCCGTCGCAGGGATCGCTCTCGTCCTCGTGCTCTACCAGCTCTCGAAGGGGGTGCCGGGGCTTCACCTCGGCGTCACGGCGGCGGCGGTCGCGGTGATCGTCGGCGTGGGCGCGCTCGTCTTCACGCAGAAGGACGAGGGCTCGCTCGAGCGCTACACGGTGCTGGTCGAGGATCCCACTTCCGTCCCGTCCTATCAGGCGCGCCTGTTCAAGTGGAACAACGCGCTCGACGACATCGACCGGCATCCACTGGGCCACGGAATCGGGACGTCGGGGATCGCGGAGCAGCGCTACCGGCGGTTCACCACGATCGCCTCCTCGAACCTCGACAACTCCTATCTCAAGGTCGCCTACGAGCAGGGGCTGTTCGTGCTCGTGCTGTTCGCGCTCGCCGTCGTCGGACTGCTCACGGGGCTCGTGCGGAGATCGATCTTCGCGACGGACCGCCAGCGGGCGGGACTCGCCATCGGCGGAGCGGGGGCGATGGCGGCGCTCGGGATCATCATGTTCTCCGGCATGTACGTCGAGGGCCTGACGGCGCTCGCGGCATGGATGCTCGTGGGTCTGGGCGTGGCTCAGTTCACGTCCACGCCCGAAGACGCGCCTGACGCCGCACCCGCTCGCTGATTCCCGTGCTCCTTCCCAACCTCTTCGTGATCGGCGCGATGAAGTGCGGCACGAGCAGCCTGCACCACTACCTCGACCAGCACCCCCAGGTCTCCATGTCCTCGAACAAGGAGCCGAATGTCTTCCTGGCGCCCGACTGGCGACAGGAGGTGAGCAGGTACGCGGAGATGCTCGACCCCGACGCCGCCGTGCGCGGCGAGTCCTCCACGAACTACACGAAGTTCCCGAAGTTCCCGGACGCCCCTGCGCGCATCGCGGGTCTGGTGCCCGACGCCAAGCTCATCTACGTGGCCGGCGACCCGATCCAGCGGACGCTCGCGCATTACGCGCAGACGGTCTCGGACGAGACCGAGTCGCGGTCGCTCGACGAGGCGGTCTCGGACTTCGAGGATCCCGAGAACACCTACGTGTGGAACGGCCGCTACGCCACCCAGGCGGAGCGCTTCCTTGCCCATTTCCCGGCCTCGAGCCTGCTGGTGCTGGATCAGGCCGATCTTCGCTCGGATCGGGTCGGCACCATGCGCGAGGTCTTCCGCTTCCTCGGTGTGGACGACGCGTTCTCCTCACCGGAGTTCGAGTCGATGCTCAACACCCGTCGGGAGCGGCGCCGGGTGGGCTCGCTGGGAACCAGGGTCAGGGAGTCGCGTGCGGCCGGCGTGTACCGCAGGATTCCGGCGCGGGTGCGCAGGCCCATGACCCAGACCGCCCACCGGGTGCTCTCGCGGCCGGTCGAGCGGCCCGCGCTGGACGACGACCTGCGCGCTCGCCTGGTGGAGCTGTACGAGCCGGAGATCGAGCGGCTCGCCGAGCTGAGCGGCAGGCGCATCCGCTGGGCCCGTTGAAGGTCGTCCTGACGATGAGCTTCGCCGAGCGCCTGGGCGGAGCCGAACGCGTGCTGTGGACCGTGCTCCGCGGCCTGGACCGTTCGCGCGTCGAGCCCGTGGCGGTGTTCTTCGGGAGCGGGCCCTTCGTCGAGGAGGTCGAGGCGCTCGGCGTGCGCACATACGTCGTGCCCGTAGGGCGCTTCCGCCAGGTGGGCACGGGCCTCGCGGCGGTAGGGCGTCTCGCGCGGATCCTCCGCGCGGAGCACCCGGACCTCGTCCTCAACTTCATCCTCAAGACCCAGCTCTACGGAGCACCGGCGGCTGTTTTGGCGGGGCTGCGCCGCAGGGTCGTCTGGTGGCAGCACGACGTCCCCGGACGGCAGTGGATGGATCGCGTGGCCACGCTGCTTCCGGCGCGCGCGGTCATCGCCTCGTCGGAGGCGGCCGCGGCGGCGCAGGCGCGCTACCGGCCGCGGCGGCGCACGCTGGCGGTGGCGCCGGGCGTGCAGACCCCTCCCACCGCCTCCGCGGCCCAGCTCGACGAGCTGCGCGCGTCCCTGGGCATCCCCGCGGGGCGCACCGTCGTCGGGATCGTCGGCAGGCTCCAGCGCTGGAAGGGCCAGCACCGCTTCCTCGAGGCCGTCGCGCTGCTGCGCGACGCCGGCCACGACGTCCACGCGCTCGTGGTGGGCGGTGGCCAGCACGGCATCGAACCGGAGTACGAGGAGGAGGTGCGACGGCGCGCCGGCGAGCTCGGCCTCGAGGGTGCCGTGACCTTCACTGGTCAGGTACCGGATGCCGGGCGCCATCTCCAGCTCATGGACGTGTCCGTGAACGCCTCCGAACCCGAGCCGTTCGGGCTGGTGCTGCTGGAGTCGATGGCCGTCGGGGTGCCCGTCGTGGCGGTCGATGCGGCGGGTCCCGCCGAGATCCTCGATGGCGGGCGCTGCGGGGTCCTGGTCCCGAGTGGGGCCCCCGGCGACCTGGCCCGGGGCGTCGGGCGGCTGCTGGCCCATCCCGAGCTGCGAAGCGAGCTGGCGGAGCGGGGGCGGGAGCGCTACGCCGAGCGCTACACCGAGGAGCGCATGGTGGCCCAGCTCGAGCGCCGGCTGCGGGAGCTCGCGGCGTGAGTGCGGACGGAGGCGGCTTCTTCGAGGGCGACCGGCGCCCGCTCGTGCTCTACGTCCTCCACCATCACGAGTTCAGCGGCGCGGAGACGCTCCAGATCCCGGTACTTCGCGCCGACCCGCGCGGGCTCGTGGCGTGCCCGCCCGGATCACGCGCCGAGGAGCTCGTGAAGAGCCTCGGACTGCCGACGGTGCCGCTGTCGTTTCGCACCCTTCGTCACAGCGGTGGGCGGCTCGAGACCCTGCGCTCAGCGGGCCGGGGGCTGGCCGGTGCGCGTGACCTCCGTCGTGTGATGCGCGAGCGGCCGGAGCGCAGGATCGTGTACTGCGTGTCCATCCGGTCGGCCATGCTCGCCGCGATCGCCTCCCTCGGCATGCGCCGGCGACTGGTGTGGACACTGCCCGACCTCATGCCCCCGGCGCCCCTGCGCCAGGCGGTGAGGATGCTGGCCCGGCTCGCCTGCGATCGGGCGATCGCCCTCTCGCAGGTGATCGCCGACGACTTCGCGGGCGGCTCGCGCCGCTTGCGTCGTCCGCTTGCCGTGATCCATCCCGGCCCCGAGCTGGAGCGCTACCCGCGCCCCTCGACCGCTCCGCGACCCCCGCACGTGGCGGTGCTGGGCGCGGTGTCCCCGACCAAGCGCACCGACCTGGCGATCGAGATCGCGAGCCGCCTGGCGGCGGAGGTCGGAGACTTCCGGCTCGACGTCATCGGCCGGGCCCAGTTCCGCGAGGAGGACTTCGCCTACGAGCGCGACCTCCACGAGCGGGTGGAGCACGACGAGCGGCTGTCCCGGCGGGTGCGGTTCGTGGGCTACGAGGCCGACGTCGCGGGTCGTCTGCGCGACTGCCGCGTGCTGCTGCACTGCCGGCCGGACGAGCCGTTCGGCATGGTGCTGGTGGAGGCCATGGCGGCGGGCGCGGCCGTGGTGGCGCCGGGCGCCGCGGGACCGCTCGAGATCGTGGACCACGGCCGCACGGGCTTCCTCTACGCGCCGGGCGATGCCGCCGAGGCGGCCGGTCACCTCGCGCGCCTGCTCCGAGACCCGGACGAGGCAGCGCGAATGGGCGCGGCCGGGCGAGAGCGCGTCGAACAGCACTTCACCGCGGAGCTCCAGGTCGCGGCCGTCGAGCGCGTGCTCGAGGAGGTTGCGGGACGGTGAGCGGGCCGCGCGTGGTGATCACCCACGACTTCATGGAGACCTACGGCGGGGCCGAGCGGGTGACGCAGGAGATGGCGCTCGCGTTCCCGGATGCGCCGGTGGTCGCGCTGCTCGGCCGGCCCGCCGTGGCGGAGCGCATGGGCGTGGCGGAGCGTTTCCACAGCGTCTTGGGGGCCCGCCCCCGCCTGCTCCGCCGCTACCGGACGCTCGCCCCCGTGTTTCCTGCGCTCGCGGACCGCGTGCGGCTCCCCGAGGCCGACGTCGTGCTCAGCTCGAGCTACGCCTATGCCCACCGCTTCCGGACTCCGGCGGACGCTCCGCGTGTCTGTTACTGCCACAGCCCGCTGCGTTTCGCCTGGTCCATGACCGAGGGCTACCGCGACGAGTGGGCCGGCGCGGGTCCCGCGGGACGCGCGTTCGAGCTGTTCGCAGCCGCGATGCGCGGCAGCGACCGGCGCAGCGCCCAGGGCGTGCGTGAGTACCTCACCCAGTCCCCCTTCACGGCGGAGCAGATCGAGCGCTTCTATGGGCGCGACGCCACCGTGATCGGCGCCCCCGTGGATTGCGACCTCTTCCGCCCGGACGGTGAGCCCGGCGACTACTTCCTCCTCTGCGGCCGGCTCATCGAGCCGTACAAGAAGGTCACGGTGGCCATCGAGGCGTTCCGGCGGCTGGGCCGGCGGCTCGTGATCGCCGGCGACGGGCCCGCGCTCGAGTCGCTGCGGGCCACCGCTCCCGCCAACGTGGAGTTCACGGGGCACCTGGGCGACGACGAGCTCGTGCCGCTCATGCAGGGCTGCCTGGCTGCCGTGTTCCCGAGCCGGGACGACTTCGGGCTCATACCCGTGGAGGTCATGGCCTGTGGCCGGCCGGTGATCGCCTACGGCGCGGGCGGCGCCCTCCACACGGTCGTGCCCGGGCGGACCGGCGTGCTCTTCGGCGATCAGACGCCGGACGCGCTCGAGCACGCCGTCGCGGAGTTCGATCCCGGCTCGTTCGACCCGGCGGCGGTACGTGCCCACGCGGAGCAGTGGGACAAGCGCCGCTTCCGGGGCCGTCTGGTCGAGGCCGTCGACCGCGCGGCGGGCCGGTGAAGCTCAGCGTGCGGCGGCTTCAGCGTAGAGCTCCTCGAAGCGGTCGATCATCCGCTCGAGTGTGAAGCGCTCCTCGTAGCGGCGGCGGCCGGCCTCGCCCATGCGGGCACGGAGGTCGGCGTCGGCGGCCACGCGCTCGATCGCGTCCGCAAGGGCCGGCGGATCGCTCGGCGGCACCAGCAGCCCCGACTCCTCGTGCTCCACGGCCTCAGGGATGCCGTTCACCGTCGTCGACACGACGGGTAGCCCAGCCGCCATGGCTTCGAGGACGGCGATCGGAAGCCCCTCCCAGAGAGAGGGCAGGACGAACGCGTCGAAGGCGGCGAGCCGTGGCCAGACGGGGGGCTCGAACGGTTGCAGGAGGACCCGGTCGCCGAAGCTCTCCTCGGCGAGCCGCTCGACCACCCAACCTTCCATCGGCCCGCTGCCGACGATCGCGAAACGGGGAAGCGTCCCGCGGTCGCGCAGGATGGCGAGGGCCGCGATGAGGTCAGGCAGGCCCTTCTGGTCCTGCAGCCGGGCCATGAATCCGAGCAGTGGCCCCTCATCGCGAAAGGCGGTGAGCGCTGCGTCGGGCTGCACCGCGCCATTCGCCACGATCCCGTAGTACGCCACCCGCAGCCGGTCCTCGCCGGCCACGCGGTCGTGCAGCGCCGTGTCGTGCTCGTCGCGGCTGATGCACACGACGGTGCTCATGCGGCCGAGGACGCGCTCGACGTTGAGCGTGAGCGCACGCCGTGCCCCCACCCCGCTGCGCTCCCGCAGGTGCTGGCTGCGGTAGACGAACGCATGTGGAGAGTAGAGCGCGGGCGTTCGTGCGATCGCGGCGGCCGGGCGGCCCAGCGCACCCGCCTTCGCGTCGTGGAAATGGGCCACGTCGTAGTGCCCGCGCCGGAGGATTCGCGTGAGCTCGCCGAGAGCACGGGCATTGGCACGAGCCGCGAGGAGCTCCGGAACGAGATCGGCCGTGTGCACCTGGGCGCCGAGCTCGGCGAGCTCGGCGCCAGTGCTCGGGGAGTGCTTCGACACCACGACCGCCACCTCGTGACCGCGTCGCACGAGGCCTCCGACGAGGGCCTCGACGTGGACGCGGACCCCGCCTTGGGGGGGCTCGAACGCTTGGAGGATCCGCATCGCGGGACATCGTAGGCGCGTCGTGCGGATGAGGCGAGGTTGGCCTGGGCGCACGTATAGTCGCCCGCATGCGCCGCCGCTCGCTGAGCTACGTGACCGCGCCGTTTCAGGTTCGGCATTGGCGGTCGTTGCGCAACATCCCGATCACCGTCCGCCGCCCGGTCGGCTTCCTGGCCCGGTACGTGACCGGCCGGGGCGAGTATCCGGCGGAGGTCAAGGTGCGGACCCCGACAGGAGTGCTGCCGCTGGCGGTGTACTGCGCCGACGACATCGCCACCGTGAACGAGGTCTTCTGCCGCTTGGACTACCGCGTCTCCTCCGACATCCGGACGGTTCTGGACATCGGTGCGAACATCGGGATCAGCGCCGCCTACTTCCTGTCGCGCAATCCCGCCGTGCGCGTCACGTGCTTTGAGCCTGCTCCGGCCAACCTTCCCCGGCTCAGGGCCCAGCTCGAGCAGTTCGGCGACCGCGCCGAGATCCAGGAGTACGCCGTCGCGACGGCTGACGGGGACGTGGAGTTCGGAGTGGAGCCCACGGGGCGCTACGGGTCCATGTACATCCCTCCTACCCATGAGCGGATCGTGGTTCCCTGCCGCTCGATCAACGGGGTGCTCGAGGACGCGCTGGGCTCAACCGACCGGATAGACGTCCTCAAGCTGGACACCGAGGGACTGGAGCCGGCGACGATCGAGGCCATCAGGCCGGATCTGGCCGAGCGGATCGGACTGGTGGTGTTCGAGGGGCTCGACGGAGCGGTGAACAGGCTTGGCGCGAGGAAGCCGGGGGTATCCGCGACCACCTAGCCGGCCGCGAACTTCAACGCGGCCGGTCTCGTGCCGATACGTTGGACGGGTACCTTGCCGATGATCGCTCTCCAAATTCGCCGCACGCTCGCCGCCGCGCTCGGGGCTCTCGTCCTCGTCTTGGGCCTCCCCGCTTCGGGCCAGGCGCGCCCCGCGCCCGAGGAGTACGCGGGCATCAACATCCAGAAGCTGATCTTCGGGTTCGCGCCCACCTCGTGGTTCGGCCACTTCAACGCGATGGAGCGGGCAGGAATCCAGCTCGTGCGCTTCGACGCGCTCTGGCAGCGGATCGAGCCCAACCCGCCGCAAGACGGTGAGCATGTCTACCACTGGGATCGCTTCGATCCCATCATCGGCGAGCTGGCCAAGCGCGGGATCCGCTGGCTGCCGGCCGTCGAGTACGCCACGAAATGGTCGGCGACCTCCACTGCCCATTACGCGGCCCCGCCCCGGGATCCAGCGGTGTACGGCGAGTTCGCCGGGGCGGTTGCCAGGCGCTACGGAGCGAACGGCTCGTACTGGCGAGAGAACCCGGAGATCCCGGCGCTTCCCGTCACCGACTACGAGATCTGGAACGCCCCGAACAACGCGGCCCACTACTACCCGCGGCCCGACCCCGCCCACTACGCGGACATGTTCCTCGCCGCGCGCGAGGCCATACGCGCGGCGGACCCGGGGGCCGACGTCTGGGTTGGGGGACTGGCCGGCGTTGACGCTGCCGACTTCGTGCGACGGATGTTTGCGGCTCGTCCGGCGCTGCATGGCAAGGTAGACGCGGTCGCCATCCATCCGTACGCCTTCGACGCCGACGCAGCCACTCGCATGATCGTGGAACTGCGCAACACCCTCGATCGGCTGGGCGAGGCACGTGCGGGCATCCCCGTCACCGAGGTGGGGTGGCACACCGTCGGCGACGGACCGGGCAGGCGTATCTCTGACGGGCAGCGTGCCGGCTACCTGGCCGCGCTCACCGAGCGGCTCGCTCGATCCGACTGTGGCGTCTGGACGTTCATGCCCCATACGTGGTCCACGAAGGAGCAGAACACGCTGAGCGGCGGCGAGTGGTACGGGCTCTGGAGTCCGGCCGATGCGACTCCCAACGCGAGCGGCCGTGCGTACGAGGCAACTGTGCGCCGTTTTGCCCGCGCTCGTAGCGCGGATCTGCCCCTGTGCGACCGCCCGCTCGGCGTCGAGGCGTCCTCCAGTTCCCGGGCATCTACCCGCGTGGTGCGCCGCCGGTCGTCGCGCACCGGTCGCTCGGCGCGCGTCCGGCGGCGATACCGGCGCTCCTGCAACGAGGCAACGGTCACGGTGTCGTCAGCGCCGCTGCCGGGCGCCACTGTCAAGTTCCGCTACTACGAGCGCCGCGGCCGGAAGCGTCGCTGGCGCACCGTCATGCGCACCACGGAGGAGAACGGCGTGGCCTACGTCTGCCGCAGCCGGCCGGCCGGGCGCCGCGCCGGCCGGCCCCTTCATCTGCGCCGTGTGACGGCATCCCACCCGGATCTCGTGCACGGGGCGGTCACGGTCTCGCGCCTCCGGCTGCCTTAGCTGTCGCGCTTCGCACCCTTGGGTTACAGTCGTTGCGATGCGGCGTTGGGAGCGCACGGTCCGGCAGCTGCCGGGACCTGTCAAGGCAGTGGCAAAGGCAGGGGGGCGGCGCGCCGACCCTCTCTACGTCTCCATGTACCGGAGGCGCACAGGAGAGCGGCGGCCGATTCCGCCGTTCGAGCTCCGCGCGCGGATCGGGATCCGCCCGACCAACCTGAGCGGGTTCTTCGAGACGGGGGAGGAGGTCGCTGCGACCGTCAGGCGTGCACTCGCCGACGGCGGGGCGCCGCTCGAAGAGGCGCAGGCGCTGCTCGACTTCGGCTGCGGCTGCGGTCGGGTGATCTCCCATCTGGCTCGGGATAACGGCCATGCCGTCCGACTGCACGGGTGCGACGTCGACGCCAACGCGGTGGCGTGGGCCGGCCGCGCGTATCCCTCCGTGGATTTCACGGCCAGCGGCTACGCCCCACCGCTGCCCTACCCCGACGGGCGCTTCGACGTCCTCTACTCCATCTCGATCCTCACCCACCTCGACGAAACCAGCCAGGACGCCTGGTTGGCCGAGCTGAAGCGCATCCTGGCTCCGGGCGGTGTCGCCCTCCTGACCACGAACGGCGAGCACGTGTTGGACTGGTACCTCACGAGTCCCGCGGCGGTCGAGAGGGTCCACGGCATGCGCGAGCGCTTGGCCGCTCGCGGCCGCTTGGGCGACGAGGGCTTCGTATTCGAGCCCTACACACGAGCAGCGTGGCATGACGCCGACTTCTCCGGCGTGGAGGAGAGCTACGGACTCACTTTCCACAGCGAGCGCTACGTGCGCGAGCGCTGGGGCGAGTGGTTCGAGGTGTTGCGGTTCGAGCCGGCCGCGATCAACTCCGGCCAGGACCTCGTCCTTGTCGCAAAGCGCCACGGTTGAGCCCGCCGAAGCCGCGCGAGGGCGGCGGTTGCCGTGCTACGGTCGCATCGTGGGAAGCCGCGCTGTGGTCCTGCGGCATCGGGTCGGGATACTCGCCTGCTGCCTGTTTCTCGCCGCGGTTGCGGCGGCTCCGTCTGCGCACGCCGCGCCCCGAGAGCCCAGCGCGTCAGCCGCTCGCGCCAAGAGCGTGACGGTCACCGCAACGCTGGAGGGACGGGGGTCCATGCGGATCCCGCGCTCCTTCTTGGGCTTCTCGATGGAGTATCCCGACGCGCCGTTCAAGACCGGTAACACGATCGTCGGCCTCAATCCCGTCTTCACCGGCCTCGTCGAGAACCTCACCGCGTCCGGCAGCGGACCGCCGGTCCTCCGGCTGGGCGGGGGATTCAGCGACCAGGCATGGTGGAACCCGACCGGCCGACCGAGGCCCTTCGGCGTGACCACGGACCTCGCCCCCGCCTTCACTGACGCGATCGGGGCGTTCGCGTCGCTGACCGGGATGCCGCTCATCCTCGGACTCAACTTCGTCCAGCGTGATCCATCGATCGCCGCAGAGGTTGCCCGCGAGTTCATGGCTCGCCTGCCGAATGGCTCGATACGAGCATTCGAGATCGGGAACGAGCCGGACATCTACGGGCGCCGTTCGATCGGCCGGGACTCATCGGGACGTACGGTGACGGCCCGCCCAAGGAACTACGACGTCGACGACTACATGACTGAGGTGCGGCCGTTCCTCCGTGAGCTCGGGTCGCTCGATCCCAGGCCGCCCCTCGCCGGCCCGGTGGCCTCCTGTGACGACGAGTGGTGTCCCGCGCTGCCCGCGATCCTGCGGCGGTACGGGCGGCATCTCAGCGAAGTGACGTATCACTGGTACCCCCTCCATTCATGCAACAAGCGCCCCGGTTCACGCGCGTACCCCACGATCCGGCAGCTGCTCGGCCCGGAGGGGATCTCCCGCATCCAGGCGATGCGACGGGCGGTTCAGGACGCAAAGCGGCATCGCCTGGGCGTGAGGATCACGGAGACGAATTCGGCTGCATGCGGAGGGGCGTTCGACGTCAGCAACGTTTTCGCCTCGTCACTCTGGGGGGCAGACTGGCTCTTCCACCTGGCGGCCATCGGTACCACGGGTGTGGACTTCCACAGCTCGGGGATCATCTACTCGCCGTTCGCGACTGCGTACTCGAATGGCGAGTGGATCGGGGCCGCCAATCCTCTGTACTACGGGATGCTGCTGTTTTCGCGCGCTACCGCCGATCGAGCCCGCCTGCTCGTCAACACCACACTGGGCACGCGGCTCAGCCGTCCCGCCAACATGCGCGTGTGGGCCACGATCACCCGCCGGAAGACGGCCCGCATCGTCGTCCTGAACAAGGACACCCGCCGCGCGGCGCGCGCCAGGATCGAGATCCCTCGCTCGCGGCGGAGCGGCGACCTGATCAGGCTCAGCGCGCCTCGGATCAACTCAAGGCGGGTCACTCTCGCCGGCCAGCGGGTCATGGAGCCGACGAGGGACGGCCACCTCGTGGGGCGCGAGCGGTCCAGGAGGGTCAAGCCTCGACGTGGCATCTACCGGTTCGTAGTGCCGGCGGGCAGCGCGGCCATGCTCACGGTCGAGCGGGTGCCTCGGCGCCGCTGAGCGCACGCCGGGCCACAGTGGCTTGGGTCCCCGTGAGCCACCGCTTCCGGACTGTCGCCGTCGCAGCACTCGTCCTGTTGGCCGCAGGGGCGGCGCCGGGTGAGGCCTCCGCGCGCGAGACGGAGTTCGGCGTCAACGCGCAGAAGCTCGTGTTCGAGCAGCCGCCGGCCACGTGGGGGCGCCACTTCGACGGGATGGCGAGCGCGGATCTGGGAGCGGCGCGCATCGACGCCCTCTGGCAGGCCGTCGAACCGCGCCCGCCGGTCGGCGGACGCCACCGGTATCACTGGGAGCGCTTCGACGCTCTGGTCGGGGCGCTCGCGCGCAGCCGGCTGCGCTGGCTGCCGGTCGTGGGCTACTCCACGACGTGGGCGGGCGAGGTCCCCGGCAACCATCGGTCGCCGCCGCGCGACCATCGGCTCTACGCACGTTTCGCCGGCGCGGTTGCCCAGCGCTACGGGAGGCGCGGCACGTTCTGGCGCCGCCACCCGACGCTTCCCCGGATGCACGTCACCGACTACGAGATCTGGAACGCCCCCAACTTCCAGGCCACCACCTACCCGGCCGAGGACTACGCGGACGCCTACCTGGCCGTGCGTTCCGCTATCCGGCGACAGGATCCCGAGGCGTCCGTGTGGGTCGGCGGCCTCTCCGATCGCGCACCGGCCTTCCTGACGGCGATGTACGCGGCGCGCAGGGACGTCCGCGGCAACGTGGACGCGGTCGGTCTGCACCCGTACGGCGAGGGCATCGAGGGTGTCCTCGCGAAGACGGTGGCGCTGCGGCGCACCCTCGAGATCCTGGGGGAGGAAGAGGTCCCGATCACGATCACCGAGCTGGGCTGGGCGACGAGGGGCGAGTCCGCGGTCCCGCACTCCAGCGACGCCGACCGCGCGCGCCGGCTGGCGATCATCGCCGAGGTGCTCGCCCTCTCCGACTGCGGCGTGGATTCCTTCCTGCCGCACACATGGGTCACGCGCGAGCAAAGCGCGACCGACTCCGAGCACTGGTTCGGGATCGTGCACCCCGATGGGCGCCCCACGGCGTCGGGCCGCGGGTATGCCGCCGCGGTGCGCCGGGTCGCGCGCTGGAAGGCCGACGGCGCCGCCGAGATCCCGCTCTGCCGGGGTTGAGCCACCGCGTCACGGCGCCTCGGCCTCACGCTAAGGTGGGCGCCGCATGACGGGCGCCGACGTCACGACCGAGGACCGAACCGCGGCCGCCAGGCAGGCCGTGGAGTCCAATCCGGTCTGGTACCACACGATCGAGCTGGCCCCGGGCGTGCTCACCCCGGGGCAGATCGACATGCGCGAGGCGGCTCAGCGGGTCCTCCCGGACGACCTCTCCGGCAGGCGCGCGCTCGACATCGGCACCTTCGACGGCTTCTGGGCGTTCGAGATGGAGCGCCGCGGCGCCGATGTGGTCGCGATCGACGTCGACAAGATCGAAACCGCGGAGTGGCCGCCCCTGAACCGCCCCCGGCTCGAGGCGCAGGCCAGGGAGTGGGACATCCAGCTGGGCCGCGGCTTCAAGATCGCGTCCGAGGCGCTTGGCTCGAGCGTGCGCCGCGTGATCTCCAACGTCTACGACGTGTCCGCCGAGCTGCTCGGCGGTCCGGTGGACTTCGCCTTCAGCGGCGACATCATGCTGCACCTGCGCGATCCGGTCCGCGCGCTGGAGAGCATCCACTCCGCGCTGGCGCCCGGCGGCGAGCTGGTCATGTTCGAGCCCTTCTCCGTGCCGGCCACGCTGCGCTCGCCGCGCCGCCCGATCGCGGAGTTCAAGCCGCTCTCGACCCACTTCAACTGGTGGTATCCGAACGTGGCCACCCTCAGCGCCTGGCCCAAGGCCGCCGGCTTCGCCGAGGCGCGCCGGACGAAGCTGCTGCGCCCGCGGGGCACGGGCGGCATGACCGCCTGGCACGCGGCGGTGCTCGCGCGCCGGGCCGGCTGAGGCGGGCTCAGCGCTTGGGGGCGAGCGCAGGTGCCGGCTCGGCCGGCGCTGCCTCGACGGGCAGGGACTGCTTGCGCTCCCAGAACCACGGATCGAGCCCCATGGAAGGCCGTTCGACGTACCGGTATCCGACCGTCGCGCCGAGCGCGCTCAACACGAACGTGCACCCGAACAGCAGCCCGAAGGCGGCCCACGGCGTGGTGACGGTACCGTCGAAGCGCAGCTGCATCTCCCACAGGATCGGGACGTGCAGGAGATAGAAGCTGTAGGAGCGCTCTCCTAGCCAGTTGACGGGGCGGTTGTCGAACAGCCGCGAGAGCCGCCGCCCCGACCATTGGTGCAGCAGCGCGGCCGCGACGAAGGCCGTCGTGCCGAGCGCCGCGAGGGCGCCCGTGATGGCGGGCGAGCGCAGATACCACTCATTGAACGCCAGGCAGAAGAGGACGCCGACCACGACCAGGCCGACCGTTGCCCAGCCGGTCCACGCGCGCCCGGTGGCGTGCCGTGGCACGAACGTCTCCAGCGCCGCGAGGGCCACGCCCGGCACGAACCCGAACATCAGCGCGGAGGCCCACCGCAGGTGGGGGATGTTGTGCGGCAGGGCCTGCCGGATCGCGAGGCTGGCGAGGGCCACCAGGAGCAGCAGGGCGAACAGGGCGACGATCCTGCCGTTGCGGCTGAGTCGCCTTCCACATGCAAAGGTCAGGCCGATCGCTCCCAGCGGCAGCAGGGCATAGAACCAGGCCTCCACATGCACGGTCCAGAGCTGCCCCAGCACCCCCTGGACGAGTGGCCCGGCCGCGACGTCGTAGGACTGCATCAGCGCGTAGATGCCGACGACGTCGAGCGTCGAGCTGTCGAGCGTGCCGAAGCGGATGACCGCGAGCGTGACGACGATCCAGAACGCCGGCATGATCCGCATGAAGCGGCGCCGGCCGTACTTGCCGAGGCGTGGGGGCGGGCGGTAGCCGAGGAAGGCCTGGACGAACGGGCGGCCGATGAGGTAGCCCGAGAGGACGAAGAACGCGTAGACGACGAGCTCCGCGTTGTCGAGGATGAGCGGCAGGAACGGCCCGAACGCGTCGCGCTGGTCGTCCCGGCCGAACTCGAAGCCCGTGATGAACAGGGATGCGAGCGCGACGTGGAAGGTGAAGATGATGAGCGCGGCGCCGCCGCGGATGGGATCGCCCGCGACGAAGCGGTCGCGCATCGGATCCTCTGAGCTGTCCCGCGCGGGGGCGGGGGCGGGGCCGGCGCCCGTCATCCGTTACCTCCATCTCGCCGCCCGCATCCAACGGAACGGCTCCCAGGCGAGAGGGTAGCCCAGGCCGCGCGGAGCGGCCAGCGCTTGCTGCATAATGGCCGCGCGAATGGGACTCGAGCGTATCGGCAGCGTCGTCATCCTCTGCGGTGGGCGCGGGACGCGGCTGCAGGAGCACACGGCGTCGATCCCGAAGCCGCTCGTGGAGATCGGGGGTCGCCCCATCCTCTGGCACGTCATGCAGATCTACGCCGTGCAGGGCCTGCGCCGCTTCGTGCTCTGCACCGGCTACAAGGGCGAGCAGATCGAGCGCTTCGTCTCCGGGACCGAGTGGCCGGAGGACATCGACGTCGCCTGTATCGACACCGGGCTCGACACGCCCACGGGCGGGCGCATCCACCGCGTCCGCGACCACGTGGGCGAGGGCACGTTCTGCGCCACCTACGCGGACGGGGTCGCGGACCTGGACCTGGCGGAGCTCGTGGCCTACCACGAGCGCCACGGCGACACGGGGACGATGACCGTCGTCCGGCCCGAGCTCCAGTTCGGCGTCACGGAGCTCGACGGCAACGGGCGGGTGTCGGGCTTCCACGAGAAGCCGCGCTCGGACCACTGGATCAACGGCGGCTTCTTCTGCTTCGAGCAGCGGGCATTCGACTACCTGACCGACTCGAGCGTGCTGGAGCGCGAGCCGCTGGAGGGGATGGCGGACGAACGACAGCTGCACGCGTACCGCCACACCGGCTTCTGGGAGTGCATGGACACCTACAAGGACGCGGTTCAGCTCAACGACCTCTGGGAGCGGGGGGACCCGCCGTGGAAGGTGTGGCCGTGAGCGCGGCCGCCGCGAACGGGCGCCCGGAGGTGTCGGTGGTCGTGCCCTCACACGACCGGCCGCTGCGGCTGCTGTGGCTCCTCAACGCGCTCGAGCAGCAGACGCTGGACCGCGACCGCTGGGAGGTCATCGTCTGCCACGACTCCCGCGGGCCGGAGACGGAGCAGTTGCTGCGCACCCACCCGCTCACCGAAGCCGGCGTGCTCCGCCACGAGACACTCCCGCCGAGCTCCGCCCCCCCGGGGGCCAATCGCAACGTCGCATGGCGGCTTGCCCGGGCCCCGCTGGTCGCCTTCACCGACGACGACTGCCGCCCCCCGCGCGACTGGCTCGAGCGTGCGCTCGATGCCGCCGGCCGGCATCCCGGCGCGATCGTGCAGGGCAAGACCCAGCCGGACCCCGACGAGATGGGAATCGCCATCGCGGCGCCCTACCCCCGCACCCAGCGGATAACGCCGCCCGTGCCGTGGGCCCAGTGCTGCAACATCGTCTACCCGCGCGACCTGCTCGAACGGGCCAATGGCTTCGATGAGACGCTGATGACCGGCGAGGACTGCGACCTGGCGATGCGCCTCCGGGCGGATGGCGTCGAGTACGTCGGGGCCCCCGAGGTGCTCACCTTCCACGCGGTCGAGACGGGATCTTTGTGGCACCGCCTCCGCGGCCTCTGGCGCTGGCGCCATCTCCCCTACACCGTGAAGGTGCATCCGGAGCTCCGCGAGCACTTCCCGCTGTGGGTCTTCTGGAAGGAGACCCACGTGTGGCTGCCCTTCGCGCTCGCCGCCCCCGGCCTGTCGAGGCGCAACCGGCTGTACGCGCTGCTCGCGTTGCCCTACGTGCTCCACGCCATGCCGTTCCACGGCGCGGGACCGCGGGCGCGCATCCGCTCCCTGCTGGAGTTCCCCGGCAAGTTCGCGATCGATCTCACGGAGTTCGTCGCGCTGGCGTGGGGCAGCGTGAAGAACCGCACGTTCTTCCTGTGAGGTCGCCGCACCGGGTGGCGGTCTTCCCCCAGCCGGTCGAGTCCAACAACCCCTATCAGCGGCTTCTGCACGATGCCCTGGCGCGGCATGGCGTCCGCGTCCTGCCGCGCGGACCGCTCGGCCCCGCCTTCGCGCGCGCAGCGGACCGAAGCGTGGATGCCGTCCACCTCCACTGGATCGAGCCGCTGCTGCGCACCTATCCGGTGCGCTGGAAGGACGCCCTTCCGGCGCATGTCAAGGGACTGCGGGTGCTCACGGCCCTGGCGATGCTGCGACGCCGGCGCGCCCGGGTGGTGTGGACCGTGCACAACCTGCGTCCACACGAGCCGCGCTTTCCCCGCCTCGAGCGCCGCGTGACGCGCGCGATGCTTCGTACCGCCGATGCGCTCATCGTCCACTCGGCCTATGCGGGCCGCCAGGCAGTGGCCACCCTCGGCTGGAGCGGGCCGGTGCACGTGGTGCCCCACGGCAACTACATCGGCGTCTATCCGCCCGAGGGCCGCAGCCGTGCAGAGCTGCGTGCGGCGCTCGGGCTCCCGGAGCACGCCTTTGTCTACCTGGTGTTCGGACGGGTGCGTGCCTACAAGCAGGTCGCCGATGTGGTGGAGGCCTTCGGGGACGCACACCCGGACTCCCATCTCGTCGTGGCGGGGTGGCCCCACCGGGGACAGGAGGCCGTCTTGCGCGCGGCAGCGGACGGGAACGAACGCGTGCACCTCAACCTGGCCGACATCCCCGCGGGGGAGGTGGCCGGATACCACCTCGCCGCGGACGCCGTCGTGCTCAACTACCGGGAGGTCTTCTCGAGCGGGGCGCTCCTCCTGGCTCTCTCCTTCGGCGTGCCGGTCGTGGCGCCCGCGGAGGGAACCGCCACCGAGATCGCCTCGAGGCCCGCCATCGAGCCCTTCACCCCGGGTGGGCTGGCGGGTGCGCTGCGTGCCGTGCGCGAGGGCGACCCGGAGCGGCGCCGCCAGGCCGCGCTGGCGGCTGCCGAGTCCTGCTCGTGGGAGCGGGCGGCCGAGCTGACCGTGGAGGCCTACGGACTCAGATGACGAGGGTCCGGTACTTCGCGGACGCGCGCAGGATCGCGGCCATCTCCAGCACGTCGTAGAGCACGAGGTAGGGCACGATCAGCGGCCCGCCGCCGCGGCGCCCCATCCTGACCACCAGGTTCGCCAGGTAGGGCGAGCGGAGCCAGTTCAGCACCACGAGCGGTAGGTGGCGCCTGAGCAGCATCGCGAGCAGAACCCGGAAGAGCAGCCAGTGATTGGCATGCCAGAACCAGCGCTTGTGCAGGTGCACCCGCCGCAGCCCGGGATGGCGGCGGAAGAGCTGCACGCTCTCGCTCCAGCGGCTCGCGCCGCGCAGGTAGCCGATCGGCCCGAGCCGGACGACGGCATGATGGATCACCGCGTCGCCGGCGAACCGCGTGCCCGCGCCGCGCTGGATCCCGCGCCAGGCAAGGTCGGTGTCCTCGCCCGCCGGCCCGCTGAAGGAGCCGCCGTCGAAGCCTCCGAGGTCCTCGAGGAGCGAGCGGGGATAGAAGACGTTGCAGGTCTGGAAGAACGGCCCGAGGGTGTGGATCTCGAGGGTGCGCGAGAAGGGGCCCATGAGATGGAGCTCGGAGGGGAGCGGGTCGGTTCGGCCCTGCACGATCGCCCCGGGCTCGCGCTCGTGCTCGACGAGCCCGGCCTGAAGCCAGTCGGGCATGGCGACGCAGTCGTCGTCGGTGAACGCGATCAGCGATCCGCGGGCCATGGCCCAACCCTGGTTGCGCGCGAAGCCGGGTCCTCGGTTGGCCTCGAGGTGCAGGACGCGCAGGTCGAGGTCTCCGCGTTCCAGCTCGCGTGCCAGGAGCTCGCGTGTGCCGTCGCCGGACGCGTCGTCCACGATGATCACCTCGAACTCACGTCGATCGAGAGTCTGCTCGCGAAGGGAGTCGAGCAGCATGGCGAGCCGCGCCTCCCGGTTGTGGGTGGCGGCGACGACGGAGACGCGGGGCGGGAGGCCGGTCATGCTCAGATGGGCGCCGGCCGCACACCGCGCAGGTAGCCGACCATCTCGCGCAGCAGCGCGCGCTCGAACATCAACGTCGCGACGATCGTCACGGCGAGGTAGACCGTCAGCTCCGCGGCGGCGTGCCCTGCGCCGCGCTCCCCGGACTCGAGTGCGCGCGCCGCGAGCACCACCGCCACGGCGGGCACCGTCGGGAGGATGGCGCGCAGCGTGTGCCGGAACATCGCGAAGCCCGGGAACAGCTTCATGAGGTAGATCGTCCGCACCACCAGCCCACCGGCGGCGGACACCGCCATGCCGATTCCGAAGGCATCCAGCCCCGCGACGATGAGCAGCGGCAGGGCCGCCATCAGGAAGAGGACGGTCTGCACCACGCTGTCCACCGCCATCGGCCTCGTGTTGCCGATCGCGCGGTAGAACGCGGTCCAGTTGAAGCCGATGTGGTTGAACGCGGCTATCAGCCCGAACGCCTGGATCAGTCCCACGGCGAGCGTCCACTTCTCGCCGAGGACGAAGTCCACGAGGTCCGATGCGAACACCGTGAGCGCGACCCCGAACGGCATGCCCCACATGAGCGCCAGCCTGTTCGACTTGACGAAGGACTCGAACAGCAGGTCGGTGCGGTCCTTCACCGCGCAGATCGCCGGGTAGAGCGACTGGGTCACGATCTGGTCGACCCTGTGCGTGTAGAGGGCGATCGAGCTGGCGAGCGCGATGGCGCCCGCCCCTGCCAGGCCGAGCGTGAGCTCCCCGAAGAAGATCGAGGTCTGCGCCACCACGAGCGAGGTGACCACGGCCACGAACAGCGGCCAGGAGAAGGCGACGTACTCGCGCAGCGTGCCGCGGTCATAGCGAAAGCGCAGCTTGTAGGGCGAGTACAGCGCCGCCACGAGACCCCCGGCCCAGACGCCGGCCACGGTGCCCACCACGAGGCTCCAGTAGCCGGTCCCGGCGGCGGCCATGGCGATCGTGACGACGAAGGAGACGACGGGGGCCACCGACGCGAGCACGCGCTGCTGGAAGAAGCGCATGCGCCGGTAGTAGATCCAGATCGGCGCCTGCAGGCTCGCCACCGGTAGCCCCAGGGTGAGCACCAGCCCCGGCACGATGATCTCGGGCCGGCCGTAGGCGAACGCCATCAGGGGCGTGACCGCGATGAGCACGACGAGCAGGATTCCGTTCGTCAGCGTGTCGATCGTGAACGCCTTCTGGAAGGCGCGCTCCTGGTCCGCGTCGTCCTGCTGGATGTACTTGTCGCTGATCCCGACCTGCTTGAGCGTGGTGACGCCGCCCAGGACGACGGCGAGGATGCCCCAGATGCCGTACTCCTCCGCCGTCAGGAAGACCGCGACCCCGAAGCCGCGCACGAAGCCCAGCGACGCCAGCCCCACCATGAAGGCGGCGTTGATGAGCGTCCCCTTGGCGGTGCGCTCACGCAGCCCGGGGCCCTCCTCCTCGAAGCGGCCGCCGAAGCGCGGGCCGACCTGCTCGGGCACGTCGGTCATCGCATCACGTGATGCGACCCTCGACGAACGGCACCTCGAGCACCTTCTCGTGCGCGACGGGGCCGTGGCCGAAGAAGCCGTCTTCGCCGAAGAGCTCGCCGTGGTCGGAGGTGACCACCAGCCAGGTGTCCTTCGGCAGGCGGTCGAGCATCCGCTCGAACACGCCGTCGAGGTACTCGAGCGCCGTGACCTGGCGCTCGCGCAGCTCGGCCATCTTCTTGTCGTCGAAGAACTCCGCCTCCTCGTCGCCGCCCTGGTCCACGCGCTTGAGGACGCCGTGGACCCCCGAGATGTGGGGCCACTGGCTGGCGTCCTCGCCGGGGACGGCGTAGGGGTAGTGGGTCTCGCCCACGTTGAGCAGGTGGAACGACGGCCGCTGCTCGTCGAACTCGAGGCGGTCGACCATCGCGGACATGTCGTTGTGGCTCGGCATGAGCTCGTAGGAGTCGAAGTCGCGGTTGATCACGGTGTGCGGGTTCAGCACGGGCATCGACACCTTGGCGTGCGTCCTGTACCCGAGCTGGTTGCGCAGGTAGGAGGGGAGGAACATCGAGGGCAGCAGGCGCTTGAACTCCATCCCCTCCACGCCGAGGCGCTCGCTGTAGCGGAGGAAGTCGCGCTTGTAGTACTCCGACGCGTAGACGTGCGGCGGGCTCTGGTGGGGCAGCAGCCCCATCAGCAGGTTGTAGTGCGAGGGCGCGGTCCAGCTCGCGTAGCTCCAGCGGCGCTCGAGCTCTCCCAGGCCGGCGAGGCTCTTGGGTGGCGCGGCGGTCCAGGTGTCGTAGCGCAGGCTGTCGAGGATCACGAGGACGAGGTTGCGCGCGCCCGCGGGAGGCCGCGGACGGCCGTTCTCGGCCGCCGGCGCCTCCGTTCGCTGTTCGCGCCGCCGAATTCTCATCTCGCCCGTTCCCCCGGGGATCGCCTGCGCGCCCAGGGTAGTTCATGCCTGCGCCGGTTGCGCTGAGCGCGGGTATCCTCGCGCGGATGCGCAGCAACGTGCTCTGGCTGGTGCTCGACACGGCGCGGCGGGACGCCTTCGAGCCCTACGGCGCGGCCGCGGGCTCGTCCCCTGCCGTGTCCGATCTCGCCCGTCGCGGGGTGGCCCACGAGGAGGTCCACGCGGCCGGTTGCTGGACCGTGCCCTCGCATGCGGCCATGTTCACCGGGCTGCTGCCGCGGGCGGCCGGCCTGGGGGACGCTCCGGGGGGCTCGCCGTTCGGCTGCAAGCCGGTGCTCGAGGCCCAGCGCGACAGGCTTCTGCCCGAGGTCATGCGCCGGGCGGGCTATGCGACCGCCGGGGTCACCACGAACCTCTGGATCGACACCGGCGGCGGGTTCACCACCGGCTTCGACGACTGGGTCTCGGTGCGCACGACGCGGCAGGAGGCGATGGGGGCCGACACGCTGCGGGTGCGGCTCGGCTGGGCGCGCCAGGCCCTGCGCGCGCAGGTCGACGACGGGGCGGCCGAGGCGGGCCGGGTCATGCGCGGCTGGGCCGGCGATCCCCCGCGGCGCCCGTTCTTCTGGTTCGCGAACCTCATCGAGTGCCACTCGCCATACCTGCCCCCCAAGCCCTGGAACGACCTCGGCGCGCTCGACCGCGTGAGGGCCGCGTCCGAGGCGCGCCGGCACCTCACGCTGAGCGAGATCTGGAAGTCATGCGTGGGCGGCTTCGACGTCCCCGAGGATGCCCTCGCGCGGATGCGTCATCTCTACAAGCGGGCGATCCGGTCGATGGACGGCTGGCTCGAGGAGCTGCTCGACGCTCTCGATCGCGCGAGTCTGCTCGACGACACCCTCGTCATCGTCACCTCCGACCATGGCGAGAACTTCGGCGAGGGCGGGCTGATGGGCCACGCCCTGTCGCTCGACGAGCGGCTGGTCCACGTGCCGTTCGTGGCCGCCGGGCCCGGAGCGGAGGCGTTCGAGGGCATGCGCAGCCTCGTGGAGCTGCCGCGCAGGGTCGCCGCGGCGGTGGGGCTCGAGGAGCACCCCTGGCACGACGACCTGCCCGAGGACGTGGCGGTCGCCCAGTTCGACGCGATCGTGCCTCCGGGCGACCCGCGCGTGGACGAGGCCCTCGAGAAGTGGGGCCTGCCCGCCGACGCGGGCGCCCGGCTCACCACACCGCTCACCGCCGCCACCGACGGGCGGCTCAAGCTGCTGAGGCGGGGCGTGAACGAGGAGCTCTACGACCTGGCCGCGGATCCGCTGGAGCTGGACCCGCTCGCGGCCGTGGGTCACGACGGCGCGGTGGACAGGCTCCGCGCCGCTCTGGAGCACCCGGCGGTCATCGCCGAGCGCCCGCCGGAGAGCACCCCCACCGACGTCCCGGCCGACGAGATGGAGCAGCTCGAGGCACAGATGCGCCTGCTGGGCTACCTGTAGCGGCGAGCGTCAGTCCAGCGTCCGGAACTCGAGACCCCGCTCGGGGTCGAGCACGAGCGCGGCGGCCTCGCGCCGGGTGCGCACGCCGAGCTTGCGGAAGCTCGACGAGAGGTGGCTCTTCACGGTGCTCTCCGCCAGGAAGAGGCGTGCAGCGATCTCGCTGTTCGTGAAGCCGCGCGCCACGAGCTGCAGCACCTGCTTCTCGCGGTGGGAGAACGCCGGGCGGCCGAAGACGTCGCGGGCGCCCCTTGGGACGCACGCCAGGCCGGCGGTGGCGGCGCGCACCGCCGCCGCGAGGGTCTCCTCGATCTCGGCCTCCCGCACGTAGGCGTCGGCGCCGGCGGCGAGTGCCGTGCGGACGGCGCGGCGATCGTCGGCCGAGCAGACCGCCACGACGGGAGCCGACGGCAGGAGCTCGCGGAGCCTGCGCACGTCCGCGTCCAGCGCGGAGGGCGCGCAGGCAATGACGGCGGCGCTCACCGTCCCGGCAACCGACGCCGCGGCGAGCTCCGGAGTGGTGGCGGCCACCTCGAAGCCCTCACGGGCGAGCACGGTCCGCGCACGGCGCGTGGTCATCTCGTCCCCCGCGACGAGCACCGCCGGCGCGGCGGGGGGGGGGGGGGGGGGGGGGGGGGGGGGGGGGGGGCGGGGGGGGGGCCGCCGCGCCTGTTCTCTGCAGTGTTCTCGAGCCCGTGATCTTCGCCTCCCCCTGTGAGACGAACGCGCCGGGCGGCCGTTTCTTACGCGGCCGCCGGCACCGCGTCCCGCCGAGCGAGCGCCGTCTGCAGCGCGCGCCTGCCGCGATGGTGCAGCGCGTGCACCGAATTCTCCGTCTTTCCCAGTCGCTGAGCGATCTCCGCCGGCGACCATCCCGCCACGTGGCGCAGCACCACCACCTCGCGCTGCCCGTCGGGCAGTTCCGCGAAGGACTCCCGCAGCGCCAGTGCCAGGGCGCCTCTGGCGTCCTCCCGCGACTCGACTCCCACCACCGGCTCCTCGCACGGAACGGTGCGCTGCCGGCGCATGTGGTCCACGGCCGTGTTGTGCGCGATCCGCATCAGCCAGGCCGAGAACGGCACCCCGCGCGACTCGTAGCGCCCGATCGCGGTGATCAGGCGGGTGAACACCTGCTGAGCCACGTCCTCGGCCTCATGATCGTCGGCCACGATGCTGCGCGCGTAGCCGTACACGTTGTCGGCGAAGCGCAGGTACAGGTAGCCGATCGCCCGCCCGTCGCCCTCCTTGGCCCGCGCGATGGCCGATTCGAGCTCACCGAGGCGGATGTCCACGTCGAGCGTGGCCTTCCGCCTGTAGCTCGCGTGGGTCCGTCCCGCGTAGCGACAAGTGATCTCCTTCACTGCAACTCCCTCTCCTCCGTGATGCATCCGAGCGCGGCCACTGTAGGAGCGCCTGCTTTGACAGGAGTTAGAAAGCGTGTTAGTTCTGGATTAGGAGGTCATCCGAATTGTCTACCCCCGACCGGGGCCGGGCTCGCACACAGGACTCGCTGCCGGATGAGGTCTTCAGGCAGCTGCCGTACGGCATCGTCGTCGTGGACGATGCCGGCGCCGTCGTGGGCTGGAACGACGCGGCGGGCCGGCTGCTCCCCGGGATCGAGGCGGACGAGCCGATGCGCTGCGACGACCTGCTCGCGTGCAGCGCACCCGGTGGCCCGTGTGAGGCGGGCTGCCTCGCCGCCAGGGCGGCGGGGGCCGGCGCGCCGCTGCCGGAGATCCGCATCGACGCCGCCGGCGACGGCGGCGCCACGGCGCTCTGGGTCACGGCGTCTCCGCTGGACCGCGAGTCCCACGCCGTCCTCCACCTGCGTCCCGGCGACTCACGCGACCGCCGCCGCCGCAGCGACCCGCACTGGATCAGCGGCCCCGAGCTGCAGGTGCGGGCGTTCGGGCGCATGCTCCTCGACAGCCCGGAGAGCCCTCTCGGCGGTGACTGGCTCGGCCAGCGGCCGGGGCACGTCCTGAAGTACCTGGTCTGCGAGCGCAACCGCGTCGTGCACGCCGAGGAGATGGCCGAGGCGCTGTGGCCCGGCGCGGGCCGCCAGGGCCTCAACAACGTCCGCCATTTCGTGCACCAGCTGCGCGAGCGGCTCGAGCCGGGCCGGGCGCGCCGGGCGCCGTCCGCGTTCGTGGTGGCCGTTCGCGGCGGCTACGCCGTCAACCGCCGGCACGTGCGCATCGACGCCGACGACTTCGAGCGCGCCACCCAGGACGGCCTGGTCGCGATCGAGCGCGGCGACAACGGAGCAGCCCGCGAGGCGCTGGAGCGGGCCGTGGCGCTGTACACGGGCGACTTCCTGGCGGACGAGCCCTACGCGGAGTGGGCGTACGAGGAGCGCAACCGCCTGCGCGCACTGGCGGCGCGCGGGCTGCGGGCGCTGGCGCGGATGACGGTGATCGAGGGCGAGCTGCCCGCGGCTGGGGCCCACCTCGAGCGGCTCGCGGCGCTCGAGCCCTTCGACGCCGACGTCCATCGCGACCTGTTCGCCGTCTGGCTGACCCAGGGCCGCCGCACCGAGGCCGCCCGCGGCTTCACGGCCTTCCGGATGCGCGTGCTGCGCGAGTTCGGCGAGGAGCCGGGCTTCGACCTGGCGACGCTGGCGCCGCTGGTACGGCGCTCCGTCTAACGGATCTCGAGCAGGCGCCGGCGCGATCGCAGGCCGCTGCGGTGGGCCTGTAGCCAACGGCGATGCTCGGCTCGGCGGTGCAGGTAGCGCCGTGGACATGCCTTCGACAGGACGGTGGCGATCGCCAGCAGGAACGCCGCTCCGGCAGCGTTGACTCCCGCCACCGCCCAGGTCCGCGCGACTCCGCGCCTCCGGGCCATCCAGCCGTAGCTCGCCGCCATCCAGCGGGCCACCATCTCGTCGCCGAACGCCTGCCCCGCCGCCGCGCCGGACACGTGCTTCACACGCGCGAGCGGCTCGTAGCGGGTGCTCCAGCCCGCCTGGCGCATCCGCCAGCCCAGGTCCAGGTCCTCCGCGTACATCCACTGGGAGTCGTCGAAGCCCCCGGCCGCGTCGAATGCCTCGCGGCGCGCGATCATGAACGCGCCGATCGCCCAGTCCACCGCACGCGCGCGCTCCTCGTCCCAGCAGCCCTCGAGCGTCAGGCGATCGCCGAGGCGCCGGCTCAGATGATGGAGCCCCAGGTTGAAGACGAACGCGAGCCGGAGCGTGGGGAAGGGGTGCACCGAATGCTGGGTCGCGCCGCTCGGGAGGATCAGCCGCGGGGCTACCACGCCGGCCCGCTCATGGCGCTCGCCCGCATGGAGGAGCGCCTCGAGCGCGCCCGCCTCGAGCTCGATGTCCGCGTTGGCCGGCGCCACCCAGGACGAGCTCGTGCGCCGCGCCACCAGGTTCACGGCGGGACCGAAGCCGAGGTTTTCGCCAGGCTCGATCAGCTGCACCCACGGGAACTGCTCGCGTACGAGGGCCGGGGACCCGTCCGTGGATCCGTTGTCCACGACCCACGCCTCCGCCCGGCCCGCATCGACCTCGGGCTTCAGCGAGCGCAGGCACGAGGCCAGCAGCTCGCGGGTGTTCCACGACACCACCGCGACCGCCACGGCTGGGCTCGGGCGGTGGGTCGGCACGGCGGCGAGGATAGTGCAGCGACCGTCGGCGGGACTCGCTAGATTCCTCGCCGGGAATGGGAGGGCTGGGACCGCTTCGGAGGCTCGTGCACCGGATCGCCTACGGCGGTCGCGGGATGTTCTTCATGTCCGCGCTGCGCCGCTGGTGGGTGGTCTTCAAGCACCCGCGGGCGGACATCCGCTTCGACGGGCCGGTCTACCTCGGACCCGGCTTCAGCCTCCACATCCCGGCGGGCGCCACCTTCCACGTCGGGCTCGGCGTGGAGTTCCGGCGCGGCTTCCGCGCGGAGCTGCACGACGGCGCGCGGATCACCATCGGCTCCGGCTCGGTCTTCACCTATGACGTGCTCCTGCAGTGCGCGACGTCGATCGACATCGGCGAGCGGGTCATGTTCGGCCAGTCGACCATGGTCGTCGACGGCAACCACCGCTTCCGCGACCTGGACACGCCGATGCTCGCGCAGGGCTACGACTACAAGCCGCTGCGCATCGACGACGACGCGACGATCACCACCAAGTGCACGATCATCGCGAATGTGGGCACGCGCGCCTTCGTCGGAGCGAACTCCGTCGTCACCCGGGACGTGCCGCCCTATACGGTCACGGTCGGCGTCCCGGCGCGCCCGGTGGACTACTTCGGTCCCCCCGGCCAGGAGCCCGCGGAACTGGCCGGGCGCTGAGTGGCGCACGGCCGCTCGGCATCTGGCTATGCTGCGCGGCCGATGTCGACCACCGCGACAGGGGAAGGCGGCGGCGGGCTCGCGCAGAAGGTGGCCGAGAACCCGCTCTGGTACCACGCGATCGAGCTGCCCGGCGGCGTGGTCACGCCCGGCCAGTTCGACCTCCGGCCGATCGTGGACAAGCTGCCGTGGCCGGACGTGACGGGCAAGCGCTGCCTCGACGTGGGGACCTACGACGGCTACCTCGCCTTCGAGCTCGACAAGCGCGGCGCCTCCGAGGTGCTCGCCGCGGACATCGACGACCACGAGTACTGGGACTGGCCGCCGCGCGAGCGCGCCCAGGGACCCGAGGTGCTGGCGATGATGGCCGGCCCCGAGAAGGGCGTCGGCTTTCGCATCGCCAAGGAGGCGCTCGGCTCCAAGGCGGAGCGGATCCCCGTCAACATCTACGACCTCAATCCCGAGGAGCACGGCACCTTCGACGTGGTCGTCTGCGGGAGCCTGCTGCTGCACCTGCGCGATCCCATCCGGGCGCTCCAGGCCATCCGCAGCGTCTGCTCAGGCGTCTTCCTCTCCTCCGACCACATCGACGTGCCGCTCACCCTGCTGCAGCGGCGCAAGCCGGCCTACCGGCTCTGGGGCGAGCGAGTCCAGTGGTGGCTTCCCAACATGTCGGGCTACCACCACATGATCCGGGTCGCCGGCTTCGACATCGAGCAGACCTCCCGGGCGTATGCCATCCCCTTCGGCACGACTCATCCGTCGCACGGGAAGGTCAACCGCAAGGAGCGGCTGCAGAAGCTCGTGTGCAGGGGCTACGGCGTCCCGCACGCCGCGGTGCTCGCGCGGCCCGCGCTGTAGGTCCCATGCTCGCGTCCAGCCGGCGCCGGATCCTCGAGCGCCTGACCGACTCGGAGGTCGTCCTGGATGTGGGCGGCTGGGCCAAGCCCTTCCCGCGGGCGGACTGGGTCCTCGACCTGCTGCCATACGAGACCCGCGGCCTGTACGGCTACGACCGCGAGTCTGACGCGGAGGAGGAGCGCTTCGGGGCCGACACGTGGGTCCAGCGCGACATCTGCGACCACTCCCCGTGGCCGTTCTCCGACGACCAGTTCGACTTCGCGGTCTGCTCGCACACCCTCGAGGACGTGCGCGACCCGGTGTGGGTCTGCCGTGAGCTGCAGCGGGTGGCCAGGGCGGGCTACATCGAGGTGCCGTCCCGGCTGGAGGAGCAGTCCTACGGCATCCAGGGTCCCTGGGTCGGGTGGGGGCACCATCACTGGCTCACCGAGATCGCCGGCGGCCGCGTGCAGTTCGTCTTCAAGCACCACATCCTCCACGGGCGCGAGAGCTTCCGCCTGCCGCGAGCGTTCTGGGCGGCTCTCTCCCCGGAGGAGAGGGTGGAGAGCCTGTGGTGGGAGGGCGCATTCGAGGTCGGCGAGCGCGTGTTCGTCGACCCCGACGAGCTCGAGGGATACCTGGAGCGGCTGGTGGACGAGCAGCGCGGTCGCTTCCCGCGAACAGGTCGCGGGAAGCTCCTCGGACGCCTGAGACCCGATTAGCGGCGATATCCAGTGGGAAGGACCCCATGAGCTTGAATTGCGGCAGACGTGAATCGATGAGCGCGGCGAGGGCCGCTGCGACGCTGGCTGCGGCACTCGTCTCGCTCGCCTTCGCGGGGGCGGCCCAGGCCTCCTGCGGCGGGCTGTTGCCGGGGCTGCTGTCGCCGGTATGCCCATCAGGCCCCTCCGCGCCGGACCCCGGGGGCCAGGAGGAGCCCGACCAGCCGGTGCCCGGCCCCGGCAAGGGCTTCGGCTTCAACTCCTCGTTGGCCCTTGTCGGGTCCGCCTCGCCGGAGGAGGAGCTCGGTCACGCCCGGCGCGCGGGCGCCACCCTGCACCGGATGGCGCTGCCGTGGCGCTCGCTTCAGCGCTCACCCGACGACCCCCCGGTTCCCGAGCCTGGGCCCGGGAACCAGGTGGAGCTGCTCGACACCGTCTACGCGGAAGCGCTCGAGCGCGGGATCACGCCGGTGTTCGTCACGTTCTGGGCGCCCGTGTGGGCATCCCGCTACCGGAACTGCGCGCTGCTCGACATCTTCTGCCACGGCATGGCCAACTCCTCGGCGCAGCTCGTGCCGGACTGGCCGTTCCTGGACGAGTACGAGACGTTCGTGCGGGCCGTGAAGCAGCGCTGGCCCCGCGCGCTCATCGAGCCGTGGAACGAGCCGAACCTGTACTGGGACCATCCCTTCTTCCGGGGCACGCGTGCATTCGCTGCCTCTCCCGGCCATTTCGCGAGGATCCAGTGCGCGGCGTACCGCGGGTCGAAGTCGGTGAACGACGATGCGGTGATCGCGGCGGGTTGGGCGCGCCGCGCGTACATGACGTATGTGGACGGCGTCTATCGAGCCGGCGGAGACGACTGCTGGGACATCGGCAATCTCCACGTCTATTCGGGCAGCCGCACGAGACTCGGCGAGGGCTCGTGGTTCGCCCGCGCCCTGCATGAGGCGCGCACGTTGCGCACCCGTCACGGCGACAGCGACCCGATCTGGATCACGGAGATCGGCTGGACGACCTCGGGCGGACGAGAGCACAGGGTGTCGATGGAGGATCAGGCCGACGCGGCCCGTCGCGCCTACAACCGGCTCGTGACGATGCCGGACGTGGGCGCCGTCCTGTTCCACACCCTCCGGGACTCGCCGACCCCCGAGCGGCCGTACAACGAACCGGGTCACTATCAGTACGGCTTCGGCTTTCTCCGCGAAGATTGGAGTCCCAAGCCGGTGTACTGCGGGTTCGCCGCCCGGGCCGGGAACGCTCCCGCCGGTTGCTGAGCCGCGCTCAGAGCACGATCCGCCGGGCACGCACGCTGCCCCGCACGAGCGCGGCGAAGCCCACGCCGTCGGCGGCGATCCGCGCGACGGCGCCGCGCGGGCCGTAGCCGCGCAGCTCGCGCCGCACGATCTGCGCGTAGGGGAGGGCGGCCGCCGCGGCAATGGCGGGCCGCCTGGTGGCGGCGCCGGCCAGCGCGCCGGCGGCCGCCAGTGCGAAGCGCGCGCTGCGCTCGCTCAGGAACCAGCGCCTGTAGAAGAAAGCCTCGCGCAGCTCGGGCACCTCGCGCACCAGCGCGGCGAAGAGCGCGTTGCGCCGCCGCTCGCGCACGAACTCGGCTGCGCTGCGCGGGAACACCTCGTGATGGACGAGGGCCTCCTCGCTGAAGCCCGTGGCGACCCCGGCCCGCCGCGCCCGCCAGCCGAACACCACGTCCTCGCCGAAGTGGGCGCCGGCCAGCTCGAGGAGGCCGTCGTCGAAGCCGCCGACGCTCTCGAACACCTCTCGCCGCACGAACAGGTTGGCGGACTCGAACAGCCCCCAGGCGCTGGTCACCCACAGCGTCTTGTCGTACGGGCCGCACGGCACGTCGGGCCGCGGCTCGACGCGGCCCTGCACGAGTCCGGAGTCGCCCAGCGCCGCCAGCCCAGCGGCCAGCCAGCGTGGCGTGGGGGCGCAGTCCGCGTCGGTGAAGGCGAGCACGCCGCTGCCCGCCGCGGCCACGCCGGCGTTGCGCGATGCCCCCGGCCCCAGCGGCCGTTCGTGGCGCACCACGTGCACGCCCGCCTCCTCCGCCAGCGCGCCCGTCCGGTCGCTCGAGCCGTCATCGACCACGATCACCTCGAACTCGCCGTCCACCTCCTGCGCGGCCAGGCCCGCGAGCGTGCGCGGCAGGGTGGTCGCGGCGTCGTGGGCCGGGACGATGATGCTGGCGAGCACGGGCCGGAGCCTACTCGCGACGGGTGCTGGTACCGTCCGCTCCGCCATGGAGGAGCGGGCCCGCATGCAGGCGTTCTGGGACGAGCGCGCGAAGGAGAACGCGTTCTACTTCGTCGACAACAACGTCGACTACAACTCGCCCGACGCCGAGCAGTTCTGGGCGGAGGGCGAGCGCGTGGTGGACGTGATCCTCGGGGCCCTGGACATCACGATCGAGTCCGGCGATGACATCGTCGAGATCGGCTGCGGGGTCGGTCGCCTCACGAGGGCGCTCGCCGGCCGGGGTGCGTCCGTGCGGGCCCTCGACGTCTCCGCGGAGATGCTCGCCCAGGCGCGCGAGGCCAACGCGCAGCTCGACAACGTCACCTGGATCCACGGCGACGGCACCAGCATCACCGGCGTCGAGCCCGGCAGCGCCGACGTCTGCTTCTCCCACGTCGTCTTCCAGCACATACCCGAGCCCTCGATCACGCTCGGCTACGTGCGCGGCATGGGCCGCGTGCTGCGGCCGGGGGGCTGGGCCGCGTTCCAGATCTCCAACGACCCCGGCATCCACCGCCCGCGCAGCGGCGCCGGCTGGATCAGGCACCGCGTGCTTGCCAAGCTCGGCCGTGCGCCCAAGGGCCAGGACCATCCCGCCTGGCTCGGCTCGGCGGTCGACCTCGACGACCTGCGGCGCACGGCCGGCGAGGCCGGCATGGACGTCGAGCGGGTGGAGAACCCGGGAACGCAGTTCTGCTACGTGCTGCTGCGCCGCCGCTAGGCGGGGGCCTTGTGGGCGTGGAAGAGCACGTGCCGGACGCCGAAGCCCTGGGGTGACTTGAGGTTGAAGCGGTTCTTCTCCTCGATGGTGTCGAAGCCCGCCGTCCAGAGCAGCCGCTTCCAGGTCTTCACGCTGGGCTGCCAGAACACCACGGCGGCGTCGCGGTCGGCGCGGTAGCGCGAGACGGCGAACGGCACCAGGCCGGCGGCACGGTTGTACTCCTCCGCCGACACGAACACGCCGCCCGGCTTGGTGAGGCCCGTGATCCGCTCCAGCGCCAGCAGCTGGTCGCGCAGGTGGATGATCACCGAGCCGCAGAAGACGAGGTCGAACTGGCCGAGGTCCTCGGCCAGCGCGGTGTAGATGCTCTGGTTGACCCGCTCGACGTTCGAGTCGAACAGCTCACGGGCGAGCCGGAAGCCCTCGCCGCGCCTGTGCTCGGGGAACACGTCGGGGCGGCGGCGCGGCGGCCAGTCCAGGTCCTTCTCGTCGTCGAGGTCGAGCGCCACCACCTCGGCGGCTCCGCGGCGCTCCATCTCGAAGGCCCAGAAGCCGTCCCAGGTGCCCACGTCGAGGCAGCGCATGCCGTCCAGGCGCTCGGGCAGCTTGTACTCCTGCACGTAGGGCCGGAGGTCGAACATGCCCTCGGTGACGTGCCCCGGAGCGAGCTCGAGGGTGTGGTACCAGCCGAAGGTCTTGGCGCGGTCGAGCAGTTCCACGGCCGGGGAGTATGACGAGGACAGCGCGGAGCGCGCCCGGTCAGGCTCGCGGTCGACCGAGGATCGAGGCGTGCGGGTCTCCCCGCCACGCCGTGATCGCGTTGAGGCGCCCCGCCTTGTTGAGGAGGGCCCTGGGCTTGACCTTCGTCACGTTGTGTCCTCCCCCGGGCGGCATGAAGAAGCGCCTGGGCTTGGATGCGAGCTCGAACCCGCCAACCTCGACCATCCGAACGAACCCGGCCATGCTGGGCCTCCACCACCACGGACGGCCGAGACCGTCGAGCTCCACGACCGGGCGCTTACGAAGGATTTCGAGTTCCAGGTCGATCGCGTCCACGAAGAGCGCCTCCCCACGACAGACGGAGCGCACGCGCTCGATCGCTCGGATCGGGTCGCGCAGATGCAGGAGGAGGCTGCCGACGTACACGAAGTCGAACGTGCCGAGCTCGTCCGGGTCGAGGTCGTAGACGCTCCTCTCGTGCCGTTGCACCGAGGAGCCAAGACTCTCGCGAGCGATCTCGAATCCGGCCCCCTTCGCCTTGCGCTTGCCGATCGCGGCGACCGTCTCGGAGTCTGAGCCGATGGGCCAGTCCCATCCGTGCGGATCGAGCACGTCGACGGCGACGACCTCCTCCGCGGCCCGCTGCTCCATCGTGAATGCCCAGAAGCCGTCGAACGAGCCGACGTCGAGGCAGCGCTTGCCGCTCAGATCGCCCGGGAAGCCGACCTGGTCGACGAAGCCCCGGAGATCGAACCAGCCCGGTGTGAGCAGCCCCGGGGCGAGCTCGATCGTGTGGTACCAGTCGAGTGCCTCGACGCGGGCACGGAGGTCCCCTTCGGGGGCGGAGGCCGGTGAGCTCACCCGCGGAACCGTACCAGCGGCGAAAGGCTCTGCGACAGCAGCGCCCGTGCCGCGTCGTCGCCCAGCCGCACGCTGTAGTTGGTGCCGCGGTCCTCGGGATAGATCTGGGTGGTGTTGGCGAGCAGGAGCCCCGGCACGCCTGTGTCGAGCGGCGGGATGCGCTCGTGGTAGCCCACGGTGACGATCGGCTGGGCGGCGGGCTCGCGGAACATCCAGCGCTCGCGCACCCACCCGCGCGAGAACTCCGGGTTGACCTTGCGCAACCCCGGCTCGTAGGCCGCGATCAGCTCGTCGGGGTCGAGCGAGAGCAGTGGGTCGCCCGGCGCGAGGTAGTTGGCCACGTAGAGGAAGCGGCGGCCGCCGTAGCGCTCGGGCTCGATGAAGTTGGTGTGCTCGATCAGCCCGACGAACGGCAGCTCGGGGTCGGCGATGTTCGTCCAGTAGAAGGGGCTGAAGCGCCTGTCGATCTCCATCAGCAGGCACAGCGCCGTGTGGTACTCCACCGAGGCCACGCGGTCGAGGTAGCCGCTCCCGATCTCGGCGGCCAGCGCGGGGTCGAGCAGGCCGAGGAAGACGTCGGAGGGCACGGTGGCGAGCACGGCGTCGTAGCGCTCGGGATCGCCGGCGGCCTCGAAGTCCGCGGGGTGGTGGCCGCGGCGGAACGAGTCGGCGGCGGCGGGGGCAACCAGGAAGCCGTCGCCGTCGCGGGCGATGGCCTTGGCCGGGCGGTCGATGAGCACGCGCCCGCCGCCGGCCTCGATCGAGTCGCGCAGGCGCTCGAACAGCTTCTCCCAGCTGCGCCCCGGGTAGCCGAGCAGCTCCTTGCGCGCCTCCTTGCCCTCGAGCTGGCGGCGCAGCGTGAGCTTGCCCCACAGCCACGCCATGGAGATGTCGTCGGCGCGGTCGCCGAACTTGCCGCGCAGCAGCGGGCCCCAGACCTTCGCGTAGGCCTCGTCGCCCATCTCGCGCCGGATCCAGGCCCTCGCGGTCTCGCTCTCGAACGGGCCGACCTCGTGGGCCCCGCGCTGCAGCTTCACCACCGCGAGCCCCATGCGCAGGCGTGAGCGCACGCTCAGCGGCGAGAAGCGCAGCAGGTCGAGCGGGGTGGTGAACGGGCGGCTTTTGCCGTCGATGAAGAAGGCCATCGACGACGGCCGCCACTCGAGCTCGTCCGGCATGCCCAGCTCGTCGTAGAGCGCGGCGATGTGGCGGTCGCTCGTGAACAGGTGGTGGTAGTAGCGCTCGAGCAGGTGGCCGCCGCCCACGTCGAGGGTGGCCGCCTGGCCGCCGAGGCCCGGCCAGCGCTCGTACACGTCGCAGCGGTGCCCCTCCTGGCCCAGGCGGTGCGCCGCCACGAGCCCGGCCACTCCGGCGCCGATGACGGCGACCCTCACGCTCCGCTCTCCAGAGGGGCGCGGCGGCCGTGCCAGCCGCCGTAGCGGGTCACCAGCACGATCAGTCCCGCCAGCGTGATGGGCACGAGCAGCACGAAGCGCAGCAGCAGGAGGTAGGAGACGGCCTCGGCGCCGGTGCCGCCGATGGCCTTGACGCCGAACAGCACGGCGGCGTCGAGCGTGCCCGCGTAGCCCGGGCCGGACGGGATGAGCACGAACACGCTGCAGAGCGCCACCAGGTAGAGCGCCTCCACCGCCACGATCTCCAGCCCGGCGGCCAGCCCGGTGAAGTACCAGGTGCCCGCCTCGAACACCCAGATCACGACCGTGACGGCGGCCATGCGGGCGCCGTGACGGCCGCGCAGGTCGCGCGTGGCGCTGGTCATCGGCTGGATGAATGCGCGCACGCGGCGGCCCCACTCGTGGCGCTGGGCGAGCGCCAGGCCGCCGGCCACCAGGGCCACCAGCGCGATCGCGGCGCCGGCGACGATGGCCACGCGTGCGCCGCCCGGCGCGCCCACGCCGTCGAGCAGCACGTAGCCCAGCAGCGCGAACAGGGCGAGCAGGAGGGCGGCGTCCAGCACCCGCTCGGCCACGAGCGTGCCGATCACCCCTCGCGCGCGCCCGCGCACGCGCGGCACGAGCAGGGAGACGCGGATCACGTCGCCGCCGCGCGCCGGCAGCACGTTGTTGCCCATGTAGCCCACGAGGTTGAGCCCCTGGCAGTCGGCGCGCGAGGCGTCGATGTCGCTGCGGCGCAGGAGCACGCGCCAGCGCTCGCCTCGCAGCGCCGTGCCGATCGCGTACGCGCCCAGGGCGGCGAGCAGCGCCAGCAGCTCGCCGCGCTCGTCCGGGAGCCTGGGGGCGTCCTGGTTCAGCGCCCACCACACCACGGCGGCCACGGAGACGAGCGAGACGGCGAGGCCGACCGCTCGGAGGGAACGGGCGCTAGCGGGCAGGGATGCCCTCGCCGGCGCTTGGTTCCTCGGAGGGGCTCTCCACGTTGCGGCGGTCGCGCACGATGTAGAGCGGGCGGTCCTTGACCTCGTCGTAGATGCGCCCGACGTACTCGCCGATGATGCCGACGGTGATCAGCTGGATCCCCCCCAACATCAGCACCACGATCAGCAGTGAGGTGACGCCGGGGACGTAGAGGTCGGCGGCCTTGGCCAGAAGCGCGATCGGGATGCCGAGGAAGGCGACGAAGCTGAACACGAAGCCGAGCAGCGTGGCGGCCTGCAGCGGCGCGTGGGAGAACGACGACACCGCGTCGAGGGAGAAGCGCAGCATCTTGGCGAGCGTGTACTTGGTCTCGCCGGCGTAGCGCGCGTCGCGCTGATACGCCACCGCGGTCTGGGTGAAACCGACCCAGACGCTCATCCCGCGCAGGAAGCGGCTGCGCTCACGCATCGCCAACAACACGTCCAGCGCGCGGCGATCGAAGAGCCGGTAGTCGCCCGAGTTCTGACGCAGGTCCATCCGCGTCACGCGCGCGAACAGGCGATAGAAGAGACTGGCCGTGGCCAGCTTGAACCTGGTCTCGCCCGCGCGCTGCTCACGCACCGCATAGACCACGTCCGAGCCGCGCCGCCAATGCTCGAGCATCTCGCCGATCAACTCGGGCGGGTCCTGGAGATCGGCGTCGATCATCACCACCGCATCCCCCGACGCGTGATCCAGCCCCGCGGTGATCGCCGCCTGATGGCCGAAGTTGCGCGACAGCGTGACCACCTTCACCCGCGGATCCGTCGACGCCAACCCATCCAGCAGCTGCGGCGTGCCGTCGGTAGAGCCGTCGTCGACGATCACCAGCTCGAACGGGACACCGACGAGGGCATCCACGACACGCGCGTAGAAGTGCTCGACGATGCCCTCCTCGTCGAGCACCGGCGCAACGACGCTGAGCAGGGAGAGCGTTCGCTCCACGGACGGCCAGTGTACCCCCGCTCCCGGGAGGTCAGGTACGCTCGAATGGATCCAACGGCCGGTGGGGAACCGGCCCGGCACAGCACTGGAGGTGGGAATGGCCGGCACGGCCCAAGCCGGCGCGGGCGCCGGCCAGGCGACCGCCGCCGGGCACTGCATCGTCTGCGGCGCCTCGGTGCTGGAGTCGCACCTGCGCGTGGCCGGAGACGCCGGCGGCGACGGGCTGATCCCCACCACCGACCGGTTCGGCACCGCCCTCGCAGACATCGTCCGCTGCAGCGCCTGCGGCCACATGCAGCTGGCCCGGTTCCCCGGCGAGGCGGAGCTCGCGGAGGCCTATTCCGAGGCCGAGTCCCACGACTACGTCGAGGAGGAGGCGGGGCAGCGGGCCACCGCCCGCGAGGCCCTGGCCGCCATCGAGCGCCACGCCGGGCCCGGCGCCATCCTCGACCTGGGCTGCTGGGTGGGCTTCCTGCTGGCCGAGGCCGAGACGCGCGGCTGGGCGGCGACGGGCATCGAGCCCAGCGAGTTCGCGTCCGGCTACGCGCGCGAGCGGCTCGGCCTGGAGGTGCTCACGGAGGGCCTGTTCGAGGCCGCGCTGCCCGCGGGCGCGTTCGACGCCGTGGTGCTCGGGGACGTGATCGAGCACCTGCCCGACCCCGGCGCGGCACTCGACCGGATCGCCACCCTGCTCGCTCCGGCCGGCGTGCTGCGCATGGCGCTTCCGGACGCCGGCAGCCGGCTCGCGCGGACCATGGGGCGGCGCTGGTGGTCGGTCATCCCAACCCACGTCCAGTACTTCACCCGCGACAGCATCGCGCTGCTGCTCGAGCGCCACGGCTGGGAGGTGCTGGAGATGGGCACCGCGCCCAAGGCGTTCACGGTCCGCTACTACCTCGAGCGCATCGGCGGCTACTCCGAGCCCGTGGCGCGGGCGCTCGTGCGTACGGCGGAGGCCGCCCGGATGGCCGACCGCATCTGGGCGCCCGACTTCCGGGACCGGATGGCGGTCATCGCCCGGCCGCACTGAGCACGCGGCCGCTACCCTCGAAGCGCTCATGGACGTCGTCTCCGCGCTCTTTGGCCCGCCGGTCGCGCTCGGCCCGGACTGGCTCGACCCCGAGGTCCTCATCGAGACCTTCGGGACGCTGGGCGTGCTCGCGATCGTGTTCGCCGAGTCGGGGCTGCTCGTGGGCTTCTTCCTGCCGGGCGACTCGCTGCTGTTCACGGCAGGGCTGCTGTCCGCCAACGACACGCTGCCCGACATCTGGATCCTGCTGCTCACGGTGCCGATCGCGGCCATCGCCGGCGACCAGGTGGGCTACGTCATCGGCCGCAAGGCGGGGCCTGCCGTCTTCGCCCGGCCGGACAGCCGCTTCTTCCGCCAGGAGTACGTCGAGAAGTCGCACGCCTTCTTCGAGCGCTACGGCGGCCGGACGATCATCATCGCCCGCTTCGTGCCGATCGTGCGCACGTTCGCGCCGGTCATGGCCGGCGTCTCGCGCATGGACTACCGCACGTTCGTCACCTACAACGTGATCGGCGGCGTGGCCTGGGGCGTGGGCGTCACCGCGCTCGGCTACTTCCTCGGCCAGATCGACTTCGTGAAGGCCAACATCGAGGTCATCATCCTCACGATCGTCCTCATCTCGGTGCTGCCGATCGCGTTCGAGCTGCTGCGCGCGCGGAGGTCCGCCCAGCGGGCGGCATCGCTGCCCTCCGGGCCGTAACGCTTCTGCCCAAGCGGGTGAGATGGGGTGGATGGCGAGGGCCGGAATCGAACCGGCGACACCACGATTTTCAGTCGTGCCGGAGCACTTCGCGGTGGCTCGGTGGATCTGGAGAAAGGCCTGCATATCGACGCTTTTCGCGAAATGCAGCGGTTCCTTCCTTTCGGCTCGTCTCGGCTTGTTGTGTTTGCAGAATGTTTGCGTCCGACGCGGACAGCGCGGGCTCGCCTGCAGTCGCGCCCCGATCCCCCGGGATCCGCGGGAGAAGGGCCAGTGCGCAGGACCAGCGGAACCCGGCCACGCGCGTTCACCCGGTCGCGCGGCGGGCAATCAGTTCCTGCACCCTGGCCATCACCACCTCCTCCGCCCGGCGCTGACTGACCTCGTCGGCCCGGAGCTGGGCGTACACGCCGTCCAGGAGGCGCCCGCCCTCCACCAATTTGCCGAGCTGATCGGCGACGTACTCGCCCAGTTCTCGTGGCGCTGTTCGCACCTCGCCGACGAGCTCTTCCCGCCCGTCAATCAATGCAACGATGTCGGCGAAGTCCTGGCTCGCGAGTGTGTCGCCTTTACCGCGCCCGGCGAATGCTTCGAGCTTGGTCGCGAGGAGGTGGGCCGGCGGGACCGCTCGAATGCGCGCCCCCGACGGGAGCTTCACGTCGACGGCGTGTGGGAGCGACTCGCGCTGCCAGCGGTTCTCGAAGCCGAGGATCGAGGCGTCCGCGGGCATCGCGTCGAGAATGAGGTCGCTGTCGTGGTGGAGCCAGCGGCAGATCACTCGCTGCTCCTCGCGGAACCCGGCCTTCCGGAGGCGGTCCTCGAACTGGTAGTAGCCACTGCGGCTCGTGACCTCGACGATCACGTCGATGTCCTCGGTCACCCGCACCGGTGGCGCGGCGGGATCTGTGATCCAGAGGGCGATCGTGGCCCCACCGACAAAGACCACCTCGTCGACGAGCTCGCCGAGCGCGGCGTGGGCACGCTCGAGGAGGTCGATCGTCATCCGCCGGATGCTCCCGCCCGCAGACCGTTGCGCAACTCTTGCGCGGCGAGCTTGCGGACGCGACCATCGCCCAGCCGAAGGGCGTCGAGCAGGGCGAGCCATCGGGCGAACGTCGGGTCGCGGCGAGCGGCCTCCGGAGCCTTCGGGTGAAGCGGCTCGACGGAGTGGCCGCGGGCGCGGCCCTGCGGATCCGGCCAGACCGGTGGGGGCTCTTGAGTCCCGGCAAGCTGTTCGCTGAGCGGCGGCGCGGCCCACGCGGTCGGGATCCCGCGTGTCGGGCCACCCTCGCGAGCGGGGAAGACATAGCGAAGGCCATGCACTAGGAACTCCTCTGCTGCGGCTCGGTTCGGCTGTGGCCGCCGACCGTGGACCAGGCCCGAGTCGCGGAGTCGGGTCAGGGCACGCTGCACATTGCCGGGATCGAGCCGCAGCTCCTCGGCGAGGCCGCGAACGGTCGGGGGCCGGGCGGAGGCGAGCAGCTTCAAGAGAACCAGGATGTCTTGGCCCTTGAGCACGCACTCAGCGTAGCCGCTGTATGCATGTTTCACAACCTGCATACGAGTGCCGTGGCGAGTACCTGGATGGAGCGGCGGGGTCGGCCGCTCTCGGAATGGCGAGGGCCGGAATCGAACCGGCGACACCACGATTTTCAGTCGTGCCGGCGCGGAGCGAACCCGGTACGCACTATTCGGCTACGAAGTACGGGGTCGTCGGCCTCCGCGAGACGATCCGCGCCGAGCTTCGAGGTACGGGCGTCGACGTGACATGCGTCATTCCGGCGATGGTCTCAACAGACCTGGTGGCCGGGCTGGAGCCGAGCCGCGCGGGGCAGCCTGGCCGCTGACGACAGACGAACCGCTGCTTGACCGAAGGGAGCACGCCGGCAGTTCCTCCTTGACATACGCATAACCGCCGCCTAACCTACCGATCGGTTGGTTGGTGGCGTACTGCTGCCGGTCTTTGGCTAGGGTGACAGCGGGGCGAGGCGGGAGGTTGGCCAGTGCGAAAAGGAATGCTGCGAGCGGACAGGACCAAGCTGGCGTTGAGCGGGGACGCCGCTTGAACGTCCGAAGAACTCGCCGCCTGACAGAAGCCGCCGCGACGGCGCGCGGGACGCGCCTACCCAAAATTTCGATGCCCGGGCCGCTCATGGAGCTCGGGCGGATGACCGTGTTGCTCGCGCGGACGCTCAACCGCGGGCTGCGCCCCCCCTTCACCTTCGGGCCGGAGCTCGTCTCGCAGTTCCGCTTCACGCTGAGGATCTGTTGGTTTCCGCTCCTTCTCGTGTCGTTCGCGCTGTCCTTCGGGCCGGCGGGCATCCAGGTATCCGGGTTCTTCGGTCTCTTCGGGGCCTTTGACCGGATGGGTGCCTTGTGGCAGCTGGTCGTGACCCGCTTGTTCGCGCCGTTGACGAGCGCAGTGGTACTGGCCGGCGTGGCGGGGACCGCCATCTGCGCCGATCTTGGCGCACGCGTGGTCCGGGAGGAGGTGGCCGCGCTCAACGTGCTCGGGGTCGATGAGGTCAAGAACTTGGTGGCACCGCGGCTGTTCGTCATCGCCACGTGTGCGGTGCTGTTCAACGTGTTTGCGCTCGTGAGCGGCATGCTGGGTGCGCTGCTCGTCCTTGCACAGCATCAACAAAGCTTCGGCCCGTTCCTCGCCTCGTTCTTCGGCAGTGCGAGCACCATCGAGTTCGCGGGCTCGTTCATAAAGGCCGGGCTCTACGGCGCGATGATCGCGATCGTCTGCTGTTACAAGGGTCTGAACGTGTCCGGCGGACCGGAGGGAGTGGGTCGTGCGGTGAACCAGTCCATCGTGATCTGCTTCCTCGCCATTGCCGCGATCGACTTCGTGTTTACGCAACTGCTGCTCGCCACGCAGCCGATCCTCTCGGAGCCGCGGGGATGAGCGCGCTGAGTCCGACAAGAACCGTACCCCGGTTCGTGCGAGCGATCGGCGAGCGTTTGGGGGCCGGGGTGCCCGCTTCCGGCGCGCAGCCCTACTTCTGGTGGCAGGTGGGCCGCGGCGTACTAAGCGGACGGGTGCGCCCGTACTGGACGGAAGTGCTCCGGCAGTCCTACCTACTTGCGGTCACCACGGGCTCGGTGCTCCTCGTGATCGGGCTCGCCTTCGGCTTCGGCCTCGTTGTCGGTGTCGAGTCATCGTATGGCGCTCGCCTGGTTGGAGCTCCCTCGTTGGCCGCCGTGGGGACGGCCGTCGGGAACCTCCGCGAACTCACACCGTATGCCTTCGCCTACATGATGGCGGCGAAGGTCAGTACGGGCTTCGTGGCCGAGCTCGGCACCATGCGCATCACGGAAGAGATAGACGCGTTGGACGTAATGGGGCTCGACTCGCTCGTCTACCTAGGCTCGACCCGGCTGTTGGCCTCGTGGCTGATCTTGCCCTTCGTGTACGCCATCGCTGTTGTCGCGTCCTACGTGGCGTCATTCTTGGTGGTCGTGGTGCAGATCGGCCAGGTCTCGGCAGGCGGCTATTTCGAGCTCTTCTGGAAGTACCAGAACGCGACTGACTACCTCTTCTCTGGAGTCAAGGGCATGGCCATGGCGACCTTTGTCGTGCTCGTGGGTTGCTATTACGGCTATACGGTCCGGGGCGGTCCAGTCGAGGTGGGCCACGCCACGGCGAGGGCGATGATCGTGAACCTCATAGGGATCCATTTCATCGGGATCCTGACCAGTCAAGCGTTCTGGGGCGAAGACGCCGGATTGCCGGTTGGCGGATGACCCTCACAGAAAACAGGGCGAGGATGCCAGCCGGCGTGGCGCGGGGTACGAGCCGCGGCCCTCCCTCGGGCTCCGGTCTCGACGGGGCGCCGCGGTACGTCGCGGTCGTCGCTTTGGCACTCGCCATCGTCGCCGTGGCCTGGATCATGTTCGGGCCAAGCAAACGCTCCTACACGGTTCAGGCGCACTTCTACAACGCCGGCCGGCTGGTCGAGGGTGGCGATGTGCGGATCGCCGGGCGGAAGGTCGGGAGCATCTCCGGCGTCGACCTGACGCCCGACGGCCTCGCGGGCATCACGCTCTCCATCACGGATGAGACCGTCCTGCCGCTCCGCCGGGGCCTCCGGGCGGACATCCGAGCGGTCGGCTCCGCGACGCTCACCAATAACTTCGTCGAGCTCACACCGGGGCCGACGGGGGCGCCTAGCTTGCGCGACGGGGCCGTGCTGCCCGTTACGCAGACGAGCGGGATCGTCGACCTCGACGCGGTCCTTAGCTCACTCGATCCGTCGGCCCGGGCGGACATCAGGGATCTGATCGCCAACAGCGCGCAGGTGTACGCGGGGTCTGGGTCGCGCTACTTCAACCGGATGCTCGCCAAGCTGGACCCGGCGCTCGCCGAGGTGAGGGGTGTCACCGAAGAGCTGGCATCCGATCGAGCCCAGATTGGGCGACTCGTGATCAAGGCAGCGCAGGCTGCGAGGGCGATCAGCTCGCGGCGAAGCGACCTCCGGGCGGCAGTCGGCAACACGGCGCGGACGCTCGAAGCCATCGCGAGCGAGCGGGAGGCGTTGGCCGACGCGCTGGTGCGAGCCCCCGCCGTACTCGGCCAGGGGCGCAGGACCCTCGCAAACCTGACCACGGCAGTCACCGCGATGCGGCCGGCCCTCCGGGAGGTGCCACCGGCAGGCAGGCCGCTTGGCACCTTGCTCCAGCGCCTGAACACGATGTTGCCCCGTGCCGTCCCGGTCGTGAGTCAGCTACGCGAGCAGCTCCCAGGCCTGCGTGAGTCACTCCTGGGATACCCGCGCCTCCAGCGCCCCGCCATCGAAGCCCTGAAGTCGACCGGTGCGGCGCTTCAAGACTCGAGGCATGTCCTTCGCGGCCTGCGCATCTATGGGCCGGACTTTCTCCTCGGAATTCTGAACGGCCTCGTTACGGTCGCAAGTGGCACCTACAACAAGTCCGGCCACTACATCCACATCGCGTTCTCCGAGCCCCCGGAGACGCTCTTCGCCGGCCTGGGTCGCACGGGCCCCCTGGACGAGCTCGCGTCGGTTCCGGGGCTCTTCAAGCTGCAAAGGGGACTGGACGCGCGCTGTCCCGGCGCCAACGCGCCGCCCGCGCCCGACGGCTCGAGCCCGTGGATCCCCGATCCGTTGCTGTGCAACCCGGCGCACAGCATCCCCGCGAGCGTGAACCAACCGTGAGACGCGTCGCGATGCTCATCGCCTTGCTAGCGGCCGGCGGCGCGGTCGTAGCGACGCGTCAGGGAGAAAGCTCCACGTTCCGAGTACATGCGGTCTTCGACACCGCGAAGGGCATGGTGCCCGGCCAGTCGGTGAAGATCGCCGGCGCGGAGGCCGGGAAAGTCGAGGCGCTCGAGCTCGAGGCGCGTGGCGGGGGTGGCTACAAGGCGCGGATGGAGCTGAGGATCGAGCGCCGGTTCGCGCCCTTCCACGCCGACGCGAGCTGTCGGATCCTGCCGCAGGGACTGATCAGCGAGAACTTCGTCGAGTGCGATCCGGGGTCCGCGCGGCAACCCGCCTTGTCCCGCGGCGCGTCGGGCGTGCCGACCGTGACGCTGAGGTCGACCGCAGTGCCAGCCTCGCTTCAGGACCTGCTCAACACCTTCTCGGCCCCTGCTTCTCAGCGGCTCAGGATCCTGTTCAACGAGCTCGGCCTCGGAACCGCCGGGCGCGGCGAAGACCTCAACGCGATCCTGCGGCGATCCAACCCTGCGCTGACGCAAGCTCGCCGGGCGCTCTCGATCCTGGCCAGCCAACGCGAACTACTCGCCGACGCCGTTGGTCAGACGGATCGCGTGCTCGACGAACTCGCCGCGCGCGACGACGAGCTCCGCGCCTTCGTTGGCCGTTCCGCCACCGTCGTTCGCACCACCGCTTCGCGCCGCGGGGCGCTTGGGCAGGCGATCCGGCGGCTGCCGGCGATGCTCGACGCGCTCGACCGCTCGCTCGCTCCCATCAAGCGCGTTAGCCAGACCGGGGTGCCCCTCCTCCGGCGCCTCCGGGCCGCCGCTCCCGGGCTCACCAACTTCAACCGCGCATTCCCCACATTCGCGGAGCCCGCGGTGCCCGCGCTGCGTGCGCTCGGCAGCGCGGCGGCCACCGGCCGCAGCGCGATTCCTCCGGCTCGACCCGCCTTCTCACACCTTAGGAAGCTGGCCGTACGCGCTCAGCCGGTCGCGAGGCAGCTCGACAGGCTGCTCCTCAGCGTCCGTGACCAGGGTGGGTTCGAAGGTCTGGGTGACCTCACCTACACCCTGGCGAACTTGGCTGCGGGATATGACCGTACCTCGCACTTCGTCGCCGTCGCCGGCTCCGTCTTCCCCCGCTGCATAGTCGAGAACCAGTCCCCTGGTCCCGAACCCACTGCAGGGTGCAGCCACGCCTACTACGCGCCCGGCATGGGCCAAACTCCGGCTACTCACGCTCCTGGCCGCGGATCCGGTTCCGGGCCAGGCGACCGCACCATGTCGGAGAAGCAACTCCGAACGTTCCTGGATTACCTGTTGAAGTGATCTCGGGACGCGGACAGCGGTGGCGCAGGCGCGAGGGACTCCACCGGTGGGCCGGTCTCGCCGCGGCAGCGGTGCTTGCCGTCGTCTTCTACGTCTCCTACACGGCCAGCCGCGGGCTGCCGTGGGAATCGAGCTACGACGTCTATGTCGAGCTGCCGAACGCCACCAGGCTGACCGAGACCGACGCGGTGCGGATCAGGGGGGTCCGCGTCGGGAGGGTCTCGAGCGTCACCGCGCTACCCCCGCGCCAGGGCAGGCGGGCGTTCGCCCGCGTCAAGCTGTCGCTCGATCCGTCGGCCGGTCCCCTGCCGACCAATACCAAGGTGCGGGTTCGCCAGGCCTCTGTCCTCGGCGCGAGCTACGTCGATCTCACCCCAGGTCGCAGTTCCCGCAAGGTCCCGGAGAGCGGAACCCTGCCGCTGCGCCCCGCGACCAGCCCCGTCGACTTGACCGACCTGTTCGATGTCTTCGAGCGCTCCACCGCCCGCCACATCCAGAGCACGCTGGGGGAGCTGGGCGCGGGCTTTGCCGGGCGGGGTCCCGCCCTCAACACGGCCCTCGCGTCGCTCGCGGACCTGCTGCCGCCACTGACACGCGTGTCACACGTGCTTGCCGCGCCCGACACGCGGCTGCGCGGGTTCATCCGCGGGTACCAATCCTTCTCGGGGGCCCTGGCCCCGGTCAGCCGCGAGCTGGGAGGGCTCGTCGCTGGCGGTTCTGAGACTTTCGGTGCCCTCGTCAGTGAGCGATCCGCGCTTGCCGCGACGATCGAGGCGCTGCCACCGACGGAGAGCGCCGTTACCTCGGCGCTCACCCGGCTCCAGCCGTCGCTCGACGGGCTTGCCCAGCTGGCCGACGACCTCAGACCGGCGGCGACGCTTCTGCCGCACGCGCTGACTCGGCTCAACGCCAGCCTGGACGCGGGCGTCTTGCCGCTGCGCCAGCTGCCCCCGCTCGCTCGGCGACTCCGAACCACGCTGGCGACACTCGAGGATGTCACCCGCCTGCGCTCGACCGACGGCGCGCTCCGGAAGCTCACCGACACGGTCCGTGCCGCCGGCACGACGCTGCAGGTGCTGACACCCGCTCAACGGGCCTGCAACGTCATCGCGATATGGGCTCAGTACTTCGCCGAATCAAGCGGCACCATCGGGATGGGCGAGGGACCGACCTTCGTAAACCTCGCAACCACCACTAGCGGTGCCGAGAACGAGGCGTTCCAGAACAGTAAGCCTTCCCCCAACATCGGGATCAACTACCTCCCGCACGAGAACGCCAATGAATGCGAGTCTGGCAACGAGCCCCACGATGGCGTGACCCAGGTGCTCAGCAACCCGCCGGGCTATCAGAGCACCCGGCACCCGGACACTGACCCACCACCCGGTGCCCGGGAACGCGCGCGGCGGGCTGGCCTGCTCGAGCCTCCCGAGGGCTGGACGCCATGACGAGTTCGCTCAACAGGCCCCGCCGACGTGTCCAGACCCATGATCGGAGGCGTCAGCACTTGCGTGCGGCGGTGGTTCTCGCGCTGGCCATCGTCGGCCTGACGTACGCCGTCTTCGCCGGACTCCCCTTCGGCGAGAAGTTCGAGGTGCGGGGGGTCTTCTCGAGTGCCAACCAGCTCAGATCAGGCAGCGACGTGCGTATCGCCGGGCTTCGCATCGGCGAGGTCGAGAGGATCGAGCAGGGCCCGGACCACACCTCGATCGCGGTGATGCGGATCGATGACCGCGGCGTGCCGATCCGTACGGACGCCACGCTCGCGATCCTGCCGCGGCTGGCGCTCGAGGGCAACGACTACGTCAAGGTCAACCCGGGAACGCCGAGTGCACCCGAGCTGCGCTCTGGCGCAACGATCCCCTTGGAGCGCACCACGGTGGCGGTGCAGCTCAACCAGGTGCTGGACGTGCTCACCCGGCCGACCCGCAACGCCCTGAAGAGCACATTCGCCGAGCTCGCGAGGGGGCTCGGCACTGGTCGCGATGGGAGCCAGGGCTCAAGCCGGGCGGGGCATGAGGGCCTTCGACGCGCGGTCCGTGAGCTCGACGGAGCAGTTCTGAGCATCAGCCAGGTTGCCAGAGCCTCGCGCGGGACGCGACCGGGCGACCTACGCCGTGCAATCGGGTCGTCGGGCAACTTCGCAGCGCAGCTGGCACAGGATCCCGCGGCCCTCGCCGACTTCGTCACGAACTACAACCGCGTCTTCGGCGCGCTCGCCGGCCACGACCGAGCGCTAGCCGCGAGCATCCGTGAGCTCGACGGTGTGCTTCGTGTCGCGCCGGCCAGCCTGAGGTCCGTCGACGCAGCGCTCCCGGCGCTAACGAGATTCACGCAGGCGCTGCGCCCAACGCTGCGCGCGGCGCCAGTCACGCTGCGAAAGGCCAACGGAGCGCTGACCCAGTTGGAGCTGCTGATGCGCGATCGTGAGCTGCCCAGCTTGCTTACCGCGCTCGAGCCGGTCAGCGCCAACCTGCCCACGCTCAATCGACGCCTCGGATCGCTCCTCCCGCTGGTCACGCCTGTGAGCAAGTGCGTGAGCCAGAACGTGATCCCGACGTTCAACCAGACGATCGAGGACGGCCCTCGCACATCGGGACAACCGGTGTGGCAGGAGTTCCTGCACATGGGCGCCGGTCTGGCCGGCATCGCGCAGGGCTTCGACGGCAACGGTACGACCCTCCGACTCGGTGTCAGCCAGGACGAACGGACCGTGACCTACAACCTCCCGGGCGTGGGCGAGGTCATGACGAGGGGCGCGATCGAGGGGGTCAGCCCCACATGGCTTGGCTTCGGGGTCGACCCGCAGTATCGACCCGACGCACGCTGCATCGATCAGGAGGTCCCGAACCTCAACATCCCGTCTCGCAAGAGCGGGCCGCCGCCACGACCGAGCTCGATGGTCGCGCAGCCACCGACCGCGACGGAGCGAAGTCTGCGAGCCGCGCTGCTCGAGCAGGACAGCACAGAGGTGCTGCGCGGCCTGCGGGAGCTCACACGAGAGCACCAGAGGCGAGGTGGACGCGGCTAGTGCGCGATCGGTCCAGGCTCGTGCTGCGTTATTATGTCGTTCTCGCGGCGCTCGCGCTCATCGGCGTCGCGTGCGCGGTCTATGTGCTGTCAAACCAGGGTCAAGGGGGCCCTGACCCGTGGCGGTCCGTGTACGAGGTCCGGATCGAGCTGACCGAGGCAGACGGCGTTGCGCCGGGAATCGGTCAGCCAGTAACCGTCGCCGGTGTGGCGGTCGGCTCGGTCGTCCGGACTGAGCACACCACGGACGCCAACGCGCTCGTGACACTGGAGATCGAGCACGACCAGCTACCGCGCGTATACGCCAACGCGACCGCATCGCTCGAGCCGATCACACCGCTCAAGGACATGCGGATCGAGCTCGACCCGGGCGGGCCGCCCGCGCCGGCTCTGCGAGAGCGCGCCACCATCAGGACGGCCCGGACGAGCACGCCGGTACCCCTGAGCGAATTCCTCGCCTCGCTTGACGCGGACACGCGTACCTACCTGACCTCGCTGATCGCTGCGCTCGACAGGGGAACCCGAGACCAGGGGGAGAACATCCGCCGCATGCTGCGCGCGCTCGGCCCCACGACCGCACAGGTACGCCAGATCACCGAGGCGCTCGCGCAGCGGCGCAGGCCGCTCGCGCGGCTAGTGCACAACCTGGCAGTCGTCACCCGCGCCGCCTCGCGCGACGAGGAGCTCGCCGGCCTCGTCGTGGCGGGCAACCAGACGTTGCAAGCGCTCGCAGAGCAGGAGGCGCCGCTGCGTCGGGCCCTCGCCAGGCTGCCGGGCACCCTGGAGAGCACCCGGGCGACCCTCGGCCACGCGGCCACCCTCGCCGATGAGCTGCGCCCCACCTTGGACGCCCTCCTGCCGCCGGTGCGGCAGCTGCCGGCCACCTTTGCGGCGCTGCGCCCGTTCGCGGATGCGACAAGGTCAACTCTGTTACGCCAGGTACGGCCGCTCGTGGTCGAGGCGCAGCCGCTCGTGCGCGACCTCGGTACCGCGACCTCCAGGCTTGCGGCCCTCGCGCCGAACATGACGAGCGCCCTTCAGGCTTTGAACTACGCCTTCAACGAACTGGCCTACAACCCGCCCGGTGACGACGAGGGGTTCCTCTTCTGGCTCGCGTGGTGGGCACACAACTGGCTTGACGCTGGGGCCCTCTCGGGCGACGCGCACGGCGGAGTGGCCAGGGTGATGCTTGCGGCCTCCTGCAGGTCAAGCGAAGGTGCCTTCGGCGAGATCGCCATGCTCCTGAACGTCAACGTCGGACTTCCCGCAACCTGCCCTGAGGGCTGAGATGGAGACGAGAGCACCCACCTTCCGTCGCCTGCTCCCCGTCGCGACCGTCGGGTTCGTCTTCCTGTTGCTCACTCTAATCGGGTGGCGGGCGTTCGGCGGGCCGCTCCCCTTGGCACCGCACGGGTATCGTATCGAGGTCCCGCTGCCGGACGCATCACATCTGTCGCCAGGCGCGGACGTCCTCATCTCCGGTGTCCACGTCGGCGACGTCGTCGAGGTGAAGGCGGTCGACAACGAACCGAGAGTCACCATCGAGCTGGAGGAGCGGTACGCGCCCCTGCGCGCTGGGGCCACCGCGATCCCGAGGACGAAGAGCCTGCTCGGCGAGGGGTACATCGAGATCGCCCCTGGGCCGCGCGGCGCCGAGGTGATCCCGGAGGGCGGAGAGTTTCCGCGGGCGCAGGTGCGACGGGCCCAAGCACTCGATGAGGTGCTCGAGACCTTTTCGCCGGACGCGCGGCGAAACCTGAGACGGCTCTTCGCGGGGCTTTCGGCGGCGTTTAGCGGTCGCGCGGAGGCGCTGAACAACTCGTTGGGAAACTTTGCGCCGGTTACGGACAACCTCGAAGACGTTGTGCGCACGCTGGACCGCCAGAGCGCGGACCTGAAGCGCCTGGTCGCGAGCTCTGGAGAAGTCTTCAGCGCACTCGGAGAAAGGGAGGGCGCGTTGCAAGCCGCGATTGTCGCCGGAGATCGCGTACTGAGCGCTACCGCCCGCCGCAACCGCGACCTCGCAGCCGCCATCCACGCGCTGCCGCCCTTCCTCGAGGACTTGAAGAGCGCGTCGCGAACGCTGGAAGCGGCAAGTGGCGACCTCGACGGCGCGGTGTCCGCGCTCCTACGGGTAGCCCCGTCGCTCCTCCCCGCGCTTCGAGAGATCGACGCCGCAGCGCCGCACTTCCGGTCGCTGTTCCGCGAGCTGCCTGCCGTCATAGCGGCCGGCAACCGTGGCTTGCCGGCCGTCACGAAGATCACTCGTGCAGCGGGCTCATCTTTTGAGCAGGTTTATCCGCCGCTTCGCGAGCTGATCCCGTGGATGGAGCTCCTCGGCGAGCTCCCGGCCGAGGCCGTGGGCGCGTTCGCGAACGTCGGTCAGCTCAATAACGGAACGGTAATCGGATCCGGGGGGAAGCCGCTCCACGCAGTCGGAGGGGTGCCAACGATCTGGAACGAGTCAATCGTCGGATGGACCAAGAGGCTGCCCAGCCACCGATCGAACCCCTACCCCAAGCCTCGCAGTTCCCTCAACATCGCCCGCGGCGGCCTGAGGGCCTACGACTGTCGCCACCTTGGCAACCGACAATATCTTCCTCCGACGGGCAGCGGCGCCCCACCATGTCTCCTGCAGGGGCCATGGACCTATCGCGGAAAGACCCGGTACTACCCCCACCTGACGCTGGCACCACCGTGAGTCGAGAGTGACCGATTGGAAGGGTCCGGGAGGACACCCCAGAACGTTAGTAGGCCCACCAGCCGCAGCACCGGGTCGAGCCGGCAGAGCAGCTTGGGGGAGCGACTGGTTGGTGCCGCCGGGCGATCTGCGTGATCTTCGCCTTGAGTTGACCGCCGCGAGCGACGGCTTGGACGGGATCAGGAAGATGCTCCGGGCCCCTCGAGTCCTCGGTCGCGCGTGATCCGCCATCCTCGAGGAAGCCGAAGCCCTCGTTCGATGTGGGTATGAGCCGGGCTGGAAAGTCGGCCTCGACGATTGGCTCCCGCGCCGGCTTGAGGGCCCGGCGCGCCGTGGCGCGAGCCGAGGGCGGTAACGACCCAGGTACTCGTGCACTTGCGCTGGATCCCGTGTGGGGAGAAGAAGATCAGGAGCGGAGGGGACCCCGGCCACGCCGATGGTCGCGTTCGGTTCGCTGCGGGTCCGGTGGGAGCTGAGCCCTCGTTCCGCGCCCGTGCTGTCGTCAGCCAGGCACTGAGCTGAGAGGCCGGAATCGCCCCGGTCGCCGCTTGGTGGTGTGTTGGCCCTACGACCGCTCTACGTGTTCGGCGAAGCTCGCCTCGCGGCGCGAGAGCCACGAGGGGAGTTCCTCTCCGTGGTCGGCAGCGAGGATGGCTGCGACCAGCCTGACCGCGAGCAGGCACAGCGCGGCTGTGACCATTGCGGCCAGCCACGGGACGATGCTCGGGACGTCCGCGTTCAACGACAGGAAGACCGGCCAGGCGACAAGTCCGTAGGTGCCGCTGACGGCCAGCGGAGCGGCAAGGATGATGAGGAGCCGACCGGCCCCCCGGAGCCGGGGTTCCATCAGCCAAACCAGGAACCCGCACGCGAGCATCACCGTGCCGTTGACCACCGGCCACCACAGCGGGAAGCCGAGAAGTTCAAATGGCTGATCGCCGAAGTAGCCATAGACGTCCGTCAGTAGCCCCGGATACTCGACCGCGAGGTCGATGCCGACGAGCGCGAGCCAAAGCCCGAAAACGCCCCGAACCGTGATCCCGCGCTTCAACAGCCGATAGGCGACGTAACCACCGACACCCATCACCAGCACGTAGCCCGTGAGCACGAGCACCGTGATGCCAACTCCAAAGTTGGTGTAGACGGTGAGGGGGACGTTCTCGGCGAACCGTACGTGCCCCAGCGAGTCCAGCATCGGCTCGACCAGCGACGCGAGGACGGCGCTGATCAGCAGCAGCAGCGGCAGCGTGTCCCCGCGCTGCACGAGCGCGATCAGCGCGTAGGGGACGAAGACCAGCGCTGCCGCGCTCGCCCATACCGTGAAGAACCACGACGCCGTGTCGGACGGCTGCAGGTCGACTACGAACTCGATCTGACTGGCGGCAAGGACTGGGTCCATGAGCGCTGGTTCGGGCCTATCCGTTCGTCTCGGGCGTCAGCATGAAGGGCAACCCTGCGCCGAGCATCACCGCGGAGGTGTCGCCGCCGGTTGGGGTTCACTCGCGATCGACATCGGGTCGGGGAACTGGGCGGTTGTCTTGCCGCGGTCGGTGGCCACAGTCGACGCAATCGCCCAGGTGATCGCGAGTGCTGGGAGTAGGCAGAGGGCAGCCAGACCCCAGGTGAGGATGCCCGGCAGATCAGCGTTGACCGCCAGCATGCCCGGCCACGCCACCGCGCCGTAGCTGGCGCCGATCCCGATCGGCGGCACGAGGACGACGAGAAGCTTTTGGGGGCCGCGCAGGCGCGGGGCCAGCCACCACAGAAGGAAACCCATGATCAGCACGGCGGTCGAGGCCGGAATTGTCACCCACCAAGGGAATCCGGCGAGCTGGAACGGCTGTTCCCCGTAGTAGATGTAGGCGTCAGTGAGGATGCCCGGGTACTCGAGGATCAGGTCGCTTACGAGCAGCGCCCCCTCCAACACGAAAAACTGCCGGAACGTGAGCCCGCGCTCGATTAGCCGGTATACCCCGTAGGCGGTGACCCCGCCGAAGAAGACGTAGGCTGGCGGGACCAGCAGCGGGATGTGGATACCGAAGGCGGAGTACGCGGTGAACGGGAGGTTGGTTGGGTACCACAGGTGGATCAGCGTGTCGAGCATCGGCTCAAGGAACGACGCGACGACCGCGCCGACGACCATCAGCAGCAGCCAGGGGTTGCCGCGACGCACGAGGAGAATCGCCCACGGAAGCACCGCCATCGCCCCCGCAGACGCCCAGATGGTGAAGAACCATCGTGCTCCCTCCGGTGCCTCCGCGTCGACGGGGCGGTCGGTAATCGTGATCGCACCCAGGATGTCCAACGTTGCGATGTCGGGCATTGAATCCGGATCGTATCTCCGGCCACACAGTCGAGGGCACCGGCGTTCGCGTAATCGGAACGGCTCTTGGCCGCGACTGACAGCTGTGATCGGGTAAGGGCGATGGAGTCGATCGCAGGGCGCACAACGCTCGGCGGGCCGGTGATCGCAGTCAGCGCCGCAAGGCGCCGGATTACCCCGGTCAAGTGGTGGGCAGCCGTTGGGGCGAGCTTCCTAGCGCTGATCGTCTATCTCGTGGTCGCCTGGATCGCGTCGGGTGACGCGAAGCGAACGCCGACGGGCGCGGATCCGGTGCCCAGGTGGATGCACATGGTCGGCATCGTTGCCCAGATCGCCGCTCCGGCCATCGCCGTGGGAGTACTCTACTGGTTCGTGATCCGGCCGCTCCGACGCAAGGGCCGGATTTCGTTCGACGGTCTACTGGCGCTGGCCACAGCGACAGTATACTGGCAGGACCCGCTCGCGATGTACACGCAGCCGTACGCTGCCTACAACGCTGACCTGGTCAACCTCGGCTCCTGGGCGATGCACATCCCCGGTTGGCAGGCGCCGAACATGGACCGATTCGCCGAGCCCCTGCTCTTCGCGCCCCCGGTCTTCCTCTGCATCTTCCTGATCGGCTCGATCCAGGCGAACGTGCTTATGCGTAGGGTCAAGGGTAGGTGGCCGAGTACGGGCAACGTCGGCTTGATCGCGTTGTGCTTTGGCTTCATGGCCCTCTCTGTGCTGATCTACGAGGGCCTGTTCGTGCGGCTGGGTCTCTACCACTACGGTGGGGTGCCGGGTCCGAAGCTGTTCGGCGGCAGCCATTACCAGTACCCCATGGTGGAGGTTCCGCTGATGGCGGCTCCCTGGACAGCGTTCGCATGCCTGCGCTATTTCCGCGACGAGAAAGGCCACTCTGTCGTAGAGCGCGGCATCGACCGCTTGCGCACGGGCGCGAAGCGGAAGACCGGGCTGCGCTTCCTGGCGGTCACCGGAATCTGCAACGTGATCTTCCTCATCGGCTACAACATTCCCGCCCAGTGGATCGGCACCCACGCGAACTGGATCGACGACGTGGTGGAGCGCTCCTACTTCACCAACGGGATTTGTGGACCGGGCACCGCCTATGCATGCCCGGGCCCTGGCGTGCCTATCGCGAGACCAGATTCGGCGCACCTTGATCCCGACCGGCGGCTAGTGTCGCCGTCAGTAGGTGGTCCGACTAACAGCGGAATCCGACGTCCTCAGTAAGAACGTGGCAGCCGAGGGAGCGCTCGGCGCCGACGTTCAGGAATCATCTCGCGCGAGGCGGGGACGGGTTTCAGAAACCGCGCGAGCCACCAGAAGTCGGTGAACCCGTACTCGATGCGCGAAGCCGTATCCGTCGTAGTGCCTATATCTCCTGTTGAGGGCAGGGGATTCCTGCCTCGGCGGCCGCGAACTTCGGCATGTTCGCCGCTTCACCCACAGAAGCGCGAGCGTCGTGTAGCGCCGCGACCTTCCGGGTCATAAGGTGCGCCAGCTCGAGCTTCGACTCGGCACGGAACACCGCCAACCGGAGCATTCGACCCCAGCAGTCAGGTGCCGCCGAAACCGCTCCGCAGGGCGGTGCCCTACCTCTACACCGATGCCGAGATCGTCGCGTTGATGGACGCGGCGAGTGTGATCCCGACAGCGCATCGCGCCGCGACACTGCGCGCGCTGATCGGGCTGCTCGCCGCGACCGGGATGCGCGTCGGCGAGGCGATCCGTCTTGACCGCGGCGACATCGACCACACCCATGAGCTGTTGATCGTGCGCGCCACCAAGTTCGGCAAGTCCCGCGAGGTCGTGCTGCACCCGACCACGATCGGGGCGCTTCGCGGCTACCTGCGCCGGGTCGATCGGCCCGTCCCCGCCGAGCCGACCGCGGCGGTGTTCACGTCGGCGGCGGGCACCAGGCTGACGTACTGCAACGTCCACCTCGCGTTCAAGCGGATCGTCGCGCACGCCGGCCTCAAGCCGCGCTCGGCCGCGTGTCGCCCGCGGCCACATGACCTGCGCCACACCTTCGCGGTCAACACCGTCCTGGACGCCTACCGCGACGGCGCTGACGTGCAGACCAGGCTGCCGTTGCTCTCGACCTACCTCGGGCACGTCAACCCCGGATCCACGTATTGGTAGCTGCAGGCCGCCCCCGAGCTGCTCGCGCTCGCCGGCCAGCGCCTCGAAGACGACCCCGACCGCGGAGATCGGCGATGAGCCTGCTCGCGCCGACGCTGCGAGCGTTCTTCACCGACCGGCTGATCGCCCAACGCCAGGCCAGCCCGCACACGATCGCCGCCTACCGCGACACGCTGCGGATGCTGCTCGAGTTCGCCGCAGAGCGCGCCGCCAAGCAGCCCAGCATGCTCGACATCGATGATCTCGACGCGCCGTTGATCGGCGCGTCCTCGATCACCTCGAGCACGAGCGCGGCAACACAAGTGCGGACCCGCAACGCCAGGCTCGCCGCGATCCGTTCGCTCTGTTCAAATACGCCGCACTCAGGCACCCCGAGCACGCCGCCAAGATCCAGCGGATCCTCGCGATCCCGCCCAAGCGCTTCGAACGGGCGCTCGTCACCTTCCACCAAACCCGAGCTCGACACGCTGCTCGCGGCGCCAGACCGCACCACCAGGACCGGCCGGCACGACCACGCGCTGTTGCTGCTCGCCGCCCAAACCGGGCTGCGAGCCTCCGAGCTCACCGCGCTGACCCGCGCCGACACCCACCTCGGCGCGGGCGCGCACGTCAGCTGCCTGGGCAAGGGACGCAAGCAGCGCATCGCGCCGCTCACCGCCGCGAGGGTCGCGGTGCTGCGCCCTGGCTGGCCGAACGCGCCGGCCGGCCAGGCGACCCGCTGTTCCCAACCAGCACCGGACGGCCGCTCAGCCGCGACGCGATCGAGCGACGGCTCGCCAAACACACCGCCGCGGCCACGACGGCATGCCCATCGCTCGCGGCCAAGAAGGTCACAGCGGACGTGCTGCGCCACACCGCCGCGATGGTCCTCCTGCACGCCGGCGTCGACACCTCCGTGATCGCCCTCTGGCTCGGTCACGAACAGGTCGACACCACCCAGATCTACCTCCACGCCGACCTCGCGCTCAAGGAACGCGCGCTCGAGAGAACACGCCCCTGAACGCCAAGCCCGGCCGCTACCGACCCCCCGACACCCTGCTCGCCTTCCTCGAGGCGCTCTGATTATGCCGACCCCACCGCCACGATCCCCACCCACGGAGCGGCCCGTCGATCCCGAGTCGGCATAACACGGACGTCGGCATAGTGGCGGACACACCTCTGCACCGGGGTGAGGACGCCGAGTACGTCGCGGACCGCCTTGCGCAGCGCCATCGAGCACGCAGAGCACGCCCTGCTCTGTGTCGAGCCCGCGCAAGACATCGCCGAGGATCCTCCTGCCGCCGCAGAACCGAGCTCCTGGATCCCCTCGCGAATCCGCACCCCCGAAAGCGTCGACTCGTCCTCCACCAGCCGCTCGATCTCCGCCAGGTAGGGATCATACTTCGACACCCGCCACGGCCGCGGCCGATAGCTCGGGGCTCGGGCGAGGCGAGCGCCCGGCGGATCGTGTCGCGATGGACACCGGTCCGGCGGCTCAACCTCCGCGTCGGTCACGCTGCGACGCGGATTCTTCTGCCGCTCCGGCAGAGATCGTCCGCGGTGCAGAACACCGCAGTGAGCAACAGGTCGAGGTCGGCGAGCATCGTGGCCCCTTCGAGTCGACGGTGTGGGAAAGCACCGCCGACTTCGACCTTTGCTCGCCAAAGCCCTCCCCACGACCCCCAAGCCGTGGAACAATTCATTGTGAGCCGTTGCGGCGCAGCTCCTTGATCACCACCGTCGCGGCGAGCTTGCCGGCCGTGCCGGAGATGCCGGCGGAAGGGTGGGTTCCGGCTCCGGTCAGGTACAGGCCCAAGACCGGCGTCCTGTAGCCGCCGAGGCCCCAGCCAGGCCGTAGCGGCCCGTGGCGCTGGATCACGCCGTCAACGTGGAAGATGTTGCCGTCGAGAGTCGCGAACCGTTCGGTCAAGTCGACGGGACTGCGCACCATGCGCCCGATCTCGAGCTCCTCGATGCCCTCGAAGTACCTGGCGCAGTCGTCGATGACGATCTGCGCCGCCTTGTCGCGCAGGGTCTCCCACGGCTCTCTAGGCCGGATGGGGACGAGCCCGGAGTAGAACCAGAAGGTGTCCTGGTCGTAGGGGGCCTGTGTTGGGTCCGCCGCGGTAGGGATCGTGACAAGGGTCGGGATCGGGTTCGGCAACTCACCGAGCTGAGCCTGCCGCCAGGACTTCAGGTAGTGCTCGTACGTGTGCATGGTCGAGATCGGAGCCCGGAGATCGACGTTGTCGTCGCGCTTTGCCTGGTGGCGCGGAAGCCCAAGGCGGCCTTTGAGCGCGAGGTCCAGCTTGAAGAAGCTGACCGGGTTGCGCGAGGTCGGGATGTGAGCCGCACGCTCCAACCACAGCGGGGAGAGCACGCCGTCGGGCAGTAGCTGCGTCAGCGTGATCTTGGGGTTGCAGCCGGCGACGACCGCGCGCGCGCGCAGCTCCTCGCCGCTGGCGATGCGAACGCCCGTGACCCGGCCGGACTCGACCAGCAGCTCTTCGACGCGTGTCGACGTGCGCACCCGGCCGCCCTTCGACTCCAGGTAGCCGATCAGGGCCCGTGGAAGCGAGCCGGTGCCGCCGATGAAGCGCCCGAGCCCGTAACGGTGGATCATGCCCAGGTAGATCAGGATCCAGCCGGTGTCGTCCCCGTCCATCGGCGCGAAGATCGGCAACCCCGCGAGCGGCGCGCGGACGATCGGGTGCTCGAACCGCTCGCTCACGATCTCCGCTTGGGAGGCCGTCATCATGTGCAGCAGAGGCCAGAGTTCGCGATAGCCGCGGACGGCCTTCAGGGCGGAGAGCAGAGCTCTCGGGTTCGGCCGCACCGGATTTGTGGTCATGAAGGGGACGACGACATCCATGGCCGCATCGAGCGTCCGGGCCAGATCGAGCCAGGCCTGCGCGTCGCGCCGCGAGAAGTGCCGGATCTCGTCGGCGGTCCGGCAAGGATCCCGCCAGATGCAGAGCGAATCACCCTCCGGATCGAGGTACGCGTGCATCGGGTCGAGCTCCTTCTGCCGCAGGCCGAAGCGCCCGAGGCCGAGCTCCCGCTCGATGCCGGAGACGCGGAAGAGCGTCGAGTCGATCGAGCCCTCGTTGATCAGGTGCTTCGGAGCCTCGGGGATCACGGGATTCGTGGCCGTCATCCCGCCGGGCCTGTCATGGGCCTCTAGAACGGTCACGTCGAGCCCGGCGCGGGCCAGGTAGCAGGCCGCTACGAGGGCGTTGTGCCCGGCGCCGATCACGATCACGTCAGTGCTCTGGTTCATGTGAATCCCTCCTTTGGTTCGGGCGCCCGCAGGAACCCCTCCTGGTCGATCCGCTCGCGCAGGAGCCGGAGCTGCTCGCTCGTCGGGGCGGGAGTGTGGGCTACCTGATCCGGGATCACGAGTTCGAATCCGGTGGCCGCGCCTGCACGGGTCGGGCTCGACGCCGGGATGAACGCTCTGCAGGCGCATCCGACGGTCGGCGGTCTCGAAAATCGAGGATCGCGAGTGGCGTGATCACCGCCGTCGGCTCGGCGTTGAACCGATTGAGCCCGAGCCGGACGCGATGGTCGCCGCCCTCCCCGTGGCCGAAGACCGAGATGTAGTCGCAGCGCTCGACGAACACGCCCGCGGCGTGCCTGGGCACGTAGATGTAGTAGCGCTTGGCGTAGTACGCCATCGAAGCGGTCCCCAACGACCCGGGGCCGCGCAGGCGGAGGCCGCCGGACTCGTCGGCGAGGCCGATCAGGTTCGTGTTCCCGTAGCGGTCGACCTGGACGCCGCCGACGAAGAAGATGTCGGACACCTTGCGTGGCGCGTCGAAGATGTCGTTGTGTATCACGAACGCTTCCGCGAACCGCGACATTCGGTAGTCGGTTGAGAACTTGAATGGCTCGAGCCTTAGTTCGGCGAGCATGTTCGTCGTGACAAGCCCGATGGAGACCTTGATGTCTGGACCGTCGGTCAGGTGCGCGAGCAGGTTCCCTCCGCGCGGCACCGGCAGGTTCGCGCCGACGAAGACCCGGTCGCCGTTCTCGAGCTGGCCGGCGATGTAGCAGGCGAGCAGCTCATCGCGGCTGTACGGGGGTTCGCTCATAGGCCAACCTTGGTTCTCGGGAGGTTGTTCTCCCAAGTTGGAGAGTTGATCTTGTCCGAGCCTGGCCGCAGGCCAGGCGAGGCTTGAGACTGCTCAGCGCATAGGGCTGACCACCGCCGGGAGAGGGCCTCGTTCGCTTGCCGCTGAGACGTCCCGTGTGAGACCCGCCCCTCCCGGCGGTGAGAGGCACCCAGAGCGACAACAGGGCGTTGCCCCCCTGAGGGCCTGCCTATGAGCACTCGCCACGGTACCTCGCGGTCGCCCACCGTCAAGGTGACCTCGACTAAGGAGGACCGCGCATGCGCGCAATCTGCGGGATTGACTGGGCCAGCGAATCGCATGACGTCCGGATCGCCGAGCGCCAGTCGGGCGAGTTGATCTGTCAGCGGCGCTTCGCCCATGACGAGGCGGGCGTGCTCGCGTTGATCGGAGTGCTCGTCGCGCATCGCGTTGAGCTGGTCGCGATCGAGCGCCCCGACGGGCTGCTCGTCGGCCGGCTGCTGGCCGCGGGGCTGGGGGTGCTGGCGATCCACCCCAACCAGGTCAAGGCGGCATGCGACCGCTTCCGCGCCGCGGCGGGCAAGTCGGATGTCTTTGACAGCTTCAGCTTCGTGCTCTGCGAGCTCGCGCGCACCGACAGCCACCGGTTCCCCGCCTTGGCGCCCTCCAGCGACGAGACGCTCGCGCTGCGCGCGCTCGTGCGCACGCGCGAGGACCTCGTCGCAGCGCGCGTCGGCCTGGCCAACCAGCTGCGCCCGCAGCTCGACTGCTTCTGGCCCGGCGCCGCGCGTATCTTCGCCGACGTCGACTCGCAGATCGCGCTCGCCTTCCTCCAGCGCTACCCCAGCCGCCCAGACGCCCATGGCCTCGGCCCCAAGCGCCTCGAGGGCTTCCTCGCGGTTCATGAACACGCACACGGCGATCGCGAGGTTCTGCACGATGGCGAACGAGATCACCCCGACGAGCTGAAGCCAGGCCAGGTCGCTGAACAGCAGGATCAGCTCCGGGTCGCGCTCGGCCCGGACGACGGCCGTCTGCAACAGCATCGCCGGGATCACGAACAGCAGCACGCCCAGGGTGCCCATCCCGAGCTGTGTATACGCGAGTGGGGAGGACTCGCCCTCCACGCGCTTCATCTGGGCCGAGATCACACCCACGAACGGCCCCGTCAGGGCACCCGCCAGGATCGTGAGCACCAGCCCGGCCTTCACCCTGTCCCCGTCGTCCAGGTAGAGGTCGCGGATCTCCTGCGCGCTGTCGCCCGGCGAGGGCAGAGGCACCAGCCCGGCCAGGAGGATGAAGCCCACGATCGTGAGCAGCATGGCGGCGGGCCCGCCCCACAGGCAGAGCATCTGGACCCTTGCCGAGATGGTTCCCATCGCCTCGGCGCCGAGTAAACCCGAGTCGCCCCGGCACGTCGACGGCTGTCCCCCTTGCCGGAACAGGGCTTTCTCGAGGGCCGGGAGCCGCCTTAGGATCTGGGGGTGGCGAAGCTGGAAGTCGAGAGCCTCCCGCGCGACCGGCAGATCCTCCAGGCGGCCGCCGAGCTGTTCTTCGAGCGCGGTTTCGCGGGGACCGGCGTGGATGCTATCGGCGAGCGGATCGGCGTGACCGGCCCGGCGATCTACAGCCACTTCAAGAGCAAGGACGAGATCCTTGCCACCCTCTGCCTCGAGGGCATCGACCGCGTGACGGAGGCGATCGGCGTGCCCGGCGACGATCCCCGCGAGGATCTCGAGCACATCATCCGCTGCCATGTGAGGGAGGTGCTGCGCGACCGCCGCCTCGCGAATGTGTACGTGGCCGAGGCCAAGGCCCTGGCGCCGACCTTCCGAAGGTTGATCCGGCGCCGGCTCGACCAGCTGCGCGAGCGCTGGATCTCGACGCTCGAGCGCTGCTGGCCGGGTTGCGACTACGGCCTGCTGATGACCGTCACGAGCGCGGCGATGGGTCTCACCAACTCCGTGATCCTCTGGCGTGACGAGGCCTTCGAGACCCCGGGGCTGGAGGACCTCCTGGTGAACATGACCCTCGCCTCCCTCTCCGTTCTCGACAGCTGATCACGATCACCGCCGGCGCGTGCCCGGCAGGGCTCCGAGGCCTGCGTCGATCAGGCGGAGCAGCTCCTGGAAGGCGGCCACCGGCGGGCGGGATCCGGCCCGTAGGCAAGCGAGCGCGCGAATGTGAGCAGCACGGCGACGGCCGCCGCGGCGATCATGCGCGCGCACGTCGCCCCGGTCGGCGCCCAGCTCCTCGGCGAATGCCGCGGCCAGAGGTTCCTCGCCCGCTTGAGTCCGGCAAGGACGTCGTCACGCCCCTGGCATACCACCTCTCGGAGGCGCGCCGGGAGGGTCCGCGCGAGGAGCTCGAGGCCGCGTGCCAGAAGGGGCAGTCGACCTTCCACGCCGACGGGCTGAACCCCGGCTGGGTCATGGAGCGCCTCACTCCGGTGCTCACGAACCTCAGCCACGACATCGAGCACATCAAGGTCGAGGAGTGCTTCGACTGCGCGCGCTCGTCCGAGCCGATGATCACGGTCATGGGCCTCGGGATGCCGGTGGAGCAGGCCAAGGAGATGGTCATCGCTCGCGAGATGGTCGGGCGGCTACCGGCTGAGGTGGCCATGGGCGTGCTGATGCACTCGCTGCTCGACCGCACGCTCGTCCCGCCGGGCAGCGACGGGGAGTCGCTATACGTCTTCCTGCCCGCCGTCCCCCACGAGCTCGACGACGGCCGCGACTGGGGGGAGGCGAAGGGCGCCTATCACGAGCACGTGCTCGACGTGCGCACGACGGCTACCCGCCCGGGGCTGCGCGAGAGCGTCCTCGGCAGCTACGTGAAGACGCCGAAGGAGCTCGCCGAGCAGGCGTTCAAGGGCAGCGGCTGAAGCGGGCGCACGACGGCGCGCGTCGTGGAGCGCGAGCTGGCAAGGGCGACGCGCATATCAGTACTGATATGGGCGTCTCGTTACCCGGGACGCCGCTTCCGGCACCATCGATGCGGGCGTAAGATCGAGGATCGTGCCCGGGCGCCGACAGGCCGACGCAGTGGTCGCGATCACCGGCGGCGCCCGGGGCATCGGCCGCGCGACGGCCGCGGAGCTCGTCGCCGGGGGCTTCCGGATGGCGATCGGCGATCTCGACCCCGACCTGAGCGAGCGCGCGGCGCGGGAGCTCGGCGACGGCTGCCGCGGGTTCGGGCTCGACGTGGCCGACGCCGGATTGTTCGCCGACTTCCTCGACGCTGTCGAGCGCGAGCTCGGGCCGCTCGACGTGCTCGTCAACAACGCAGGCATCATGCCGCTCGGCCACTTCGCGGCCGAGGATCCCGGACTGTCCAACCGAATCGTCGACGTCAACTTGCGCGGCGTGATCGTCGGCTGCCGGCTCGCGCTCGAGCGGATGCTGCCGCGGGGGCGCGGCCACATCGTCAACGTGGCCTCAAGCGCCGGCAAGGTGGGCCTGCCCGGCGCCGTGACGTACAGCGCAACCAAGCACGGCGTGGTGGGCCTGAGCGAGGCGCTGCGGAGCGAGCTCAGGGACAGCGGCATCGAGATCTCCTGCGTGATGCCGGCCACCGTGGCGACCGAGCTGGCCGCCGGCGTCAGGCCGCGCGGGATCCCCCCGGTGGAGCCGGAGCGCGTGGCAAAGGCGATCCGCCGGACACTCGAGCGGCCGCGCTTCGAGGTGTTCGTGCCACGGCGGGCGGGCGTGGCCATCCGGACGATGGGGATGCTGCCGCGCGGCGCACGCGAGCGGCTGGTGCGCACCTTCGGCGCGGATCGGGCCTTCCTGGAGGCCGATCAGGCGGTCCGGGCCGTGTACGCGGACCGCCTGGCCGACACGCAGTAGCTTCCCGCATAAGCGGACGGGGTTTGTCCGGCCCGGGCGAGCGCTGCATCCTTCGAAGCTACCCGAACACGCCCGTTTCCAGGAGGGCCTTTGGCGACCGTCTCACATATCGGCCACGTGGAGCTGCTGGTCTCGAACCTCGCCGCCTCCATCGAGCACTTCACCGAGATCATGGGCCTCCAGCTTTCAGCCCAGGAGGGTGACCGGGCGTACCTGCGGGCGTGGCAGGACCGCGACCACCACACGCTCGTGCTCACCGAGGCGCCCGAGTCGGGGCTGGGGCACGTGGGCTGGCGGGTGGAAACCAGGGCGGAGGTGGAGGAGATCGAGCGCGACCTGAACGCCCGCGGCATCGCGACGAGCTGGGGCGACGCGCACGAGGGGCGCGGCCACGGGGAGGGGCTGCGCTTTCTGACCCCGGGCGGGCTGCCGTTCGAGCTCTACTGGGAGGTCGAGTACTTCGTGGCGCCTCCGGAGCGGGCGTCCAGGTTCCCGAGCCATCCATCGAGGATCGGGACGCGCGGCATCGTGCCGAGGCGCTTCGACCACGTGACCCTCGGCGTGCTGGACCCGCGGGCCGAGCAGGAGTTCCTGACCGACGCGCTCGGCATCCAACATCGCTACTACGGTGAGGCGCCGGACGGAAGCCGAATCGGGTCGTGGATGAGCCGCACCAACATCGCGCACGAGATCGCGGTGGGCAGGCTCGGCGCCACCGACGGCCCGGCGCTGCACCACCTCGCGTACTACGCGGAGTCGCCGGATTCGTTGCTGAACGGGGCCAGCATGCTCGTGGACCAGGGGTACAAGCTCGACTTCGGCCCGGCGCGCCACGGCACGAGCAGCGCCACCGCCCTCTACTGGAAGGAACCGTCCGGCAATCGAATCGAGGTCTGGACCGGCGGCCTTCTGATCTTCGACCCCGACTGGGAGGCCACGAGATGGGACGGTGACCTGATTCTCGCCGGGATAGGGGACGAGTGGGGCACCTCCCAGATGTCGGAGGACTTCATCAGCGGCACGATCGTCTCCCGCGATCTCATGGCCGGCGCCAAGACCTGAGGGCCGGATGCCGACCCCGGAGCTCAGCGAGCTGATCCAGGACGATCGCGAGGGTGGGATCTTCAGGGTCCACCGCTCGACGATGACCTCCCCCGAGTTCCTTCAGCTCGAGCGGGAGCGTGTGTTCGGGCGCAGCTGGCTCTATCTGGGGCACGAGTCGGAGGTCGCCGATCCGGGCGACTACCGTCGCCGACGCCTGCTCGGCCGTTCGATCATGTTCCTGCGTAGCGACGACGGCGAGATTCGAGCCTTTCACAACACCTGCCCGCATCGGGGAGCGATCGTCTGCCGGCGGGACCAGGGCAACGCGAAGGTGTTCCAGTGCTTCTACCACGCGTGGACGTTCAACACGCGCGGCGAGCTCGTGGGCATGCCGGCGAAGGACGGCTACGGCGGCAGCGCCTTCGACAAGAAGGAGCGAGGCCTCACGCCCGTGCCCCGCCTGGAGGGCTATCGCGGCTTCTGGTTCGTGAGCTTCTGGCCGGGGATCATGGCGCTGGACGACTGGCTCGCCGGTGCCAAGGAGTACATCGACCTGGTCTGTGACCAGTCGCTGGACGGCCGGATGCGGGTGGTGGAGGGCACCCATCACTACAGCACGCGCGCCAACTGGAAGCTGTTGGCCGAGAACAGCGTGGACGGCTACCACGGCGTGCCCACGCACCAGACCTACGTGCAGTACCTGCTCGGGGCGGGCGGCGTGGAACTCGAGGAAGGGCGGATGCTCGAGGGCCGCGCGCACTCGCTCGGGAACGGTCACGCCGCGATCGAGTACTGGGCGCCGCAAGGGCGCCCCGTGGCGCGCTGGGTGCCGATGATGGGCGACGAGAGCAAGGCCGAGGTCGAGCAGGTGAAGGGCAAGCTCGTGGAGCGCTACGGCGAGGAGCGCGCGGACCGGATCGGCCAGCTCAACCGCAACATCCTGATCTACCCCAACCTGGTGCTCAACGACCTGGTCTCGGTGATCGTGCGGACCTTCAACCCGCTCGAGCCGGACTTCATGGAGATCACGGCGTGGGCGCTCGCCCCGGAGGAGGAGGAGGGCGTTCGGCTCCAGGCACGCCTCCACAACTTCCTCGAATTCTTCGGCCCCGGCGGGCTGGCCACGCCGGACGACGTGGAGGCGCTCGAGTCCTGTCAGATCGGCTTCAACTCGGGCGGCGAGCAGTGGAACGACATCTCTCGCGGCATGGTACGTGAGGCGCAGACCGACGACGAGCTCCAGATGCGCACCTTCTGGCGTCAGTGGGCCGCGCAGATGCAGGAGCAGACCCGGAGCGACTGGGACGACGCTCCGGTCAAGGTCGAGGCGGAGGCGGCGTCGTGACTGCCCGCGTCGCCGTGGTCACGGGGGCCGCCCGCAACATCGGGCGCGCGATCGCCGAGCGCTTCCTCGCCGACGGCGCGAACGTGGTGGTCTGCGACGTGGACGCGGAGGCGATCGACACGACGGCCGCGGAGATCGCGCCCTCCGAGGACCGTGTGCTGGGCCACCCGGCAGACCTCTCGCGCTTCGACGGGGCAGAGGCGCTGGTGAAGGCCGCACTGGAGCGCTTCGGCCGGGTGGACGCGCTGGTGAACAACGCCGGCGGCGGCGTGATCCGGCCCTTCCTCCAGCACGACGAGAACTCGATCCAGGAGACGCTCTCGCGCAACCTGCTGACGACGATCCACTGCTGCCGGGCGGTGCTGCCGGCGATGGTAGAGCAATCCGGGGGGCGGATCGTGAACCTCGGCGCCGAGTCGGTCCGCAACGGGCTCTGGTGGCACGCGATGTACAACGGCGCGAAGGGCGGCGTGCACGGGCTGACCACGGGGCTCGCGCGCGAGTTCGCACCCAACGGCATCACGGTGAACTGCGTGGCGCCCTCGATCGTGGCCACCGCCGAGGTGAAGGAGGCGATGGCCGCCGGCGACCAGCTCCCGGCGCCGATGAAGCAGGCCCTCAACCAGACGATCGGCACGATCCCGGCGGGCCGGCCCGCCACCCTCGAAGAGGTGGCCGACGTGGTCTGCTTCCTGGCCTCCGAGGGAGCGGGCTTCGTGACCGGTCAGGTGATCAGCGTCAACGGCGGCAGCAGCATGCTCTGATGGAGGCGGCCGCGGTACAGGACCGCCTGCTCACCCGCCTCGCGGTGGAGGACTTCCTCTACCACGAGGCCGCGCTGCTGGATGCTTGGAGGCTCGACGACTGGTTCGCCCTCTTCACCGAGGACGCCACCTTCGTGGTGCCCGCCACCGACGCGCTCGAGGGCAACCCCGCCGAGACGCTCACGATCATCGACGACGACCACCTGCGGCTGAGCTGGCGCGTCGAGCGCCTCAAGAGCCGTCACGCCCACCGCGAGTTCCCCTACTCGCGCACGCGCAGGGTGATCACGAACGTCCGGGTCACGGGCATCCGCGACGATGAGCTGGACGTGGAGGCGGGCGTGATCGTGTACCGCTTCCGCTACGGGAAGGGCGACCCCTTCGTGGGCAGCTACCGCCACACCCTGGTGCGCGACGGCGACTCGTTCCTCTTCCGGCGCCGGCGCGCGCTGCTCGACATGGAGACGCTGAGCCCCAACGGCGCACTCAGCATGATCTTCTGATGCCCGGTGTGGCCGAGGACCTGCTCTGGGCCTGCCGGATCCTCGACGGCGAGCGGCTCACCGACGCCTTCGGCCATGTGAGCGCGCGGCTGGGGCCCGACGGCATGCTGATCAGCCCCAAGCTTGGGCCCGGGATGGTGCAGGCCGCCGACGAGTTCCTGCGCCTGAAGCTCGACGGCGAGTTCGTGTCGGGCGACTTCAGCCTGGTGCCGGCCGAGGCCGCGATTCATCGGGCCATCCTGCGGGCGCGGCGCGACGTGGCGGCGGTGTGCCGCTTCCACGGCTCGGCCTGCATGGCGTGGGCCACGCTTGGGCGCCCGCTCGAGGCGACGATCGGCCCGGGGCTGGCCCTGGGGCCGAGCGTGCCGGTGCACGACCGCACGCGCACCGTGACCACCGACGAGGAGGCGGACGAGGTGGCGGCCACCCTCGGCGGCGGGTCGGCGGTGCTGCTCCGCGGCTTCGGGGCGGTCACCGTCGGGCGGAGCCTGCCCGAGGCGGTGATCCGAGCCTGGGCGCTCGAACGCTCGGCCGCCGCGGTGCTGGCGGCGTCGGCGGTGGGCGAGCCCCTGACCTACCCGCCCGAGGCGGCGGAAGAGCTGACGGCCAACGACGTGGTGCTCGTGGGCCAGATTCAGCGGGCCTGGAACTACCTGAAGGCGACCCACGCGCCGGCGCGGCGGGCGCGCGAGACGGTCGAACGTGAGACAACCACGACGGAGCATGGAGAGGAACCGGCGGACATGAGCGAGGGAAGTATCTGGCTGGAGATGGTGGGCAGGGGCGTGCAGGAGCGCTTCTACGACGCCGGCGGGGTGCGCACCCGCGTGCTCGAGGCGGGAGAGGGCCCCACGCTGCTCCTGCTGCACGGCACCGGCGGGCACGCCGAGACCTACTACCGGAACATGGTTCCGCTCAGTGAGCACTTCCGCGTGCTGGCGGTGGACATGGTGGGGCACGGCTTCTCCGATCGGCCGGGCATCGCCTACTCGCTCGACGACTTCGCCGGCCACGTAGCCGACCTGCTGGACGCGATCGGGGTGGAGCGGGCGCACATATCGGGCGAGTCACTGGGCTCGGCCGTGGCGGCCTGGTTCGCGATCACCCGCCCGGAGCGGGTGGAGCGCCTGGTTCTGAACACCGCGGTGCTGGCGCTGCCCACGGAGGAGGGCCTCGCGGAGCTGGAGGAGTTCGCCCGCCGAACCGTGGAGGTGATGTCGGGCGGGTTCACCCGTGAGGCAGTGCGAACACGAATGGAATGGCTCGTGGCCGAGCCTTCCCGGATGACCGAGGAGCTGGTGAGCTGCCGCTACAAGATCTACTCACAGCCCGGGATGCTCGAGGCCGTCGGCAAAGTGATGATGAGCGTGGGCGGCATGTTCCGCGGCTTGTCCGGCCAGGAGTACTTCGAGGACGGAGTGATGGGGCGGATCCAGGCGCCGACGCTCGTGCTCTGGACTGAGCACAACCCGGGCCAGAACGCCGATTTCGCCCGCGCAGTCGCCGCCGACATCCCCGACCACGAGTTCAAGATCCTCACAGACTGCGGGCACTGGCCCCAGTTCGAGGACCCCGACGAGTTCAACCGGCTGCACGTGGAGTTCCTGACGGCGAGCCAGCGGGCCGCCAGCGCACACTGAGGAGGTCGCAGATGCCGCAGTTCCTGTCAGAGGATTGGGTCCAGGCCATCGAGGACGCGATGAACGCGAACTACACGATCAAGGAGTTCGCGGGCTGGGCGTACATCACGCTCGAGCACGTGGCCACCGGCGTGCCGGACCGTGGTGAGGTGCGCCACTGGCGCCGCTTCGCCGACGGCAGGGTGCAGGTTCAGCTTGGCGCTGCGGACTCCCCCGACGCCACGATGACCACGAGCTACGAGGACGCTGTAGCGATCAACAAGGGAGAGCTTGACCTCCAGGCCGCTTTCACGGGCGGCAAGCTGAAGGTGGACGGCGACGTAACCAAGCTGCTCCAGTACCAGGCGGAGCTGTCCGAGGTCGCGGCCGCAGTGCACGGGGTCGACGCCGCGTACTGACGCGGCCGACCGCCGGAGGGGGTCGGCCGCGTCAGCCTCTTGAGCACCCGTAGGGCGGCGAGCCGACCAGGGCCGCCGGAGATCCCCCCGCCGGGATGCGTGCCGGCGCCACTGAGGAACAGCCCGGCACCGGCGTTTCGTACCCGCTCAGGCCCGCCGCGGGGCGCAGCGGCCCCATCCGCTCGAGTACGGAGTCACAGTGGTATACGGCCCCGTCGATGGCGTTGAAGCGCTCCTCGATGTCCGGCGTGGAGCGGACGGAGCGCGTGATCTCGAGTTCGGCGAGCCCGTCGTAGTAGCGGCCGCAGTCGGCCAGCACCTGCTCGCCGATCCGGTGGCGCAGCGTCTCCCAAGGGGTCTCCGGCTCGGCCGGCACGATGCCCGACCAGATCCAGAAAGTGTCCTGGCCCTCGGGGCCCTGGGTCGGGTCGGTTGCGGTGGGGGGCAGCGCAAGCGTGGGGATCGGGTCCGGCCACTGCCGCCTCACCACAGCATCCCAGGCGGTCATGTGGTCGTCGAACGTGTGCCAGATGCAGACCGGCTTGCGCAGGTCCAGTCCGTCGTCGCGCAGATCCTGGTGCCTGGTCAGCTGCACCTGGCCCTTCAGCGCCACGTCCACCTTGAGGTCACCCGAGTATGTGCTCGTAGTCGGGATGTGGGCGGCGCGGGCGGCCAGCTCGTCGGGCAGCAGGCCGTTGGGCAGCATCGAGGTCAGCACCCCCTTGGGACTCAGGGTGGTGACCACGGCCCTCGCCGCCACCTCCTCGCCGCCCGCCAGCCTGACCCCTCCGACGCCCCCGGACCGGGTGCGCGTGAGCTTTCGCCACCTTCGCCGAGGTGCGCACCGTGCCGCCATGGTCCGTGAGGCAGGCGTAAAGCGCCTTGGGCAGCGCGCCGGTGCCGCCCTCGAACATGCTCGAGCCCAGCCGCTGGTGCAGCCCCAGCCAGAGCAGGTCCATCGCGCTCCCGGGCTGGGTCATGGGCTCGAGCGCGAGCGCGGAGGCGAACCCCCGCACGAGGGGACTGGTGAAGTGCTCGTCCACCACCTCGGCCATCGACGACAGGCACAGCCGGCCGAAGTCGGCCATCAGGCGGGCATTGCGGCCCGCCTTCGCGAGGAGCGTCAGCCCGGCGCGAACCCCGGGTCGCGTCGGGTGCATGTTGATGTACGGCGCCACCACGTCCATGGCCGCGTCGCACGTGCGGGAGCGCTCCAGCCAGGCACGGGCATCGCTCGGCGAAAAGCGCCGGATCTCGGCGGCCGTCCGCTCGACGTCGTTCCACAGGCCCAGGGACGAGCCGTCGGGGCCGAGCTGCGCGAACGCGGAGTCCATTGCGATCTGCCTGAGGCCGTGGCGCGCGAGCTGCAGCTCGGACTCGATCGGAGTCGCCCGAAAGATCGACGCCTGGATCGAGCCCTCGTTGATCATGTGCCCCGGGCTTTCCGGGAAGATCGGGTTGGTCGCCGCCATGCCGCCGAGCACGGGGGATGCCCCGAGTACCAGCACGTCGAGGCCCGCCTTGGCCAGATAGCAGGCCGCGACGAGGCCGTTGTGGCCGGCGCCGACCACCACGATATCGGCGCGGCTGGGGAGCTCCGGATCGGCGGGCACTGCCGCTACGTGCCTGCGGCCTGCCGGTAGTGGTCCGCGAAGTCCTCGCGCAGGTCGCGCTTCAGCACCTTCCCGCCCGCGTTGCGGGGTAGCTCGTCGACGAGGATCACGGCTTTGGGCCGCTTGTAGTCGGCGAGCTTGTCCGAGCAGAACTCGATGAGCTCCTCGAGGTCGACCTCCTCGTCCGGCTTTGCCACCGCGACGATCGTCACCGCCTCGCCCCACTCCTCCTCGGGGAGTCCGATCACGGTCGACTCGACCAGCTTCGGGTGACCGAAGATCGCGCCCTCGACCTCGGCGGGGTAGATGTTGAGGCCCCCACTAATGATCATGTCCTTGATCCGGTCGACGGGGTAGATGTAGCCGTTCTCACCGAGCTTCACGAGGTCCCCGGTGTATAGCCACCCGTCCCTGATCGTCTCCGCGGTGGCCTCCTCGTTGCGCCAGTAGCCCTCCATCACGCAGGGCCCGCTCAGGGTCAGCTCGCCAGACTCGCCCAGCGCGACGTCGTTGCCGTCCGGGTCCGTCACTCTGGCGTCGGTGTAAGCCGCGGGCAGATAGGCGCCTGGGAGGTCCATCACGTCGGAGGCCGGCAGGAACAGGTTGAAGCCGGTTCCCTCGGTCAGGCCGTAGGCGTTCGTGAAGCCCGTGACCCCGCGCGACTGGTACGTCTCCACGAGCGCCGCCGGCACCGGTGCGGCGCCAACCAGGAACAGCTCGACGGAGCCGAAGTCCGCATTCGCGAAGCCCGGCATCTGCGCCATCGCGGCGAACATGGTCGGGACCCCCATCATGTGCGTTATCCGCTCAGAGCCGATGCGCTCCATGACGGCGCTCGGGTCGAACGCCCGCTCCAGGTACATCGTGGCTCCGCCGTGGAAGATCGGCATCGACGCGGTGACGAGCCCGCCGGTGAAGCACAGCGGCACGACGAGGAGGTGACGGTCCCCGTGGCCGAGCCCATAGGCCACGATCTCCTGCAGGCTTCCGAAGATGATGCTCGAATTCGTGAGCACCGCCCCCTTGGGGACTCCCGTGGTGCCGGACGTGTAGCAGATGGCCAGCTCTCCGCCCGCGCCCGAGGCGTCCGGCGGAGCGGCGGAGGCCGTGGCCGCGAACTCCGCGTAGGGCTCCCCGACGCCGCCGGGATCCAGCGTCACGAAAGCCTCCACGCTCCCCAGGTCGTCCTTGAGCCCTTCGAGGACCGGCGCGAAGGCGGACTCGGAGATGAGCACGCGCGGCCCGGCGTCGTTCACGATGAACTCGATCTCGCGCGGGACGAGGCGGACGTTCAGCGGGACGAGCAGGGCTCCGAGCTTCGCGCACGCGAACAGTGCGACGAGGAGCTCGGGGCGGTTGCCCAGCAGGCCGGCGACCCGGTCCCCGCTGCGCACGGCGCGCCCCGTCAACGCGTTGGCCATCCGGTTGACCTGCTCGTCCAGTGCCGCGTACGTGATCGTGTCCTGGCCGAACACGATGGCCTCGTGATCGGGGGCCACCCGGGCCCAGAAGCTGATCCAGCGGCCGATACCGACGTCCACGCCTCTCCTCCTCTCGTGCCTGCCGGAGAGTTGAGCCGAGCCCTGCGTGCGCCGCAACCGGCGTCCAGGTTGCGTGAACGGCGAGCCCGGCGCTCGGCATGGTACATTCCAACCAATCGGTTGGTTGTGAGATAGGAAGACTGGTGAGAGACCTCGAGCTCGGTTTGAACCTCCATATGACGAACTGGCACAGCGGTCCGGAGCCCAACGTGGGGCTCGCCCGCGAGGCTGAGCGGCTCGGCTACACGGCCGTCTGGTGCGAGGAGGCGTACGGCTCCGACTCCGTCTCGGTGCTCGGCTGGCTGGGTGCGTGCACCTCCGCGATCGGGCTGGGATCGGCGATCTGGCAGATCCCTGCCAGGAGCCCCGCGAGCGCGGGAATGACAGCGGCCACCCTCGACGTGCTCTCGGCCGGCCGGCTGCGCATCGGCCTGGGCACGTCGGGCCCGCAGGTGGTGGAGGGCTGGCACGGTCAGCCCTCCAACCGGCCGGTTGCCCGCACCCGCGAGTACGTCGAGATCTTGCGCAAGATCCTGGCGCGCGACGAGCCCGTGGCATATGAAGGCCGTCACTACCAGCTGCCCTACCGGGGCGAGGGCGCCATGGGCATCGGGAAGCCGCTCAAGCTCATCATCAAGCCGCGCTCGGCCCACATTCCGATCTACATCGGCTCGCTCGGCCCCAAGAACATCGAGCTCACGGCTGAGCTGGCCGACGGCTGGCTGCCGATCTTCTTCTCCCTGCGGGCGTGGGAGGACGTGTTCGCCGAGCCCCTCGAGCGGGGCTTCGCCCAGGCGGGCGGCGACAAGGGCCCAGGCAACGGCTTCGACGTGTCACCGGTGGTGTCGGTGGTGGTGGGCGACGACGTGGATGCCTGCCGCCTGCCTGTGAAGCGGCGCATCGCGCTCTACATCGGCGGGATGGGGCACGCGAGGGTGAACTTCTCCAACCAGCTCATGCGCCGCTTCGGCTACGAGGATGAGGCGGACGAGATCCAGCGCCTGTTCATCGCCGGCGAGCGAGAGGCCGCCGTGGAGGCGGTGCCGGACGAGCTCGTAGACGACGTGGCCCTGTGCGGATCCAGGGAGCGGATCGCCGAGCTGCTCCAGGCCTGGCGCGAGACCCCCGTGACCACGATCATCTGCGACACCGACGACGTGGAGGCTATCCGGGTGATGGCCGAGCTCACCCGGCCTGCGCAGGTGGAAGCGTGAGTAAGGTCATCCCGATCGCGGAGGCCGCGGCGCTCGTGCCAGACGGGGCGCGGATCGCCTTCGGCGGCGGCGGCGCGGCGATGCGCCGCCCCATGGCTTTCGCGCGCGCCCTGGCGGTCCGGGGCGTGCGCGGCCTGCACGTGATCCAGTTCCTCGCCTCGGTGGAGACCGACCTGCTGATCGGGGCGGGAGCCGTGGCCTCGACGAACTGCACCTATGTCGGCTTCCTCGAGCACGGACCCGCGCCGAACTTCGGGCGCATCGTGCCGAGCGGCAAGCTCCAGGTGAACGAGTACAGCGAGTACATGTTCACCGCCTCCTTGCGCGCCACGGACATGGGCATCCCCTTCATCCCGTGGAAGACGCCGTGGCGCTCCGATCTCGTGGAGCACCTCGGGTTCGAGAGCGTGCGGGACCCCTACAGCGACGCCGAGCTGCTGGCCGTGCCCGCGATCCAGGTCGACTTCGCGGTCATCCACACGGGACGCGTGGACGAGGACGGCTTCATCGAGGCCCCCGACGAGCCGGACCTGATCTGGGACTACGACTACCTGATCGCACGCGCGGCTCAGACCACCATCGTCTGCGCGGAGGAGATCGGCCCACCGAGGGACCCGGCGCGTGTCGCGCTGATCGGCGCCGAGGTGGCGCACGTGGTGCACGCGCCCGGAGGCGCGTGGCCGACGGGCCTGCACCCGTACTACGAGCCGGACGTCGAGCACCTGCACGGCGTCTACGTCAAGGCCGCCCGCGCGGGGGACGCGGACTTCGCCGCCTATCTCGCCGGGTGCGACGCGCCGCAGGGGAACCGGGTCGATGCCTGACTACACGGTGGACGAGCTCATGTGCGCGCTGATGGCGCGCGAGATCCGCGACGGCGACTGGGTGAACCACGGGGCGGTGGTGCCCCTCGCCGGGGCCGCGCTGATGCTGGCGAAGAAGACCCACGCCCCCCGGGTCGACTTCTTCTACCTGGGGACTGTCTTCAACTCGATCAACCCGTCCGAGGCCAACCTCTCGGAGATGATGGTGAACCCGAAGCTCGCGTACACCACCTCGCGGGCCCTCATCTCCCACGCGGACATCCTGAACTGGACCGTGCGCGGCGGCTGCGACCTCCAGTTCCTGCGCCCCCTGCAGATCGACGCTCACGGCAGCGTGAACGTCAGCGTGGTCGGGGACCCGGCCAGGCCGCGCTACCGCTTCCACGGGATCGCCGTGGCCGACGTGATGATCACATGCAAGCGGCCGATCCTGTACACGACCCACCACGACCAGCGCACCTTCCCCGAGGAGCTCCCGTTCCGCACGGGGCTCGGGCACGTGGACGGCGACGCCTGGCGACGGAGGATCCGCGCCCCGGGCCCCGGCCCCCAGCGGGTCTTCACGCCGCTATGCGTCCTGGACTTCGAGACCCCGAACGGGCAGGCGCGCCTGCGGGCGGTCAGCCCGGGCGTCACGCCCGCTGAGGTGCAGGAGGCCACCGGCTTCGAGCTCGTGATCCCGGCCGACGTCCCCGAGAGCAAGCCGCCGACCGAGACCGAGCTCAGGGTGCTGCGCGAGGTGGTGGACCCGCTCGGCGTGCGCCAGACAGAGTTCAAGTCGATGCGCGCGGAGGCCAGCCGGCGCATCGAGGACGCCCGGACGGCGCGCGAGACGGCGTGAGCGCTGCTCGCGCGTCGCGCCTCATGTCCGAGGACGAAGCGCTCGACCTCGTGGAGGATGGCATGACCGTCGCGCTGGGCGGCTTCAACACCGCCGCGCACCCCATGACCATCGTGCGCGGCCTGGTGCGGCGCGGCGTGCGCGGGCTGCGAGTGATCGGCTCCACGATCGCGGGCCTCGACCTGGATCTGCTGATCGGTGCGGGAGTGGCGGAGGAGGTGGTCACGAGCTCGGTGACAGGGGAGGCCGCGGCCAGCGTCGGGCCCTTCTTCCGCGACGGTGCCGAACGGGGAAGCGTGCGGGTATGGGAGAGCGACGAGGGCATCCTCTACGCGGGCCTGCGCGCCGCCGGGCAGGGCCTACCGTTCCTGCCCTGGAAGGCCGGCGTGGGCAGCTCCCTGCCCGAGCTGAACCCAGACCTCAAGGTGTTCCACGATCCGGTGGCAGGCGAGCAGCTACTGGCCGTGCCGGCGCTCGAGCCGGACATCGCCTTCATCCACGTGGCGCGTGCCGACGTCCACGGCCTCGGCCAGCACGAGGGCTCGGGCTTCGGCGACCGCCTCCTCCACCGAGCCGCCAAGCGCACCGTGATCACCACCGAGCGGCTCGTGCCCAACGAGGCGATCCGCGCCCGCGCGAGCGAGACCTCGATCCCCTACGCGGACGGCGTGGTGGTGGCACGCTGGGGCGCCCATCCGTTCTCGAGTCCCGGCCACTACCTCGTCGACGAGCGGCACCTGCGGGAGTACGTCGCGGCGGCGACCAGCGCGCGCAAGGGCGACCGCGGGCCGTTCGAGGCCTACCTGGAGCGGCACGTGACGGGTCCCTCCTCGCACGTGGAGTACCTCGAGACGATCGGTATCCGCAGGCTTCTGGAGCTCGAGGAGTGGGGATGATGTACGAGCGCGACGAGCTGCTGGCCTGCTACGTGGCCGGCCAGATCGAGAACGGCGACCGCGTGTTCGTGGGGGCCAACCTGCCCGTGCCGCGCGCGGGCAACCTGCTCGCCCACCTGACCCACGGGCCGGACATCAAGGTCGCCATCGGGCTGGTGACGACCAACCTGCTGGACGAGCCGGTGCTGGAGCCGTTCAAGTTCTCCACCGACCACCGCATGTCCCGCTTCGCCGAGAGCTTCGTGGTCCACAACGACATCTTCGACGCGCCCCGCAAGTGCAGCGACATCTTCTTCGTCGGCGGCGTTCAGGTCGACCGCTTCGGCAACACGAACCTGATCGGCCTGAGGGGGGAGGGAGGCCTCGCGCTTCGCGGCCCGGGCTCTCTGGGCGCGACGACGATGGCCCACTACGCGAAGCGCTACTACATCTACTCGGGAACGCACGACCCCCGCGTCTTCGTCGAGCGCTGCGACTACATCTCGGTCTTCGGTCACGGCCAGGGGGGCGACCACCGGGCGCGGCTGGGGCTCGACCGCTTCAACGCCGGCCCGACGTCCGTGATCACGCCGCTCGCGATCCTCGACTTCGAGACCCCCGACCACCGGATGCGCCTTCAGAGCGTTCACCCGAGTGTGACCGTCGACGAGGTCCAGGAGGCCACGGGCTTCCAGGTCGAGATCCCCCGGGACGTGCCCGAGACCCCGGAGCCCACGGCCGAGCAGCTCGAGCTCCTGCGCGAGCGCATCGACCGCGAGGGCATGCTGCGCGGCGCCTACCGCTCCTGACGTGACCGCTTGGGCGGCGCGCACCAGCCGCCAGCGAGCGCACCCGGCCGCTAGGAGGCGACGATCCCGCGCTCCAGCAGGTTGGCGAACTCGTCGGCCACGCTCGCGGCCGTCAGGCGCCCGCCCGGCTTGAACCAGCGAAACATCCAGTTGACCATGCCGAGGATCGCCTCGATCGTGACGGCCGTGTCGATGTCCGAGCGCACCTCGCCCGAGCGCTTCCCCGACGTGATCGCCTTCTTCCAGATCGAGTAGTACTCGTCGCGGAGCGCGCTGATCTCCTCGCGCCGGGCGTCGGAGAGGGTCTCGCCGTACTCGCGCGTGATCACGAACATGTGCGGATGGTGGCGTTCGAAGCTCTCGCAGTGCAGGCGGATCGTCTCGCGCATCCGCTCGGCCATGGGCTTCGACAAGTCGCCCAGGATCGCCCTGGCGCCATCGACGAGCTCGCGCAGCGGGGCCTCGACGATCATCCAGAGGAGGTCCTCCTTGGTCGAGACGTAGTGGTAGACGCTGCCCTTCAGGATCCCCACCTCGTCGGCGATCTCCTGCATCGAGGTGGCGTCGTATCCGCGGTCGCGAAAGAGCTTGGCGGCGACGGCGACGAGGTCGTCCATCCGACCGCGTGCGGCCTTCTTCGGGGCGGTCTCCGGAGCCATGACCACAGGAGGATGACAAAGCCTCCGGCGCTCTGTTCGACCGTTCACGGTTTCCGAACGGCCATGGCGCGTCATCGGCGGGTGCGGTGACATGCCCGCATGTCCACCGCCGCCGATGAATTCGCCATCGCAAGGGCGCTCTTCAACGCCTTCGAGCAAGGGACCTCCGTCGAGCCCCCGACTATCTCGAACCCCGGACTCGACGTGGCCGCCGCGTATGCGATTCAGCGGCAGGTCACCGCACTCCACCGCGATGCCGGACGCACCGTCGTAGGGCGCAAGATCGGGCTGACGAGCGAGGCGATCCAGCGGCAGCTCGGCGTCGACTCGCCGGACTACGGCGTGATCCTCGACTCGCACGTCTTCACGAACGGGGCCGTCCTCGGGCGGTCGCGCGGCCGGATGGTCGCGCCGCGGATCGAAGCCGAGCTCGCCGTCGTCCTCCACTCGGAGCTGAGCGGGCCGGGTCTGACCACGGTGGAGGTGCTCGGCGCGCTGCGAGCGATCGTGCCCGTCTTCGAGCTGATCGACAGCCGCGTGGCCGATTGGCGGATCGCGCTCGAGGACACGATCGCCGACAACGCCTCCTGCTACGGCGTGGTGCGCGGGTCCGAGGTCGACCCCGCGGACGCTAGAGATCTCAGGTCGGTGACTGTCTCGATCTCCCGCGACGGGGATGAAGTCGCCGCCGGCCGGGGCGAGGCAGTGCTGGGGCACCCGGGGGCGGCGGTCGCGTGGCTGGGGAACGAGCTGTCGCGCTTCGGCCAGTCGCTGCCGGCCGGGGAGCTGATCCTTTCGGGATCCTTCACCGCGGCCGTCGACGCACTGCCCGGTGCCTACTGCGCCAAGTTCTCGGAGCCGATCCCTCCCGTGCGGGCGACGATCGAGAGCTGACCGATGAGTGGTGTGGTGACGGCTGCGATCCTGGGACCCGGCAACATCGGGACCGACCTGATGATAAAGCTGCTCCGGAGCCAGTCGATGGACGTGGCCCTGATGGTCGGTATCTACGAGGACTCGCCGGGGCTTGAGCGAGCGCGCCAACACGGAGTCGAGGCGAGCGCCGCCGGCCTCGCCGCCGTCCTCGAGCGGGACGACATCGAGTTGGTGTTTGACGCCACGTCGGCGCAGTCCCACGCCGAGAGTGCCCCTCGCCTGCGTGACGCCGGCAAGCGGGTCGTGGACCTGACGCCCGCGGCCGTCGGGCCGTACGTGGTGCCATCAGTGAACCTTGACCGCCACCTCGACGAGCCGAACGTGAACATGGTGAGCTGCGGCGGCCAGGCCACGATTCCGTTCGTTCACGCGGTCAACCGCGTGGGGCCCGTCAAGTACGCCGAGATCGTGGCGACGATCTCAAGCCGGAGCGCGGGCCAGGGCACCCGCCAGAACATCGACGAGTTCACGGTCACGACGGCGGCGGGCATCGAGCGCGTCGGAGGGGCCGACCGCGGGAAGGCGATCATCATCCTCAACCCGGCCGAGCCGCCGATCCTGATGCGCGACACGATCTTCGCCGTCGTGGAGGAGCCCGACGAGGCCGCCATCCGCGAGTCGGTCTCCGAGATGGCCGACGACCTCCGCGGTCACGTACCCGGGCTCCGGCTGCTGTTCGTGGATGTCGACGGCGACCGCGTCACGATCATGGTGGAGATCGCGGGCGCCGGGGACTTCCTGCCTACCTACGCGGGCAACCTCGACATCATGACCGCGGCCGCAGCTCGCGTGGGCGAGGGGATCGCCGAGGCGCGAGTCCGGGCATGACCGTCCAGGTCACGGACACGACGCTGCGGGACGGGATGCACACCGTCTCCCACTGCTTCCGCCCGCAGGACGTGGCGGAGGTGTCGGCCGCGCTCGACCGCGCCGGCGTCCAGATCGTGGAGGTGGCGCACGGCGACGGAATCGGCGGCTCCTCCCTCCAGTACGGCCTCGCGAGCTCGCGGGACGTGGAGTACGTAGAGGCCGCCGTCGCCGCCGTCGAGCGGGCGAAGGTTGCGGTGCTGCTGCTGCCGGGCATCGGGACGATCGAGCAGCTCCGCGAGTGCAAGGAACGCGGAGCGGCCGTGGCGCGCGTGGCGACCCACTGCACGGAGGCCGACCTCGCCCAGCAGCACATCCCGTGGGCGCGCGAGAACGGGTTGTGGACCGTGGGCTTCCTGATGATGAGCCACATGATCGAGCCCGCGGAACTGGCCGAGCAGGCAAAGCTGATGGACTCGTATGGCGCCAACGTCGTGTACGTGGTCGATTCCGCCGGCGCGTTGCTGCCGAAGGGCGCGGGAGAGCGGGTCGCCGCGCTGCGCGAGGCGGCCGAGTGCGAAGTCGGCTTCCACGCGCACAACAACCTCGGCTGCGCCATCGGCAACTCGCTCGCCGCAGTGGACGCGGGCGCGTCGTGGCTCGACGGCTCACTACGCGGCTTCGGTGCGGGCTCGGGCAACGCGCCGACGGAGGTGCTCGTGGCGGCTCTCGACCGGGCTGGCGTGACCACCGGCGTGGACGTGTTCGCGCTGATGGACGCCGCCGAGGAAGTGGCCGCTCCGCTGCTGCCCCGGCCCCAGATCGTCGACCGCGCCTCGCTGGCGCTCGGCTACGCCGGCGTGTACTCGAGCTTCCTCTTGCACGCGGAGCGCGTAGCGGCGAGGTTCGGCTTCGATTCGCGGGAGATCCTGGTTGAGCTGGGCCGGCGGCGGACCGTGGGTGGCCAGGAAGACATGATCATCGACGTCGCCGCCGAGATGGCAGGCCGGCAGATCGAGCGCGGCGAGCGAGTGGCGAACCGACTGGACAGCCTGCTTAACGATCGCTAAGATCTAGCGCCACGCGGGCCGGTTTTGCCCTTTCCAGGGGGAATCCGGCGTCAGCGTCCGGAGAAGCGAGAGTTCAGTAAGGGGCGCGGATGCTGCTCACGATCAACAGCTCGGGACGGGTGCTGGATCTGTTCACGGTGGTGGCACCGGAATGGGGCGTGACCCAGGTGGCGGGCGAGCTCGGGATGTCCAAGTCCAAGGCCCATTCGCTTCTGGCCTCCCTCTCGGACGTGGGGCTCCTGCGGCGAACCGATCGCGGCCGCTACCGCCTGGGCTGGCGCCTGCTCGGCCTGAACCGAGTGCTCACCGACACGACGGACTTCCGCTGCCAGGCGCGGCCGGTCCTGGAGGCCCTCTGCGGGCACTTCGGGGAGACCGTCCACCTGGGGGCGCTCGACGACGGCCGCATCGTCTACGTGGACCGCATCCAGGGCAGGGGCGCCGCGCCAATACCGGTCTCGGCCACCGGCTCGGCCATGCCGGCCCACGCCACGGGCGTGGGGAAGGTCCTGCTGGCGCACCTCGCCCCGGCCGTGCTCGATGCCGTGGTGGAACGGCACGGCCTGCCGGCGCTCACGAAGCGCACGATCACCGACGTAGACGACCTCAGGGATCAGCTCGCCCTGGTGCGCGCCCGGGGCTTCGCCGTCGACGGCGAGGAGGCGGTGCCTGGCATCTCCTGCGTCGCCGCTCGGATCGTCGGCGTGGACGGGGACGTCGTCGCGGCGATCAGCATCGCCGCGCCCACGGGCAGGATGAACGCGCGGCGGAAGGCCTTCGAGGTCGCCGTGGTCCGCGCCGGCAGGTACGTCTCGCGCCAGTTGCGCTCGCCGGCAGGCGATGCCACGCCGGTCGCAGCGTTGCAGTAAGGGGGTCGTCCGCTAGGATATACCAACCGAGTGTTTGGTTGATTTCAGGAAGAGGGAGGACGATGGCCGAGCAGGATGCGACCGGGACGAGCTTCCCGGTCCTCGAGATCGAGGGTCCTGTCGCGCGCGAGCTACCGCTGGAGGAGCGCTACGCGACGCTCGTCAACATCTACAAGCTCCAGTACTTCGCGACCTACCGGCACATCGCGCAGCGCTTCGGCTGGGATGCCGCCAACGAGATCGCCGAAGCGATGGCCGCCGACGCCATCCCGTTCATCGCGGAGGGCTACCGGCGCAAGTTCGGTCTCCCGGGCAGCGGCGCGGCCCTCGTGTCGCAGGTGCTCGCCACCGAGTTCCAGGTCGAGGGCGGCGACTTCGAGACCGTCCACGAGAGCGAGGACGAGGCTGAGTACAAGGTCCTGTGCACCTTCGGGGCGGCGCTACAGAGCGGCGAGTTCGACGACGCCCGGCCGGTGACCAAAGGTCTCTGCGATCAAGGCTGCTGGGGCTTCACCCAGCGCGTCAGCGAGACCGTCAAGGACGGGCTGCACGTCGAGCGCGAGGCCTGGATGGGCGACGGGGCGCCGCGCTGCCACTTCACCATCGCCCCGAGGGCGCGCGACGCCGATGCGGCCTAGCACGGCGCCGCGCCTGCTCGTCGGCTTGGACGGAACGCCGCCCGCGACCGAGGCGCTGGCGCGGGCCGCGGACATCGCGCGGCGGCACGACGGCCACCTGAGGGTCGTCATGGTGCTCAGGCGCTCGTGGCTGGCGGATCTGTCCTGCTTCAGCCCTGCGTCGGTGCCGCAGGCCTTCGTCGAGGAAGCCTGGGCGGAAGCCCTGCGGCGCGCGATCGCGAGCCTGCCCCCGGACGTGGGCGTGCGCTCGGTGGTCCGGCGCGGGGGAGTGGTCGCCGCCCTGGCGGCGGAGGCCGATGCCGGCGCGTGCGACTCGATCCTGATCGGCGCTCGGCACGGCTGGCGAAGCCGGCGGCTGGCCACGGTCCTGCGGCGGCGCTGCGGCGTGCCCGTGGAAGTGGTCGGGCCCTGACGGCGGGAGACGGCGTGCCTGTCGCTCTCACCGAGGAGCAGCGCAGCTTCCTCGACGCGGTCCGCGACTTCTGCGCGCGCGAGTGCGGCAGCCGGCAGGACGACGCCTTCAACAGCGACGCCGTGAGCCACAGCGAGGAGATCGCAGCGCGGATGGCTGACCTCGGCTGGCTCGGCGTCTCGATACCGGAGGAGTACGGAGGCTCCGGCGGCGGCCTGGTCGAGGCCTGCCTGCTGATCGAAGAGATCGCGCGCGGCAGAGCGCCGATGACCAGCTTCATGGTGACGCTGATAATCGCCAACGCCTACCGCAAGTTCGCGAGCGAGCCGCTGAAGCACGAGGTGCTCGGGGGCATCGCGCAGGGGCGAGTGGAGTCGATCGCGATGTCGGAGCCGGAGGCGGGCTCGGACGTCGCCTCACTGACCTGCCGTGCCGAGCCCGTGGACGGCGGCTATCTGGTGAACGGGCAGAAGACGTGGTGCACCAACGCGCACATCGCAGACCACATCCTCCTGGTGTGCCGGACCTCGTCGGAGGGTGCCAAACACGAGGGCCTCAGCATGCTGTCGATCCCGACGGGCGTGGCCGGCCTCGATCGGCGTCCGATCCCGACCATGGGAGGGCGGGATGTCAACGACCTCTTCTTCACCGACTGCTTCATCGGCGAGGACCGCCTGATCGGGACCGACGGGCGGGGTTGGGCGCAGCTGACAGCGGGCCTGAACATCGAGCGGGTCCTGGCCGGCGGCCTGTACATCGGCTATGCGAGACGGAGCTTCGAGCTAGTCCTCGACTACGTCAAGCAGCGCAAGCAGTTCGGCCGCCCGGTGGGTTCGTTCCAGGCGCTCGCCCACCGCATCGCCGATCTCGCGACCGAGATCGAGGCCACGCGCCTGCTCGTCTACGACGTGGCCCGGCAGGTGGACCAGAACCCGGACAAGCTCCTGCCGCGCGAGGCGTCGATGGTCAAGCTCAAGGCGACGGAGCTGGCCAAACGGGCGTCGCTCGAGGGCATGCAGATGATGGGCGGCTACGGGTACGCGAGCGAGTACGACATGGAGCGACTCGTCCGTGCCACGCTTGTGGGCACCATCGCGGGCGGGACGAGCGAGATCCAACGCGAGGTCATCGCGAAGACGTACGGCCTATGATCTGGTAATCTACCAATCGATTGGTTGGGTCGATCGGAAAGGGATGCGCGTGGCCATCAGCAAGCTCGACCACATCGGGATCGTCGTGAGGAACGTCGATGCAGCCCTGGAGCACTACGGGCGGATCTTCGACATCGACAAGGGACGGCTCATCTACGAGCGTGACTACGAGGACGTGGACGCCGACAGCGGGGTCGTCGACGTCATGCATTTCGCGCTCTTCCCCGTGGGGCAGGTCTGGCTCGAGCTGATCGAGCCCGCCGCTGAGGGCCCGATGCAGGCCTTCCTCGATCGAACCGGCGGTGGCGTGCACCACATCGGGATCACCACGAACGACATCAAGGGCGAGTGGCGCAGCCACGAAGCCGCCCGCGACGAGCTCGGGCTGATCGGCGAGAGCCCCCGCGTCGACCAGTACGGCGTCTCGTACTGGTTCCTGCATCCCAAGCGCAATCACCGCGTGCTCTTCGAGGTGGACGCGGAGTGGGCCAAGACCAGCGCCAGTGACATGACGCCGGTGGAGCCCACGCCGGACTGGGACGGCGAGCTCTCCGACGCGACCGCGAACGAGGCCGCCTGAGATGTCCGAGCGCCAGCACGACGTGGTGGTGATCGGCGCCGGCGTCGGCGGCCTGGTGTCCGGCGTGCGCCTGGTCCAGGCGGGGCTGAAGCCCCTGATCATCGAAGCGACCGACCGTATCGGGGGTCGCTTCTCAACGATCGAGAAGGACGGCTTCAGGATTCCCACCGGCGCGATCGCGATCGAGCTGAACGGGCCCTGGCACGAAACCTTCGAGGGGCTCGGCATCGACGCCGATCTGCGCATACCGGACCCCGCCGTGCGCGTACGCATCCGCGGACGCGACGTGACGGCCGGCGCGCCGGCGTGGGAGTTCATGATCAAGCGGGTCACCAAGTCGGCTGCCGGCATTGCGGACGCAGTTCGCCGCGCGGGGCCCGACGAGGGCGCGGACGACGCAGGACTGACGCTCGAGGAGTGGGCGAAGCGCTACACGCGGAGCAAGACCGTGGCCAGCCTGTTCCAGGCGCTGGCGGCGTCGATGTTTACCGTCAACGCGGACGAGATGTCCGCCCACACCTTCTTCAGCTGTCTGAGGAAGACGGGCGGCTACAAGACCTTCGGATTCGCGCCACAAGGCAATGTGGGGATCGCCAAGGCGGTGGCGGCCGCGATCGAGGAGCGCGGCGGTGAGGTCCGGACGGAGTGGACCGCCACGATGATCGAGATCGAGGAGAGCGAGGCGGTCGCCGTACTGGCCATAGACGCCGCCGGCGCCCGGCACAGGCTGCCGGCGTGCGCGGTCATCTCGGACATAGGGCCGGTCAACACGGCCAAGCTCGTCGCCGATTCGCCGTTGGCGACCGAGTTCGAGAAGCGGGTCGAGGGCACGCAGCCCACGTCGATGCTCGCCCTGGCGTTCTCCACCCGGGAGGAGATCCTCGCGGGCTGTCCCGGGATGATGAACTTCACCGACACGAAGCGGCTCTGCAGCATGGGCAACATGACCGCCCTCTGCCCCGAGCTGGCCCCCGAGGGACGGAAGCTCTATGACGCCTACTCCGTGCCGCGCCCGTCGCTCGGCGGCGAGTTCGACGTGGACCTGGAGCGCAGGCTGCTCGAGGAGGATCTGGCCAAGGTCCTGCCCGGCTTCGACGACGCCGAGACCGTTCTGTTCAAGGTCATGCGAGGCAACGAGAAGCCCGCGATGCGTTGCGCGCCCGGCAAGGACCCCGGCGTCAGGACCCCCGTGGCGAACCTGGTGGACGTGGGCGACGGGGTCAAGCCGGACGGCACGAGCGGCACCACGGCGTGCGCGATGACCGCGAGAATCGCGGTCGATGCGCTGCTGGAGGAGCCGGCCCTCAGCGGCGGCGCAGCGGCTGCCTAGCCGCGATGACCGCCTCCAGGGCGCACGACGTCGTCGTGATCGGTGCGGGCACCGGGGGACTGCTGGCCGCCGCGCGTCTCGCGCGCGCGGGGCGAAGCCCGGTGGTGCTCGAGGCGGCGAAGCGGGTCGGCGGCCGTTTCTCGACCATCGAAGTCCACGGCTACCGTGTTTCCACCGGAGCGATAGCGATCGCCCAAGGCGGACCTTTCCACCGTTCCCTCCAGGAGCTCGGCATCGACCCGGAGCTGCGCTGGCCCGATCCGCCCCTACGGTTCCTGATCCGCGGCAGGTATGTGAACGCCGGCGCTCCCGCCTGGAAGTTCCTCATGAAGCGCGTCACCAAGACGGCCGCTCGCGTCGCGGAGGGGCCTGCGCACCGCCACCACCGATCCGGACGACGAGCTGACGATCGAGGAGTGGACCCGCCGGCACACCGGGAGCCGAACCGTCCAGACCCTCATCGAGACGGTGGCCCGCAACGTCTTCACGGCCAACGCGAACGAGGTGCCCGCGGCCCTCTTCTTCACGAACGTGCGCGAGGGCGCCGCGTACAACCACTTCGGTTTCGCGCCGCGCGGCAACATCGAGATCGCCGAGCGCATCGCGGCCGCCATCGTGGAGCACGGCGGCGAGGTTCGGACCGGCTGGGAGGTCAGCCGGATCGAGATCGAGGACGGGCTTGCGGTCGCCATCCGCGCCACCGCGCCCGACGGGCAGGAGGTGCGGCTCGAGGCGAGCGCCGTGGTCTCGAACGCCGGCCCGACGAAGACCGCGGAGATGGTGCTCGGCACCCCGGTGGAGGAGGCCTTCCGGGAGCGGGTCGCCGACGTCCTGCCGACCTCCATGCTGGCGCTTTCCCTCTCCACGACCGAGGACTTCCTCGCCGACTGCCCGGGAATGCTGAACTTCACCGACACCGATCGCCTCTGCTCGATCGCAAACCTGACGGCGCTCTGTCCCGAGCTCGCGCCCGAGGGGCGGACGCTCTACGACGCCTTTTCCGTGGCGGCCGTCGGTGGGCGGCGGATTCGACGTGGACGACGAGCGGGCCCGCCTGGAGGCCGACCTGCGCAAGATGCTGCCTTGGTTCGACAAGGCCGAGGTCGTCCACTTCAAGGCGATGCGCGGCGACAACCCCGCGCTGCGCTGCGGCCCTCGAACAACCCGTCGGTGGCCACGCCGGTGCCGAACATGGTGGACGTGGGGGACGGCGTGCGGCCCGGCGCGCTGATCGGGACGAGCGCCTGCGCGATGACCGCCGCCGAGGCGGTCGAGCTGCTCGAGCGCGCCTCGGTCGGCGCCTAGCCCGGCGGCCTCAGCTTCGCTTGCCCGGCGTGAATGTCACGGGCATTCCCACGATCCCGTGAAAGAAGTTGGAACGCATGCGGTCGACGGGGCCGGCCAGCTCCATGTCGGGGATCCGGCGCAGCAGCTCCTCAAAGATCACCCGCAGTTCGAGCCGGGCCAGCTGGTTGCCCAGGCAGAAGTGGCGACCACCGCCACCGAAGGCCTGGTGCTTACCGGCGTCGCTGCGGGTCACGTTGAACCGGTCAGGCTCCGAGAACACATCGGGGTCGCGGTTTCCCGAGGCGTACCAGAGGACGACCTTCTGGCCCTCCTCGATCCTGACCCCGTGCAGCTCCACGTCGCGTGTGGCGGTCCGGCGCATCTGGAGGATGGCGCTGTGCCACCGGAGGAACTCCTCCACGGCGTCGCCGATCAGCGACGGGTCCTCGATCAGCTTCCGGCGCTCCTCGGGGTGCTCCATCAGCGCGAGCATCGCCCCCGCGGTGGTGTTGCGGGTCGTCTGGTTACCGGCGTCCATTAGGAAGGCGAAGAAGATCACGATCTCGAGGTCGCTCAGCCCCTCGCCGTCCACCTCGGCCCGGGTGAGGTGCGAGATCAGGTCCTCGCGCGGGTTTTCCCGCCGGTCGGCCACGAGTGCGAGCAGGTACTGGCTCAGCTCCCCGAGTGCCTGGACGCGATGGTCCAGCGAGGTGCTGAAGCGGGGGTCGTCGAAAGCCGACATCGGCTCAGTCCACTGAATGATCTGCTGGTGGTCCGCTGCGGGCACACCGCCCATCTCGGCGATCACCGTGAGTGGCAGGTTGCGGGCGAAGTCCTGCACGAAGTCGCACTCTCCACGCTCGATCAGGCCGTCGATCAGCTCGGTGGTCAGCTCGCAGATGTGCGCCTCCCGCTCGCGAATCACGCGCGGCGTGAACACCTTCTGCACGATGTCGCGCAGCTTGGTGTGACGGGGCGGATCCTGGTTGATGATGGCCAGCTGCGCGGCCTCCCAGGGCAGCACTTGGTCCTCACGCAGGAACACTCCGCCGAGCCCCGAGGAGTAAGTCTCCCAGTCGAGGTTCGCGGCGCGGATGTCGGCGTGCCGGGTGAGCGACCAGAAGCCGGGAGCGTCGGGCAGCTGGTTCCAGTGCACCGGGGCCGCCTGGCGCAGGCGCGCGAACAAGCCCCAAGGCGGGCCGTCGGCGTAGAGGTGGAGGTCGCTCAGGTCGATGCGATCGAGCTCGATGTGGGCTGCTGGAGTGGCCATCGCGCGCCGCGCGATCGTAACCGCGCGCCGCGTCATCCCCGAGCCGCGTCCCGGCTATCTGGACGAGCGCCGCCGGCCCCAGAGCAGACGCAGCACGCGCTCGAACAGGCGCGTGGCGAAGGATCTGTTGGGCCAGCCGAGGAAGTCGGCACCGGGAATCGGTCGCCGCCGGACGAGCACGGTCTGCGCGCTGCAGTACTTGCGAATCCCCTCGGGGCCGTTGCGCGTGCCGATGCCGGACTCCTTCACGGCCCCGAACGGCGCCGCCGGGATGCCAGCGTTCACAGCCGCGTCGTTCACGCAGGCGTTGCCGGCCTGCAGCCGCTCCGCGATTCGCTCCCCCTTTGTGAGGTCGGAGCTGAACACGCTCGAGTTCAGGCCGTAGAGGCTGTCGTTGGCCAGCCGCACCGCCTCGTCAGCGTCCGCCACACGCATGATCGGCAGCACGGGGCCGAAGGTCTCTTCGGTCATCACGCGCATGCCGTGGTCCACGTCTACGAGTACGGTGGGCTCGAAGAACCGCCCCGGCCCGGGCCGCGGCTTGCCCCCCGCCAGCACCCGGGCGCCCTTGGCCACGGCATCGGCGATGTGGCTCGCCACGAGCTCCGCCTGCTCGGAGGTGACCATCGCCCCGACCTCGGCGCTGCCGGCGGGCCCGCCCGCGCCCTGACGCAGGGACTGTGTGCGCTCCAGGACCTTGGCGACGAAGCTGTCGTAGACCGGGTCCTCCACGTACGCGCGCTCGACCGACATGCAGATCTGACCGCTGTGCCAGAACGCGAACTGGGTCGCGACAGCTGCCGCGCGGTCGAGGTCGGCGTCGCGCAGCACGATCATCGGGTCCTTGCCGCCGAGCTCGAGCGACACTGGGGTCAGGCGCCGCGCCGCCCGCTCCGCGATCTTGCGGCCCGTGTCGACAGAGCCGGTGAACATGATCATGTCGGCCGCGTCGACCAGCGCAGAGCCGACCTCGCCGCGCCCGGTCGCCACGGCGAAGACGCCGTCTGGCGCCCCGATCTCTCGCCAGGCCCGCTCGACGAGCAGCGACGAGAGCGGAGTGATGCCGCTGGGCTTCAGCACCACGGCGTTCCCGGCCATGAGGGCGGGGATCGCATCGCCGAACCCGAGTGCCAGCGGGAAGTTCCAGGGCGCGATCACGCCTATCACGCCGCGTGGCGCGTACCGGACCCGGATCGTACGGCCGCGCATGATCGGTGAGCGCGAGCGGATCCTGCGGTCGGCCAGGTAGTGTCGTGAGCGCCTTGCCCAGAACCCGAGCGAGTCGCAGACGAACCAGCACTCGCCGAAGAGGGCGTCTTCGCGCGTCCGACCACCCTCGGACGTGAGCGCCCCGAGCACCTCCTCGAGATTCTTAACGAGCCAGCCCCGAAGGTCGCGCATTACCTGGGCGCGGCCTTGGAAGCCGAGCGCGGCCCAACCCGGTTGGGCGGCGCGCGCACGGCGAATGAGCACAGCGACCTCCTCAGCCGACATCGCGTGCACCCGACCCATGATGGCCCCGGTGGCGGGAGCGACGACGTCAAATCGGGAGGACCGGGCTGGCTCGTTCTCTGACCGGGCTGGTTCGTTGTCTACGAGGGGCACCGGGAGGACGACGGTACCGGTCACCCGCTCCTGCAGTTCATCGCCGTTCGGCTATCGAGAACCCGGGGTGGCGCCGGAGCGGCCGCTCGGTACGGTCGGGCGCCCATGAGCCACGAGTCCCTCATCGGCAAGGATCTCGGCGGAGCAAGCTTCCCCGTCGAGCGCGGCAAAGTCCGGGAGCTGGTCAGGGCCCTCGGAGACGACGATCCCGTCTATACGGACCTGGAGGCGGCGCGCGCCGCCGGCTTCGAGCGCATTCCCGTTCCCCCGACATTCACCGTGACGCTGACCCACTGGCTGGGGGCCGATATGGGTTTCGGGGCCCTCGGACTCGATCTCGAGCGCGTCCTGCACGGCGAGTCGAGCTGGGAGTACCTGGCGCCCGTGTACGTGGGCGACCAGCTCACGGCCTCACGGCGCGTTTCCGACGTCACGACTCGCGAGGGAAAGCGCGGCGGGACGATGGCCTTCATCACCCTCGCGACCGAGTTCGGGAACGGGGACGGGAAAACTGTGATCCGCCAGAAGGACCTGATCATCGAGAGGGCGGGGGAGGGGTGATGCCGGCGCTCGCCGAGGTCGCCCCCACGACCCCGACCGCACCGGTCCCTCTGCGCGAAGGTGATGCCCTGCCCACAATCGAGACCGAGCCGATCACTCGCACGCAGCTCGTCCGCTACGCCGGCGCGAGCGGGGACTTCAACCCGATGCACCACGACGAGGAGTTCGCGACGCGAGCCGGGATGCCCAGCGTGTTCGCCCACGGCCTGCTCCAGTCGGGCACGCTGGCCTCCGTGTTGGCGCGATGGGTCGGCCTCGCAAACCTGCGGAGCTATAGCACGCGCTTCGTCGGCGAGGTTTGGCCGGGCGACGTGCTCGAGCTGAACGGCCGGGTCGACGCCGTCCGCGAGGCGGGGAGAGAGCGGATCGCCGAATGCAGCTTCAGCGTCGCCGGCCCCCGTGGAGAAGTGCTGCGCGGTAAGGCCGCGGCCAGAGTCGTGTAACGCTCGATGAGGGGAATCGTCTCCTACGGGGCCTACGTTCCCTGCCACCGGCTTTCGCGCGACCGGATCGGTGAGGCGCTGGGCGGCAACGGAGGCAGAGGCGAACGCGCCGTCGCCAGCTACGACGAGGACACAACCTCGATGGGCGTGGAAGCCGCACGCCGGGCGAGAGCGGGCAGCGCCCCGCCGGGGTTGGTGGCCTTCGCGACGACCTCGCCCGCCTATGTCGACAAGACCAACGCCTCGGCAATCCACTCCGCGCTGGCGCTGGACTCGTCGATCATGGCGGTGGACCTGGGCGCTTCGGTGCGCGGCGCGATGGGGGCGCTGCGGCTGGCGGCCGAGGCGGGGGATGGGCTCGCTGTGCTGTCCGACATCCGGATCGGGCGGCCAGGTTCGGCCGACGAGCGCGAGGGCGGCGACGGCGCGGCAGCTTTCGCCTTCGGCGAGGGCGAGCACGTGATCGCGGAACCGCTCGCGCAGGAGTCCGAGAGCGCGGAGTTCCTCGACCGCTGGCGCATCCCAGGGGACTTCGCGAGCCGCGTCTGGGAAGAGCGCTTCGGCCTGGAGTGCTATCGGCCGCTGGGGGCGGCGGTCCTAAAGCGAGCGCTGGCCACGGCAGGGATAGAGAAGCCCGATCATCTCGTGGTGTCCAGCCCCCACTCGCGGGTCGCGCGCTACCTGCACCGAAGCGGCCCCGAGCAGTCGGCGGCCGGCGCGAGCCTGGCGGACGAGATCGGGTACCTCGGCGCGGCGGACGCCGGCGTCAAGCTCGCGGAGACGCTGGAGCGCGCCCAGCCTGGCGAGACGATCGTGGTCCTGCACGCGGCGGACGGCTGCGACGCACTGGTGCTGCTTGTGAGGGAGGCGGTCCTCGAGGCGCGCAGGGGTCCCACCGTGCGCGACCAGATCGCCGCAAGAAGGCCAACGAGCTACGCCGACTATCTGACGTGGCGGGGGCTGCTGGAGCGCGAGCCCCCGCGTCGGCCAGATCCGGTTCCGCCCGAAGCGCCGCCCTCGGCGCGGTCGGAACGCTGGAAGTTCGCCTTCCACGGCTCCCGCTGCGAGCGCTGCGCCACTGTGCACCTGCCGCCCCAGCGCGTCTGCACAAGCTGCGGTGCGGTGGATGCGATGCGACCGGAGCCGCTTGCCGACCGGAGGGCCACGATCGCGACCTTCACCGTGGACCACCTCGCCTACTCGCTCGCACCCCCGGTGATCGACGTCGTGCTCGACTTCGACGAGGGCGGGCGCTACCAGTGCCAGCTCACGGATGCCGACTCCGAGGAGGTTGCCATCGGCAACAGGGTGGAGATGACGTTCCGCCGGACCCACACGGCGCAGGGGATCCACAACTACTTCTGGAAGGGGAAGCCCGCCCGGAGCGAGGCCTGATGGCGAGTCACGGCATCCGCGACAGAGTGGCGATCGTCGGCATGGGCTGCACCCCATTCCGCGAGCACTGGGGCCGCTCCGTCGACGACCTGCTCGTCGACGCGGTGGTGCAGTGTCTCGCGTCCGCGCAAGAGACCGAGAAGGACGACGTGGACGCTTTCTGGCTCGGCACGTACGGCTCCGGCATCACAGGAATGACCCTGGCCCGTCCGCTCAAGCTTGAGAACAAGCCGGTCACGCGGGTGGAGAATGCGTGCGCGACCGGCTCAGAGTCCTTCCGCGGAGCCTGCTACGCGGTGGCATCCGGCGCCTTCGATTGTGTGATGGCGACCGGGGTGGAGAAGCTCAAGGACTCTGGCTACTCAGGCCTCTCCGTGCCGCCCTCGGGCGACGGTACAGACGCCGAGCTCACCCCGCCGGCGATGTTCTCGTTGCTGGCCCCCGCCTACTGCAAGCGCTACGGACTGGACGAGGACGTGATGCGGGAGGTGCTCACACGCATTGCCTGGAAGAACCACGCGAACGGCGCAAAGAACGAGCTGGCGCAGTTCCGCGCCCAGGTTACGAAGGAGCAGATCACCTGTGCCCCGACGGTCGCGGGCGGGCTCGGGATCTTCGATTGCTCGGGTGTGGCGGACGGTGCGGCCGCGGCGCTCATCGTCCGGTCGGAGGACGCTCATCGCTACACCGACAGGCCGCTCTACGTGAAGGCGCTGTCGATGGTGGCCGGCTCCGCGAACGGGAAGTTCGACCTGAGCTTCGACTACACGACGTTCCCCGAGGTCGTGCGCTCTGCTGAGGATGCCTACGGCCAGGCAGGGATTTTGGAGCCGCGCTCGGCGATATCGCTCGCCGAGGTGCACGACTGCTTCACCCCGACGGAGCTCGTGCTCATGGAGGACCTTGGCTTCTCGGAGCGCGGGAGGGCCTGGCAGGACGTGCTCGCCGGGGCCTTCGACCTCGACGGTGAGCTCCCCGTGAACCCCGACGGGGGCCTCAAGTCCTTCGGCCATCCGGTCGGCGCGACCGGTCTGCGCATGCTGTACGAGAACTGGCTCCAGATGCGAGGAGAGGCGGGCGAACGCCAGCTGGATAGCCCAGGCCTCGGTCTCACGCACAACCTCGGCGGCTCACCCGGGGAGTGTGTCTCGTTCGTCTCGATCGTCGGCGCGGAGCCCAGCGCCTAGTCAGCTCACACGGCAGGAAGGAGACCGGAATGGGAATGCTCGACGGGAGGGTCGCGCTGGTGACCGGCGGTGGGAACGGCCTGGGACGGGCGATCGCAATCGACTTCGCCGCAGAGGGGGCGAGCGTGGTGGTGAACGACCTCGGCGGCGACTGGCACGGCGAGGGCAGCGACCCGCGCGCGGCGAGCCGGGTTGTGGAGGAGATCGAGTCGTCAGGAGGCTCGGCCATTGCCGATCACGGGGACGTGGTGGACTCGGACGCCGCCGCCCGGATGGTAACGCTCGCCGTGGACATGTACGGCGATCTCGACATCGTGGTGAACGCGGCGGGCATCCTGCGTGACTCGATGCTCGTGTCGATGAGCGAGGACGACTGGGACGCGATCATCGGCGTGCACATGCGTGGGCACTTCGCCGTGAGCCGCGGGGCTGCCGCCTACTGGCGCGCGAAGTCCAAGGAGGCCGGCGAGCCGGTGTACGGTCGGCTGTTCTGCTTCACGTCAGAGGCCGGCCTTTACGGGAATCCAGGCCAGACGAACTATGCCGCGGCGAAGGGCGGCATCGCGTCGTTTGGGATCACCGCGGCGGGAGAGTTGGGCCGGTATGGCGTGACTTCGAATGTGATCGCTCCCCGCGCTCGTACGCGCATGACTGTCGGCACGTTCGGCGACGCGTTCCCGAAGGCCGACGGCTACGACACTTGGGATCCGGCGTTCGTGGCTCCCGTCATCACCTTTCTCGCCTCCGCGGAGGGCGGACGCTATAGCGGTCAGATCCTGGTCGTGGGAGGTGGTGTGCTCCAGACCATCACGCCTTACACGATCGACCATGAGTCGAAGTTCACGGAGGGACCGCCGTCAGCTGACGACGTCGCGGCCTTCCTCGACGACTCACGCGGCTCCGCGCCCGGCCCACCCCCGAACGCGGTCCAGGTCACGCTTGGGGGCTAGTAGGCCCATGGCTATGCGTGGGCGGCCCGAGACCCAAGGGGCCTTGCCGTGAAGACCGGCCAAGCACGTCCGGGATCCGTCGAGTACCCCCTCCGCGTCGCGATCGTCGGTTCGGGTCCATCGGGCTTCTACACGGCCGGGCACCTCCTGCGCGACGACGCGCGCGCCGTGCAGATAGACATGTACGACCGGCTGCCTACGCCATGGGGACTCGTGCGCGGCGGTGTCGCGCCGGACCACCCGAAGATCAAGTCCGTAAGTCGTGTGTTCGAGAAGACGGCGGCTCATCCCGAGTTCCGGTTCTACGGCAACGTGGAGGTCGGGCGCGATGTGACCGCCGACGAGTTGCGCGACCGATACCACGCCGTCGTCTATGCGGTCGGTGCCCAGGCCGATCGGCGCCTCGGGATTCCAGGGGAAGAGCTGCCGGGAAGCTGGGCGGCCACCGACTTCGTCGCTTGGTACAACGGCGATCCCGACTATCGCAGCCTGGCTTTCGACCTCTCAGCCGACCGCGCCGTGGTCATCGGCAACGGGAACGTGGCGATGGACGTCGCGCGGATGCTCGTGACCCATCCCGACCAGCTAGCCAAGACCGACGTCGCCGACCACGCGCTCGAGTCGTTCCGAAAGAGCGCGGTGCGCGAGGTCGTGTTGCTCGGGCGCCCGCCCAGGCCGCATTCACGAGTCCCGAACTGCTCGAGCTCGGTGAGATGACCGGCGCGGACGTCGTCGTCGACCCGCTCGACTGCGAGCCCGATCCGCTCAGCACCGAGTGGATCGAGGGCGAGGGCCATGCGACCGCGCGGCGCAACGTCGAGATCCTGCACGAGTACGCAAGGGGTGAGGTTCGCGGGACGAGCCGTCGGATAGTCCTGCGCTTCCTCGTCGCGCCTGCCGAGATCCTCGGCTCGGAGCGCGTCGAGGGCATTCGCCTGGTCCGCAACGAGCTCTACCGAGACGGCTCCGGCGAGTTGCGTGCCCGCGCGACTGACCGGATCGAGCAGCTCGAGTGCGGCCTCGTGTTCCGTTCGATCGGGTACCGCGGCGTCGCGCTGCCGAACGTGCAGTTCGACGACCGCCGCTCCGTGATCCCCAACGAGGGCCGCCGGGTGCTCGACGGCAACCGCCCCCGTCCCGGCGAGTTCGTCGTGGGCTGGATCAAGCGTGGCCCCACCGGAGTCATCGGGACGAACAAGGGGGACGCCCAGGAGACCGTTGACCGGATCCTCGAGGACCTCGAGGCGGGCGTGCTCCCCGAGCCCGTGGGTCCCTCGCGCGAGTCACTCGAGCCCCTGCTCGCCGAGCGGATGATCGAGGTCGTGGACTACCAGGCGTGGCTTGCGATCGATGAGCATGAGCGTGCCGAGGGTGTGTCGGCCGGTCGCCCGCGCGTGAAGCTCTGCACGTTCGGCGAACTGCTCGACGTGGCGCAGAAGTGTGAGCGCGTGATCTAACCGGAGTCGCGCCGGCCTTCCCTCGATGCTGCGCCGGCATTCACGCCATCAGGCCATGAAGCTCCCGCTGGCCTCGGTGGCCGGGCCCGCCGCCGCGCCGGACTCCACGAGCGTGAACGGGAACTCGTCATTATGCGACATTCCTACTATCGGAGTACCGCGTGCCAAGGCCGTATCCGTGAAGAGACCACGCATCGTGGTCTCGAACCTCCCGCCCGACGGGGACGACCGCGGCGCGAAGCTCATCGCGCGCCTGTTGCGCAACGCCGGAGTCGAGGTGATCTACGCCAACCTTCAGGATCGCCCCGACGGAATCGTCGAGACCGTCATCCAGGAGAACGCGGACGGGCTTGCGATCTCCGTCCTCTCGGGCGACCACATGGCGCTCGTCCCCCGGATTCTCGAGCTGCTGCGCGCCAAGGGCGCCGGCGATGTACGCGTGATGGTCGGCGGAACCATCCGCGCGGATGACGCAGCCGAGCTCGAGCGCCTGGGCGTAACCGCCGTGCTCAGAAGCGGCAGCTCGATCGAAGACGTCGGCGTCTTCCTGCGCTGCGAGGCGAGCCGCATGGCGGCGGCGCCTTGAACCCAGTCAAGCCTGCCTGCTGCTTCGGTGGCAGGCGGGGGATAGCAGTACATCCCTCCTGCGCCGGCGGGCATCTGAAGATCGATGCCCCGCCGGCGTCCATTATGGGTCATTCGAAGTCGCCGGCGGCCGCCCGGGCCTTCCGCAGCAGGCTCGTGGGCTCCTGCGTCTCCGCTCGCGACAGCCCGCGAAGCGCGAACGCCCCCTCGTTGAGCACGGCGGTGGCCCGCTTCGCCGTCCGGCGCCCCGCCGGAGTGACCTCGGCCAGCGTGGTCCTGCGGTCCTCGGGATGGGGCTTGCGGCGCACATAACCGGACGCCTCCAGGCGGTCGACGGTGTTCGTGACGCTGGTGCGGTGGACCTGCAGGCGCTCGCCGACCTTGCCCAGTGGCAACTCTCCTCGCTGGGAGAACGACAGCAGCATCAGCGCCTCGTAGCGCGGGAACGTGAGATCGAACGGCTTCAACAGCTCGTTGAGCTCGGCCATCAGGACCTGCTCGACGCGCATGATCGACGTCACCGCCGCCATCGGCACCGCCGAGCCGCTCCCCCAGCGCCGCTCCCATTGACGACGCGCCTCCGCGATCAAGTCCACCGGCCGGCTCATACGCCGCCGAAGCCTGCCACGGCCCGCGGAGCGAACGAGCGACCGCTGCGATGAGCGCCGTCAGAGGGGCACGCGCCGCCGGCCGTGGACCGTGGAGGGTTCGGCGGCCCCTCGCTGCTCGAGCTCGTCGACACGCCGTCGCCCGCCAGCGACGTGCGGGCGATGCTCCGGCTCTACCGCGACCGAGGCCACCCCTTCGAGGACGCCTGGTCGCGCACGCTTCGCTCGCTGCCCCAGGCGATGCCCGGGATCGAGGAGTGGCGCTCCCTCCTCCACCGCACCAAGCAGGTATGGAAGGCGGCCTACGAGCGGCCGAGTCGACCGGAGCGGGTCGCGGGGAGCGAGGGCCCATGAGGGCAAGGCGCTGCTTTGCGTTCCTCGCCCGGCCCTCTCGAAGCGGCGCTTGCCCCGGAGCCGGCATCGGGCAGCAAGTTCGTCCCGAGCTTCGTCCCACACCCGGCCAAAGCAACCCGGTCCAACCAGACGGAGGCGTAGGCCTCCACCGCTCTCCAGACTACGGAACCGAAGGTCCCTCAGCCGTAGCGGTGTCAAGGAAGCTGGCGTCACCGACGCCGGAGTCGATGAGGTGGACGTACTCCTTGAGCGTGTAGGCGGGCGAGTGGTGGCCGAGCCACTCCTGCACCTGCTTGACGTTCTTCCCACCGCCGCCGTGCTCCACCGGCGCAAACAGAAGCGAGGCGCACGTGTGGCGGAAAGCGTGGAGTGTCACCCACTCGAGGCCGGCGCGCTGAGCCGCGGGCCCCAACACGTCGCGGTAGAGGTTGTGGCGGTTCAGCCTGGTTCCGGTCGTGGTCGTGAACGCGAGCTTGCCTTCAGCCCGCGGGTGGCTGAACGGCTGCGAGCCTGCGAACGAGCCCGGTCGCGAGTGGGATGTCGCGCTTGCCGTAACGGGTCTTCGGCTCGCAAACCCGCCCGTCCGCGAACTGCCAGCGCACCTTGACGTACGGCACGTTCGTGAGGATGAGGTCGCGTCACCAGCGCAGCTCGACCGCCTCGCCGATGCGGAGGCCCGTGTGGGTGAGCAGTTCGAAGAACAGTCGCCAGTCCGCGGGCACCTCAGTCAGCAGCCTCTGCAGCTCGCCGATGGACAGCGCGCGCCGCTCGTGGCGGGCTCCCGGCCGGTGCCGTCCCCCTCCGGTACTGAGACGCGAACGCCAGCCGCAGGATTGGTGCGGATCGCCCCCTCCTCCATCGCGTCGCCGAGCAGCGCTCGCAGCACGGCGACGTGCTGCCGGATCGTGGACTTCGACAGCAGCCGCCCGGGGCGTCGCGGATCCTCCTGCTCGATCAGCCAGCGGACGAAGGTCTTGACGTCGCGCGGCTGGATCTCGGCGAGATGCAACCGTCGCTCCCCGTCGAAGTAGGGGATCACCCGGTCGGTGAGCATCTGGCGGTAGCTGCGGCGAGTGGACTCGCGGAACCCCGCAGAGGTGCGGCCCTGGTACGTGATTATCCAGTCGAGTGCGAACTCGCCGAACCGCACGCGCGAGAGGTCGCGCAGCTCGCCGCGGTCGGCGTCCGCTTCGGCGTGCCGCTTGGATCGGCGGGCTTCGTCCAGCGGATCGGCCGTCCCCCAGCGTTGGCGGCCCTCCAACCGGTACGTGTAGAGGTACCTGTCGCCGCGGCGGTACACGCCCGGCGTGTTCGTCTTCTTCGTCTTGGCAGTGCTTGCCACCTCGGCCTCCTTCTGAAGGTCCGAGACGAGCCGAAGAGGGCTGAGTCCGGCGTCCGCGCGTTCACGCGGCATGGCCGCTCTCGATCCAGCGATCGATCTCCGACAGCCTGAACAGGAGCCGCCCGCCCTCTTTGCGGTGTGGGATGCCGTTGCACTTGCGTCGGTAGAGGTCGTAGATCCGCTGGCGCTTGCAGCCCAGGTGTGCCGCGACGTCCGCGACGCCCACCCACCGCTCCACCGCGGCCGGCTGCGAGCGCTCCGCACGCTCTGCCAGGCGGGCGACGATCGTGTCGATCACCGTAGGCGGGAACGGGACGTTCAGCGTCACAGCAGGCGGCGGATCGGTGTCCATCGTCCCCGGAAGGCGCGGTGAACTGCTCGATCCGGCGCCGGAGCGGCGAGCCGGGCGTTTACCCCGTGTTTACACCCGCCCCTCCTACGGCCTCTGCCAGTGGCCTCCGATGCAGACAAAGGCCTGCAAACGGACGCCCTTCGCGAAAATGGCGAGGGCCGGAATCGAACCGGCGACACCACGATTTTCAGTCGTGTGCTCTACCAACTGAGCTACCTCGCCAGAGGCGGCCGCCCCGGCCGCGGACGCGGATGGTAGCCGCTAAGGTCGCCTCCGATGAGCCAGCTGATCCACACCTGCTACCGCATCGGCGACATCGATCGCTCGGTGGACTTCTACACCCGGCTCGGGTTCGAGGAGCTCGCGCGGATGCCCATCCGCGACGAGGCCGTCAACGTCTTCATGGGCCTGCCCGGCGACGGCGCGCGCCTGGAGCTGACCTACAACCACGGCGTCGACTCCTACGAGCTCGGCACGGGCTACAACCACATCGCCGTCACGGTCGAGGACATCGACGGCGCGCTCGAGCGGCTCGCCGAGCAGGGCATCGAGCCGGAGAAGCCGCCGTACACGGTCCGCGAGGGCGGGTCGCGCCTCTGCTTCGTGCGCGACCCCGACGGCTACCGCATCGAGCTGATCGAGCGCCCGCCGGGCGATTGACTCCGTTCGGGTTGCCGGCCGCTACCCTTCCTCGCCGCTCGTGAGCCGATTCGCCGCCACTCTCGCCGCCGCCTGCCTGGCCATCGTCGGCTGCGGCGGCTCCGACGCCGACAGCCCGCTCGACGAGGCGCTCGGCTATCTGCCCGAGGACGCCCCGCTCGCGCTGATCGTCTCCACCGACCTCGAGGGCGACCAGGCCCAGGCGGCGGAGGAGACCGCGCGCGACCTGCCCTTCGGCCCGATCCTGCTGCAGCAGCTCCAGCAGCGCTTCGAGGGTGGCGACGTGGACTTCGAGGAGGACATCGAGCCGCTGCTGGGCAACGAGGCCGTGGTGGGCATCGCGGATCCGCGCAGCCTGCTGGCGGACGACGTCGAGGGCTTCGTGGCCGCGCTCCAGACCGACGACGCCGACAAGCTCGAGGACCTCGCCCAAAAAGGCACCGAGGAGGCCGGCGAGGCAGAGGGCGCCACCCTCTACCGCGACGATGGCACGTTCATCGCCGTGAACGACGACGTGCTCGTGCTCTCAGACAGCGAGGAGCAGCTCCGGGCCGCCCTGGAGCAGCGCGGCGAGGACGACCGCCTGCGCGAGGATGACGTCGAGGACGCCTTCGATGACCTGCCCGACGACGCGGCCGCGCGCATCTACGGCAACGTCGGCGCTCTGCTCGAATCCGATCCCGCCACCGCCACGGCTCGCCGCGTCCCGTTCGTGGACGCGCTGGAGACGTTCGCCGCCACCGCGACCATCGAGGACGGCAGCGTGGCCATCGACTTCGCCCTCAACACGGGCGACGGCGAGCTCGGCGAGGAGCAGCTGCCGATCGCCTCGGGCGACGAGGCGCCGCCGGTGATCGGGCAGGAGGGCGAGATCGGGGCCGGCATCCGCGACCCCGCCCAGATCGTGTCCTTCGCCGAGGCCGTCGCGCAGGCCGTGTCGCCCGAGGGCTTCGCCCAGTTCGAGACGGCCAAGCGGCAGATCGCCCAGGGGCTGGACGTGGACCTGGACCGAGATCTGGTCGGCCAGTTCACGGGCGACACGTCGGTCGCCATCGACCTCGAGGGCAACTTCGCGGTCCGCTCCGAGCTGGCCAACCCGCAGGCATTCGAGCGCACCCTGGAGCGGCTGGTGCGGGTGATCCCGAGTTTCGCGGAGGGGGCCGGGCTGGGCGAGGTGGGGGTCGCCCGGCCGCGTTCGGGAGAGGACTTCTACGCCGTGGCCGGCGAGGGTGGTGAGGGCATCGTGTACGGCGTCGTGGACGATGTCTTCGTGCTCGCCAACGACTCGCGCCGCGCCGCGGACCTCGCCTCGGAGCAGCCGCAGCAGGTGGAGGGCGCCGAGGGGGCCGTGGTCGTGCGCCTCGACGCCGGCCGGCTCGCCGAGATGCTCCTCTCCGAGCTCGGCGGCATTGCCGGGGCGCTGGACATCGACCTGCCGCCGGCGCTGCTCACCGGTTCGATCGCGGGCGGCGACGGCGGCCTGCGCGGCCGCTTCACCCTCGACCTCCAGCTTTAGGGCGGGTCAGCTCCAGGCGTCCCAACGGCGCAGATAGGGCAGCGGGTCCACCGGGCTGCCGCCCTCGTACCAGCCGCCGTCCTCCCACACCTCGAAATGCAGGTGCGGGCCCGACGACGCGCCCGTGCTGCCCACCGCGCCCAGCAGCTGCCCCGTGCGCACGCGCTGGCCCTCGCGCACGCGGATCGAGCCGGTCTGCAGGTGCATGAAGGCGTAGTCGCGGTCCTCACCGGCGCCGTCGAGGATCACGTAGTGGCCGGCGCCGGCCGCCTGGTAGGCCACGGTCTGCACGACTCCGCCGCGCGGCGCCACCACCGGCGTGCCCTCGGGCGCGCTGAGATCCTGGCCCTGGTGGGAGTGGCCCTCGCGGCCCGCCCCGAAGCGCGAGCCGTCGCCGCCGTAGCTGAAGCTGCCGGGCAGCGGGAAGCGGTGCCAGTAGAGCTCGAGCTGCTGCGAGACACTCGCGCGAGCGCTCGCCCGCAGCGTCTTCCCGCCCGGGTCGCGCGCCGAGAGCCGCAGGTCGAGCGGGCCCTGGGGCAGAGCCCTGCCGTCCACGAAGCCGTCGAGGCTCACCCGATGTGCCACCCCGGTGCGGCGGTCACCGAGGTCGATCGCCGCCGCGGCCTTGCGCGAGCCCGCCCGGCGCACCACCAGCTTGACGCGCACCTCGCGCGAGCGGTCCGCGATCTCGAACGTCACACGCGCACGGGCGCCGTAGACGTAGAAGCGGCGGGTGCTCAGGGCGAAGCTGCGCAGGACGGGGCGCCCCGACGAGCGCGGGCGGCGCGGGGTGCGCCGTCGCGGGCGCTCGCCGCGGGATGGCGGCGGGGTCTCGCCGACGGCCGTGCCGCCGGTGCCGGCCGGCACCGATGCCTCGCCGGATGACGCAGGCGGGTCGCCGGCGGGCACGCCGCCGCTGCCGACGGGCATGGCCGCCGCGGCGGAGGCGGGAAGGGCGAGGGCCGCCAGGAGGGGGGCGAGGGTCCTGCGCATTCCTCGCCACCTATCGGCAGCCCGGCGGGGAACTTCAGCGCTGCATGCGGTCCATCAGCTCGAGCGCGCCGTTCTTGTTGAGCGGCTCGTTGAGGTTGCCGCACTTGGGCGACTGCACGCAGGAGGGGCAGCCGGAGCGGCACGGGCACTCCGAGATCAGGCGGAAGGCGTCGCCAACCAGCGTCTCGAACGCCTCGAAGCCCGTGCGCGCGATGCCCACGCCGCCGGGGTGGCCGTCGTAGATGAAGATCGTGGGCCGCCCGGTCTGATGGTGGAAGTTGGTGGACAGGCCGCCGATGTCCCAGCGGTCGCACATGGCGATGAGCGGCAGCACCGCGATCTGGCCGTGCTCGGCGGCGTGGAGGGAGCCGAGCAGGACGTCGAGCGGGAACTCCTCGCGCAGCAGCTCATCGGGGAGCGAGTACCAGAGCGCCTGGGTGGCGAACTCCTGCTCGGGGAGGTCGAGGGTGAGGAGATCGATGGCCTCGTGGTCGGCGATCCGCTTGCGCTGGTAGGCCACCACCTGCTCACTCACCGAGACGGTGCCGAAGGAGAGGTCCACACCGAGCTCGGTGCGCGCCAGGTGCACCTCCTCGATGAACATCTCGGTCTCCTTCTTGGGCTGGGTGTACCAGTCGCCCTCGAACGGCCGCACGGTGGCACGGCGCGAGCGCTCGTCGAGCTCCTCCACCTCGTAGGCCAGGCCCATGTGGAGGTAGACGGCGCCGGGGTGGACGGTGGAGTTGGCACGGGCCGACTCGACGCTGCCGATGATCTCCCCCGACGAGGCGTCCATGACCGCGTACGAGTCGACCGACGCCGAGCGCAGCGACACGCGCCCGGCCGGGTAGTCCTCTCCGCGCCGCGGGAAGAAGCGCCCGGCGCGCTCGCGCAGCTCGCCGAGGCGCACGAGCCGCTCGGCGTAGCCGCGCCAGCGCGGACCGAGCGTCTCCGCGTCGCCGTCGGACAGCGGCGCCTCGTAGGCGGCGGCCAGCAGGTGGGCGAGGTGGATCTGCTCGGACTCCGGGTCGAGGATGGCGGACTCCACCGGGCGGTCGAGGAAGTCGTCGGGGTGGCGGCAGAAGAACTGGTCGAGCGCGTCCTCGCCGGCCACGTACAGCGCGAGGCCGGTGCTGCGCCGGCCGGCCCGCCCCCACATCTGCCGCAGGCTGGCCACCGTGCCGGGGAAGGTCACGCAGATCGCGGCGTCCAGGTCGCCCACGTCGATGCCGAGCTCGAGCGCGTTCGTGGCCACCACCGCGAGCAGCTCGCCGCCGGCCAGGCGGCGCTCGACGTCCCGCCGCTGCGCCGGCGTGTAGCCCGCGCGGTAGGGGGCGATGCGCTCGGCCAGCTCCGGCCGCCCGTCCGCCTCCAGGCGCTCGCGGGCGAAGCGCTGGATCAGCTCCACGCCACGCCGGGACTTGAGGAAGCAGATCGTGCGCACGTCCTGCTGCACCAGCTCGGCCAGAAGCCAGGCGGCCTCGGCCAGCGGCGACGCGCGCGTGCCCAGCTCCACGTCGGTCAGCGGCGGGTTCCAGAGCGCCACCCGGCGCTCGGCTCGCGGCGCGCCGTCGGTGTCCACCAGCTGGACGTCGTGGCCCGTGAGCCGCTCGGCCAGCTCGCCGGGGTTGGCGATCGTGGCGCTGGCCAGCAGGAAGCGCGGCTCGCTTCCGTAGGCGTTGGCCAGCCGGCGCAGGCGGCGTAGCACGTTGCCGACATGCGAGCCGAACACCCCCCGGTACACGTGCGCCTCGTCCACAACCACGGCGGCGAGGTTGGCGAGCACGTCGCCCCAGCCGCTGTGGTTGGGCAGCACGCCCACGTGGAGCATGTCGGGGTTGGTGAGGATGAGGTTGGAGCGCGAGCGGATGGCGCGGCGCTCCTCACGCGGGGTGTCCCCGTCGTAGATCGCCGGGCGCAGGAACGGCATGCGCAGCTCGTGCAGCTTGCGCGCCTGGTCCTGGGCCAGCGCCTTGGTGGGGTAGAGGTAGAGGGCGCGGGCGCGCGGATCGCGGGCGAGGGTGTCGAGCACAGGGAGGTTGAACGCCAGCGACTTTCCGCTGGCCGTGCCGGTGGTGACGATCACATGGCCCTCGCGCACCGCCTCGAAGGCCTCGGCCTGGTGGGCGTAGAGCTCCTCGACACCCGACTCGCGCAGCCCCTGGGCCACGCGCGGATGGAGCTCGGGCGGCAGCGGGGCGGGGCGGGCGGCGCGCGAGCCGAAGCGGCTCTCGGCCACCAGCCGCTCGCCGCGGCCGGTCTCGAGGATCTGCTCCCAGGGGAGCTTTTGGCGAGTGACGGCCACGGCCTTGGCATAGTAGGGCCGCGTTGATCCGCACCTTCGGCAACAGCGACCACACACCCCGCTTGCTCCGGGAGAGAAAGCAGGGGGAGGTGACCGTGGTGCTTCCCGCCCTCAACGAGGCCATCACGGTGGGCGGCATCGTCGCCGCGCTGCGGGAGCTGGACGGGCTCGTGGATCAGGTGCTCGTGATCGACGGCAGCTCCGAGGACGGCACGGCCGACCGCGCCCGAGAGGCGGGCGCCGAGGTGTACGACGAGAGCGAGCTGATGCCCGAGTTCGGCCCGGCGCGCGGCAAGGGCGACGCGCTGTGGCGCTCGCTGTCGGTGGCCCGCGGCGACTACGTGGTCTTCCTCGACTCCGACACGCTCGACTTCTCGCCCCACTTCGCGCTCGGCCTGATCGCCCCGCTGATCGCCGGCGATGGCGTGAGCTTCGTCAAGGGAGCCTTCAGCCGCCCCTTCGTGACGCCCGACGGCGAGCGCCCCAACGAGGGCGGCCGCGTGACCGAGCTCTGCGCGCGCCCGCTGCTGGCCGCGTTCTACCCGCCGCTGGCGGGCTTCGGGCAGCCGCTGGCCGGCGAGGTGGCCGCCCGCCGCGACCTGTTGCAAGAGGTCCCCTTCGCCACCGATTTCGGGGTGGAGATAGGCATGCTCATCGACGTCTACGAGCGCTTCGGCCTGGACGTCATGGCGCAGGTGGACCTGGGCGAGCGGCGCAACCAGCACCAGTCGCTGTTCGACCTTGGGCGCATGGCCTACACGGTGCAGGCCGCCGTGCTGCGGCGGCTGCGCGACTCCGGCCGCCTGGCCGAGGAGGAGCTCCCGCCCCTCCTCGGGCCCGACGGGCGCGTGCTCGAGGTGGCGCAGCTCGAGCGGCCACCGTTTGCGTCGGTACGGTCCGCCGCTTGATCCGCTGCGTCTACACGGACCTCGACGGCACGCTGCTCGGGCGCGGCGCGTCGCTGCTGCGCGACGCCGACGGCAACTTCACGATGCTCGGCGTGCGGGCGTTCGAGGCCTGCTTCCGCGCGGACGTGGAGGTGGTCATCAAGTCCGGCCGTCGCCGCGCCCAGGTGTACGAGGACGCGCGCCTGCTGGGCCAGACCTCCTACATCTTCGAGGTGGGCTCGGGCATGGTGATCGACGGCGAGGAGACCTTCCTCACCGGCGACTGGCAGCCCCGCGAGGGGCGGTCCATCCACGCACAGGTGGAGGCCTCGGGCGCGCCCGCGTTGCTGCTGGAGCGCTACGCCGGGCGGCTCGAGTACCACGTGCCGTTCCACGTCGATCGCGAGGTGTCGCACCTGATGCGCGGGCTCGTGGACGCCGACGAGGCCAACGCGCTTCTCGGCTCGGAGGGGCACGGCGCCCTGCGGCTGGTGGACAACGGCGCGATCGCTCCCAAGGGCTCGCTGCCCGATCTCGGCGGCCCGCCCCACAGCTACCACCTGATCCCTGCCGGGGTGTCCAAGCACGCCGCGGTGGCGGCCCACATGCGGGCCCGGGGCTATGAGCCGGAGGAGTGCATCGCGGTGGGGGACTCCAAGGAGGATGTCGCGGTTGCCGACGTCGTGGGCCGCTTCTTCCTCGTGGCCAACGCGGTGGAGAAGGACCCGTCGATCCGGGACACGGTCATGGGCCGCGCGAACGTCGAGGTCACCGAGGGGCGCAACGGCGAGGGGTTCTACGAGGCGGTCGTGCGCTCACTGGCCGAGTCGCGCTGACCGCTCCAGCGGGCTGGCGGTAACAAGTAACGAACGCTACAAGCTCGGGTAGTTCAGGGTGTCCGGATCCAAAGGAGGGTTCGATGCTCAGGTTCTCCGATCCCCATCACTTCAGGAAGGTCGTGGCGGGGTTCTGCATGGTGGCCGCCCCGCTCCTGCTGCTGGTGGGCATGGTGGTCCATCCCGACCGCAAGACGGACGAGGCAGCCCAGCTCGCCGTCGTGGCCGGCAACCTCGACGCCTGGTTCGCTTCGCACATGTTCGTGCTCGCGGCCCTGGTGGTCGCGGTGCCGGCGGTCCTCGGGCTCATGCACATGCTGCGTGAGCGCGAGGTGGCGTTGGGGCACATGGGGGGCGGGCTCGCGATGCTCGGCCTCATGGCGCTCACCGCGCTCGTGGCCATCGACGGCCTCGTGGTGTGGCAGATGGCCATCGCCGGCGAGTCGCCGGTGATGACGGCGCTGTACCAGTCGTTCACCGACACCGCCGGGATCTTCATCCCGGTGTTCGTGCTCTCGCTCGCGTTTGCCATGGGCATGGTCGTGCTGGCCATGGGCCTGTACCGGGCGCGGGCGGTGCAGTCGTGGATGGCCGCGTTCGCCGCGTTCGGCGCGGTGTGCCTGGCCATCGCCGGCCCGGCGGCGAGCGACGTGCTCGCGGTCGTGGGCGGGGCGTTCCTGTTCGTGGGCCTCGGGTCGATCGGCCGCATGGTGGCCGCCGAGTCCGACGAGGACTGGATGCACACGCCCGAGCGGGGCGATTTCCGCGCCCTTCCGGGGCTGCGCTGAAAGGGGCCGAGTTCGAGCGGGCGCTCCACGGAGCGCCCGCTCCCTTTCCCCGTTGTCAGGCGGGGGCGCCGGCGTGCTCGCGGATGAAGCCGAGCACGGTCGCGTTGAACTCCTCGGCGCGCTCCCAGTTCACGCCGTGCGGCGCGTCCGCGACCACGGTGAGCCTGGCGTCCGGGATCAGCTCCGCCAGCTCCTGCGACTTCCACGGCGGGACCAGCGTGTCGTGCCCGGCGCCGATCACGTGCACGGGCATCTCGAGCGAGCCGATGCGGTCGCGGGTCTCGTGGCGGCCGCTGGCCTCGAGCTGGCGCACGAAGGCCTCGGGCGCCTGCGGGTGGGGGTTGGCCAGGAACATGTTGCGCATGAACGCGACGCCCTCGGGGTTCTCGTAGAAGGCCTCGCTGAAGCACTGGAGCATGAGCAGGTCGAGGTGGTCCTCGCGCGAGCTGGTCAGAGCCTGGGCGCCCCAAAGCCGCGAGCGCTCCCGCGCCCAAGCGCCGCCGCCGGCGAACGTGACCGCAAGCGTGAGCGTGCGGACCCGTCCCGGCGCGGCGAGCGCGATCTCCTGAGCGATGGCGCCGCCCATCGAGACGCCGAGCAGATGGAAGGACTCGAGCTCGAGGTGGTCCGCCAACGCGAGCGCGTCCTGCGCCATGTCGCGGATCTCGTACGGCCCGTCGGAGTAGGACGACTGGCCCACGTCGCGGTTGTCGAAGACGACCGTGCGGAAATGCTGTGCAAACGCCGGCAGCTGAAGCGCCCAGGCGAGCGAGTCGGCGCCGAGGCCCATGACGCAGAGGAGCGGGTCGCCCTCGCCCTGCACGTCGTAGTTGATGCTCTGTCCGTTGATCTCTGCGGTCGGCATGGCCGGGACCCTACCTCTCCGCCAAGGCCCGGCCCGCCGCCTCGAGCTCGGCGAGCGTCCCGGCCACGGTGACCGTCTGCAGGTCGAGCACGCGCGCGCGGAACGGGTCGAGCGCGTTGACGCCCACCACGGCGTGGCAGCCCACTCCGCCCTGGCGGCAGCGGGTGGCAACCTCGCCGGCCGCCTTGCCCGCAAGCGTGCCGCCGTCGATGCGCCCCTCCCCGGTCACCACGAAGCGCGCGGCGCGCATGGCGGCGTCGAAGCCGATCGCGTCGAGCACGAGCGCCGCGCCGGACACCAGCTGCGCGCCGCGGTGCGCCCACAGGCCGCCGCCCAATCCGCCGGCGCAGCCCGTCATGGGCACGCCGCGCGGGTCCTTGGGCGCGGCGGCGGCGAGCTCGTCCAGACGCTGCTCGAGGCGCTTGACGGTGGCGGGATCGGCGCCCTTCTGCGGAGCGAACATGCGCGGAGCGTCCTCCCAGGCGGTGCGCACGTCCGACGCCACCACGAGCCGCGGGCGGACACCGGCCTCATCGAGGACGGCCAGCGCTCCGGCGCCCCCATCGGTGGTGGCGCTGCCCCCGGCGGCGACGACCACCTCGCGCGCTCCCGCCTCCGCGGCGGCCACGATCAGCTCTCCGGTGCCGCGGGTGGACGCCGCCCAGGGGTCGCGCTCGTCCTCGTGCAGGCGGGCCAGGCCGCTGGCCTCGGCCACCTCGACCACCGCGCGGCCGTCGGGCAGCAGCGCGAAGCGGCCCCTGATCGGCCTGCCCAGCGGATCGCTCGCCTGCGCTGTGCGGCTCTCGCCGCCGAGCACCTCCATCGTGCCCTCGCCGCCATCGGCCACCGGCAGCTCCACCGCCTCGCGCCCGCCGGCGCGCAGCCCTCCGGCGATGGCCGCCGCCACCTCCGCCGCGCTGAACGTGCCCTTGAACTTGTCCGGGGCGACGAGTACCGGGCCGCTCACCCGAGCGCGTCCTGGAATGCACGCTCGGCGGGGTCGCCGTGCTGGAGCTGCGTGTTGGCCGCGTTGGCGATCGCGTCCACGTCGAGCTGGGTGACGTCGGCCTGCTGGACGGTCAGTTCCGCCACGAGGCCATGTCTACAGGATTCGGGGACGCGCATCGCGTTCGAGCGCCGCGCACCTCGAGCGCGAGGCTAAGCGCGCAACTGGTCCAGGCGGCAGTCCTGCGGGTCCTTGTCCTCGCGCCAGCGCTGGAACTTCGCCCCATGCCGGATGCGGTTACCCGTGATGTGGTCGAAAGCCACCTCGCATACCAGCTCGGGGCGCAGCCCCTCCCACACGAGCTCCTCCTCCGACTTCCAGCGGCTGGCCTCGCCCGAGCCGCGCTCGTGGGTGCGATGGGGCTCCAGCAGCGCAAGCAGCTCGCGCTTCTGCTTGGCGCTGAAGCCGGAGGTGTGGCCCACCACGCGCAGCTCGCCCGCGTCGTCGTGGAGGCCGAGGATGAGCGAGCCCACCGTGCCCTCCGCCTTGCCGAAGCGGAACGCCGCCACCACGGCGTCGAGCGTGCGCACGCGCTTGATCTTCATCATGGCGGTGCGCTCCCCGGGGCTGTAGGGCGCGTCGCCCCGCTTGGCGATCACGCCCTCCGAGTGGCCGGTGAGCCACTGGCCGGCGTCGTCACGGTCCGCCGCCACCGGGGTCAGGTCCTGCATTCCCACACCGGCGGCCTCGAGCCGCTTGCGGCGTTCGTCGTAGGGGAGGTCGAGCAGCGACTCGTCGCCCTCGGCCAGGAGGTCGAACGCCACGAACCCGGCCGGCGTCTCCTTCGACAGCTTCTCCACGCGCGAGGCGGCGGGATGGATGCGCTGGGAGAGGAGGTCGAACTCCTGGATGCCGTCCACGATCAGGACGATCTCGCCGTCGAGCACCAGGCGCTCGCCGTCGAAGCCGTGCACCTGCTCCACGACCTCGGGGAAGTAGCGGTTCATCGGCCGGCCGTTGCGGCTCTGGAGCTGCACGTCGTCGCCGTCGCGGAAGACGATCATGCGGAAGCCGTCCCACTTGGGCTCGTAGCGCCACTCTTCCCCCTCGGGCAGCGCCTTCGCCGAGCGCGCCAGCTGGGGCTTGAGCGGCGGGTCGAGCGGGAGGGTCATCCGCGGCGCGGCGCCGCCGAGCGGCCCCGGATCCGGCGCAGGAGCGCGTCGGCGATCCGTGGCGAGAGACCGTGGAAGACGCGCAGGCTGCGCACGTTGGACGGGTAGAAGACCTCGGGGCGGTCGCGCTCCACCGCGCGCACCACGAGCCCGCCGATCGGCTCGGGTGGTGCGGACTTGGCGCCGGTGTACCACGCCGGGAGGGAGCCCTTCTCGTGGTCGTGCAGGGCGGTGGCGAGCTGGCCCGGGTACACAACGGTCACCGACACGCCGGTCCCGTCCAGCTCGTGGCGCAGCGCCTCGGCGAAGCCGCGCTGCGCCGCCTTCGTGGCCCCGTAGACAGAGGCCCCGGGGAACGCGCGGATGCCGGCGCCCGAGGACACCACCACGACGTGGCCGCGTCGCTGGGCGGTCATGCGCGCCAGCGCGGGCGCCACCGTGTAGAGCGTGCCGAGCCAGTTGATGTGCGTCATGCGCTCGGCCTTGTCGAGGTCGAGCTCGGGGAAGGAGCTGTAGTGGGCCACGCCCGCGTTGGCCACCACCACGTCCGGGCCGAACGACTCGACGACGGCGGCGATGGCGGCGCGGTCGGCAACGTCGGCGGCGAACGCCTCGTGCCCCTGGCCCGGCAATGCGGCGGCGTCGGGCGCCACCCGGGCCACGAGCCCGAGCGTGCAGCCGTGCTCCGCGAACGCCCGGGCCACGATCGCGCCGATGCCCTTCGAGGCGCCGGTCACGAGCACGCGGGTCCCGGGGGCGAGCTCCATCGGGCGGGATACTACGATGCCGGAGCGAACCACTGACCGCCGGAGGAACCGACCCTTGTCCCACGATGCCGCGACCGTCGCCGAAGAGGAGTACCTGCAGACGATCTACTGGCTGCGGGAGGCCGGGCTGCCCATCACCGGGGCCAACATCGCCCGCGCCATGCAGCTCTCGGCGCCCACGGTGCACGAGATGCTCGGGCGGCTGGAGTCCGACGGCTACATCAGCCGCGAGAAGGGCAAGGAGCTCCAGTTCACCGAGCGCGGCCACGAGGAGGCCGCCCACGTGGTGCGCCGCCACCGCCTGATCGAGCGCTTCCTCACCGATGTCTTCGACATCCCCTGGGACCAGGTGCACGAGGAGGCCGAGCGCCTCGAGCACTGGATGTCCCCGATCGTCGAGGAGCGCATGCTCAAGGCCATAGGCGACGCCACCACGTGCCCCCACGGCCACCCGATCTTCGAGGGCTCCCGCGAGCAGGGCGTCCCCCTCGCCGATGTGGCCGAGGGCGCCGCGGTGCGCGTGCTGCGCTTCGAGAACGAGGCCGAGGACCTGCTCCACTACCTCAAGGAGTCGGGGCTGCACCCGGGACTCGAGGGCACCCTCGCCAACTCGGGCGACGACGAGGTGGCGGTGGAGGCCGGCAACGGCCGCCACACGGTCACCCGCAGCGTGGCCGAGACCGTCTCGGTTGTGGCGGACCCGTCGCCGCCGCCGCGCGTGGCGCTGCCCGATCAGCTCGTGCTCGGCAAGGACAGGTACGGGCGCTAGCCATGGCTGAGCGCTCCGCCGTCGTCTCGGTCACCGTCGCGGCTCCGCAGGAGCATGTCTGGGACCTCATCTGCGACACCGCCCGCTACGCCGAGTGGGTGGACGCCACCGACGAGGTGGTGCGCACCGACGGGCCCGCGGCGCTGGGCTCGACCTATGAGGAGCGCAACACGGTGCTCGGACCGATCAAGAGCGGCTCGCGCTGGACGGTGGCCGAGCACGATCCGCCGCGGCGCAGCGTGCATCGCGGCGAGGGCATCGCGATCGCCAAGGACGTGAGCCTCGAGATGACGCTGCAGTCGCTCGGCGGGGAGTCCACCGAGGTCACGTTCACGTTCCGCTACGAGCCGGCCTTCGGGCCGTTCGGGAGGCTGCTTTCCGCCGCCGTGCTCCACCGCCAGGTGGAGGCGGGCTTCCGCCGCTCGGCCGGCGCATTGGCCGAGATCGCCACGCGCGAGCACGGCGCGGCCGCGCGGACCTAGCTGTTCCACGGTCGGTGTCCTTTCGCCGCGTGGGCTCTGGGCGAAGGGCGTCCGGGTTGGCAGTGAGGGAGGGTGGGAGTGCTGTGCTGTCCTGCCCTGGGCCGTCATACGCAGCCCAGGGCAGGACGGCGGAGGGCAACATCCTCCCTAGCCGCGCGGCGGCAGGCCCGGCGGGTCGGGCGGGCGGGCCGGCGGAGGCGCCCCCTGATCCGGCGGTGGGGCACCCGGAGGCGGAGGCGGGGCCACCGGCGACGGCACGCGCCCGGCCTTGCGGGCGCTGAGGTCGAAGAACAGCAGCGTGCCGACGATGGCGATGTAGGGCACCGTGACGAGCTGCGCGAGAATCGACCCGGCCAGGCCGAGCACCGCGCGGTCGGCCTGTTCGGCGGCGAGGGATAGGGGCAGCCCGACGACTGCGGCGGGGATGATCACGATGAGGTTCACCACGATCGCGACGCCCAGCACGCGCCACCACTCGCCGGTCACGAGCTCCCCGCTGCGGCGCAGGGCGGCGCTGCCGCGACGTCCGTCGATCACCACCGCCTGCGCCACGAAGTACCAGCGCACCGCGAGATAGACGCCCGGCACGATGAAGAGGAACAGTCCGGCGGCGATCCCCACCGCGGCCAGGATCACGGCGCCGAAGACCGGCGCGAACACGTCGAGGCCGGCCGCGATCGATGCCCGGCTGCTGGGGTCCTCGCCGCCGGCGGCCCGCAGCAGCGCGTAGATCGTCATGCCGGTGATGAGCGGGACCGTGACGAGGTAGCTCACCACGAGCGGGATCGCGGTCTCGGCGGCCGTGGGGTCGTCGCCGAAGCCGGAGCTGATCTGCTCGAGGCCGATCCCGCTGACGATGACCTCGACCGGGATGACCACGGCGGCGGCGATCGTCACGAAGACGCCGAAGTGCCGCACGTACAGGCCGAAGCCGTCCGAGATGAGCCGGCCCAGGTCGCGCGGGCGGCTCAGGTCCACCCGCGGGGCGGAGCTGCTCACGCCGGGGCGCCCGCCAGGCTCCCGTAGGCGCCGGCGAGGCGGGTGATCCCCTCGTCGATCTCCTCCGGCGTGACGCCGGAGTAGGCGAGCCGCAGCGTGTTCTGCCCGCCCTCGAGCAGGAAGTCGGTGCCCTTCACGAAGATCACGCCGCGCTCCTGGGCCGCGGAGGCGAGAGCGTCCACGTCGGCGCCCTCGGGCAGCTCGACCCAGAGGAAGTAGCCGCCCTGGGGAGCCACGAAGCGGGCGTCGGGCAGGTCGCGCTCCAGCGCCGAGGCGAGCGCGTCGCGGCGGGCGTGGAGCGCCGACTTGACCGTCTCGATGGAGGTGCGGATGGCCCCCGAGCGGCAGAACTCCGCCACGATGGCCTGGGCGACCATGCTCGGCGAGATGTAGGTGCTCGTGGCGAGCTTGCGGATGGCGGCGATCGTGGGCGCCGGGCCGGCGAGATAGCCCACCCGGATGCCGGGGCAGACCGTCTTGGAGAAGGACGAGGCGTAGACCACGCGGTCGGCCGTGTCCATCGAGAGCATCGTGGGCAGGTGCTCGCCCTCGAAGCGCAGCTCCACGTACGGGTCGTCCTCGAAGATCACGAAGTCGTGTGCTGCTGCCAGCTCGAGCAGCCGCCGGCGCTTGGCCTCCGACAGCGTGTGGCCGGCCGGGTTCTGGAAGTTGGGGATGATGTGGGCGAGCTTGGGCCGCGCCCCCGCCTCGAGCGCGCGGGCCAGGGCCTCGACGTCGATGCCGTCGGCCTCGAGCGGGATGGCCAGGATCTCGGCGCCGAGCGCCCGCAGGGCGAGCAGCGTGCGGTCATAGGTGGGCGCCTCCACGACAACGACGTCGCCGGGCTCCACGAGATGCTGGAACAGGAACGCGTCCGCCTGCATCGAGCCGTTGGTGGCGATGACCTGATCGATGCCCACGCCGTGCTGCTCCGCGATCCAGTCACACAGCGCGGGATAGCCCGTGGAGGTGCCGTAGGAGAGGGCGCCCAGCGGGTCGTTGGAGAGCGCCCGGTCGGCGGCGCCGCGCAGCTCGCCGACGGCGATGATGTCGAGCGAGGGGGCGCCGCGCGCGAACGAGATCGTGGGGGCCGCGGCCGTCATCGACGGGCCACGATAACGGGCGCGCTGGGTGGGTGCCCGGTTCAGCGCCGGCGCGAGAACGAGGCCCACGTGTCGTAGAGCCCGAGCCGCGCGCGCAGGGTGGTCCCGCGCACGCGCGTGCGCCCGCGCGAGCCGTGGATCTCGGCGGTGATGATCCGCGGCGATGCCCCGCGGCGCAGCACCTTGATGCGGCGGAAGCGCCCCTTGACGAGGCCCCGCAGCTTGGCCTGCATCTCGCGCTGGCTGAAGGTGAGGCGCCAGCGGTGGCGCGGCGAGGCGTCGTCAAAAGGATCCTCGACGCTCACCAGGTACGGCACCGGCTCGGAGCCGTGGAAGACGTTCTCGACGTTCTCCGTGCGCCCTCCCGAGGTGGAGAAGAAGAAGGTGGTGGCGATGCGCCCGCCGTGGCGCAGCACCTCGCCGGCGGTGTCGCGGGCCGCGGCGTTGGTGGTGGGCGTCTCGGCGTTCAGGCCCCCGTACACCTGCGAGCGGGTGTCGGGGTACTGGTCGAAGACCGCGCCGCCGGCGTCGGTGGCGAGGGCATAGGTGCGCGCGGCCACGGCCTGCGCCTTCAGCGCCTCCGCCGGCCATGACGGCGGCACCTCGTCCGGGATGACGCCCTGGACGTAGCCGTCGAGCGGAACGGCGTTGACGGCCACGAGGCCGCGGAAGGTGGAGGGCCGGATCTCGAGCGAGCCGCGGTAGCGTCCGTTGCGCACGCCGCCGATGGCCGTGCCGCCGAGCCTGATGGCGTCGTCGGCGCTGGTCACGACCAGGGGGGCGTCGAAGCGGCCGACCCGGGTGCCGCGCGTGGTGCGCAGCTCCACCTGCGTGAAGCCGCGGCGGGTGGCGCGGTAGGTGCGGCGGGGGTTGAGGCGCTTGCCGGGCGCGCGCGTGGCCCCCTTGAACGAGACCGTCTCGCGGCCCGACTGGAGCAGCACGCGGACCTTGCTGTCGCCCGCGGTGGAGAGCTCGGTGCCGCGGTAGTAGTGGGCGAGGATCTCGCGGTAGCCGCTGCCTTGGCGTGCGAACCCGAAGGCGCCGTACTGGCTCATGCCGATGCCGTGGCCGAAGCCGGCGCCGCGGACGATGTGGGTGTAGGCGCCGTGGGCGGAAGCGGGGGCGAGGGCGGCCGGGACGACGAGCATCGCCAGGACGGACGGGCGCAGGCGCACGCGGACGAGAGTAGCGGGCGCCCTCCGCGGCGCCGCGCTCAGCCGTTGGAGGGCCGGGGGAGGACCGATGTGAGCAGCGCCTCGCCGAACTCGGCAAGCCGCTCGGGCGTGTAGGTCTCGGGGTCGGCGATCAGGAGCCTGGCGGAGTGCTCGGCCATCGCGAGCACGGCCTGGGAGGCGAGCTCGCGGTCCACCCGCTCCAGCGCGGGCCGCTCGTCGAGCAGCGCCCGGATCAGCGAGCCCACCTGCTCGAGCGCGAACGCGCGCCCGGCCTCCACGTGATCGAGAACGCTCTCCGGCGTCTCGGGGCCGGGGACCAGCATGAGCCTCCACGGCACCGGGTCCTCGGCGATCGCGTGTGCGAGCGTGCGCAGCCAGGACAGCATCGACATGGTGGCATCGGCGTCCGCCGGCTGTGGCGGCAGGGCCTCCGCGAGCGCTTTGAACGCCCGAGCCTCCTCACGCTCGAGCAGCGCCTGAAGCAGGGCGGCCCGGTCGCGGTAGGCGTTGTAGACGACCGGCTTGGAGAGATCCGCCTCGCGGGCGATCGCCTCCATCGTCGCCGCGCCGTAGCCGTGCCGGCTGATCAGCCGCAGCGCGGCGTCGAGCACCTGCTCGCGACGGGCCTCGATCGGCATTCGCGGCTGGCGGGTGCGGCTGGCGGCCGGGGCTGGCATCGTGGTAGCTACGGTACCGTATATACGCTATCGTAGCTACTTCTCAGCGACCGGGGAGTGATCACATGGCAGCGAAGGATCGCCGGGCCGAGCCGATGGACGACTATGGGTTCTTCGGTCCCGGCTCCGTGGCCTGGCGGGTCTGGGGATACCCGACTTCGCTGACGGTCGGCTTCCAGCGCGCGGTGGTCGTGGAGGAGCTCGATCCGTTCCTCCTCGCCTCGGTCGAGGCCACGAACAAGGTCCGCACCCAGGCGCGGACTCGCTATGACCGCACGATCCGGTACTTCGCCACCGTCGCGTTCGCCGACTCGCGCACGGCGGTCAAGGCATCGGAGGTTCTGATGAAGGTCCACGCCCGCAACGTGGGGCGCGAGCCGGTCTCGGGCCTCACCTACGACGCCAACGACCCGGACTCGCAGCTCTGGATCCTGCTCACCGGCTGGCACTCCGTCCTCTACGCGTACGAGAGGTACGGGCCCGGCAAGCTCAGCCCCGAGGACGAGCGCCGCTACTGGGAGGACTGCGCGACCGCCGCCGAGCTGCAGACCTGCGACCCCGCCAAGGTGCCGCGCACCCGCGAAGGCGTCCGCGAGTACTTCGAGAGCGTGCGCCCCCGGCTTGCCGCCTCCGAGGCCACCCAGGCGATGATGCACCATCTGCTCAACGCCGAGGTCGTCCTCCCGCCGCAGCCCGCGGTCCTGAGGCCGGCGGCGTGGCTCGTCGGCAGGTTCCTGCGGGCGGCGACGATCGCCACCATGCCGCGCTGGCAGCGCCGGCTGGCCGACCTCCACCAGGGCCGGCTGGTGGACGCGATGATCGTGCCGGTGATGCGGATCGCCTTCCGGGTCGGCGCCGCCGGCACGTGGCCGCAGCTGCGCGTGCTGAGGATGATCTCGCCCGGCACCGTGCCCATCCTCGAGCCGGTGTTCCGCGGCATCGCACCGCAGCGCGAGGAGACGCTGGCACCGGCCGAGGCGTTCGAGCGCCACGCCGTCCCGGCCCCCGCCGAGCTGCGCGCTCGGCAGCCGGCGGCGGCGTAGGCATCTGACGAGCGAGTCCGCGTCGCATCGCGGCGTCCTCGGTCGCTCGCGTGCGGAGCACGCGTCGCTCCCTGCGTCCTTGCGCTGCTTGCGTCTCGCTCGTCAGACCTTGGCGCCGAGGGCCTCGACGGCCGCTTCGGCGACCTCCGTGGGGTTGCGCCCCACGCGCACGCCCTTCGCTTCGAGTGCCTCGGCCTTGGCCTGGGCGGTGCCCACCGAGCCGGAGACGATGGCGCCGGCGTGGCCCATGGTCTTGCCCGGCGGGGCGGTGAAGCCGGCGATGTAGCCGATGACCGGCTTGGTGACGTGCTCGGCGATGTACTCCGCCGTGCGCTCCTCCTCGTCGCCGCCGATCTCGCCGCACATCACGATCAGCTCCGTCTCCGGGTCCTGCTCGAAGAGCGCGATGACGTCGATGAACGAGGAGCCGACGATCGGGTCGCCGCCGATGCCGACGATGGTGGAGTTGCCGAAGCCGCGCTGCGCCAGCTCGTTGCCGATCTGGTAGGTGAGCGTGCCCGACCGCGACACCAGGCCCACGTTGCCCTCGGAGAAGAAATGGGCGGGGATGATGCCCACGTTGGCCTTGCCGGGGGAGAGCACGCCGGGGCAGTTGGGGCCGACGAGGCGCGTGGCGCCGCGCCGCAGGTGCGTGTACACGCGCAGCATGTCGTGCGCGGGGATGCCCTCGGTGATGCAGATGACGAGGTCGACGCCGGCGTCGGCGGCCTCGAGGATGGCGTCGGCCGCGAAGCGCGGCGGCACGAAGATCATGGAGGTGTCGGCGCCGGCCTCGGCCACGGCGGCGTGCACGGTGTCGAACACCGGCACGCCCTCGACGTCCTGACCGCCCTTGCCTGGCGTGACCCCGGCCACGAGGTCGGTGCCGTAGCGCTTGTTGTTGAGGCCGTGGAACGTGCCCTCGCGGCCGGTGAGGCCGGAGACCACGAGCTTCGTGTCCTTGTCGATCAGGATGCTCACGCCGCCGCCAGCTCCACGACCCTGGATGCCGCCCCCAGCATGGTCTTCTCGACGTGCACGTTCGGGAGGTCGGCGTCCGCGAGGATCTTGCGGCCCTCCTCGTCGTTGGTGCCGTCGAGGCGTACCACGAACGGCACCTTGACGTCGATCTGCGAGAAGGCGGTGACGAGGCCGTTGGCCACCTCGTCGCAGCGCGTGATCCCGCCGAAGATGTTGAACAGGACGGCCGTGACCTTGGGGTCGGAGAGAATGACCTCCACGGCGCTGACGATGGCGTCGGCCTTGGAGCCGCCTCCCGCGTCGAGGAAGTTGGCCGGCTCTCCTCCCGCCTGCTTGACCACGTCGAGCGTGGACATGACCAGGCCGGCGCCGTTGCCGAGGATGCCGACGTTGCCGTCGAGCTTCACGTAGGTGAGGCCGCGCTCCTTGGCCATCTGCTCCTGCGGGTCCTCGGCGCCCGGGTTGCGGAAGGCGGCCGTGTCGGGGTGGCGGTAGAGCGCGTTGCCGTCCACGGTGACCTTGGAGTCGAGCGCCACCACCTCGCGGCCCTTGGTGACGAGCAGCGGGTTGACCTCGACGAGCATGGCGTCCTCCGCCACGAACGTCTCGTAGAGCTTGCCGAGCATGGCGCCCACCGGGCGGATGACGTCCTCGGCGATGCCCGCCTCGAACGCCAGCCGGCGGCCGTGGAAGTCGGAGAAGCCGAGCAGCGGGTCCACATGGACCATGCGCATGGCCTCGGGGTCCTCGTCGGCGATGGCCTCCACGTCCATGCCGCCCATGCGCGAGAACATGACCATGGGCTGCTTGGCCCCGCGGTCGAAGACCACCGCCGCGTAGTACTCCTCGTCGATCTCGGAGGCCTTCTCCACGTACAGCTCGTGCACGGTGAAGCCGCGGATGTCCATGCCGAGGATGGCCTGGGCGTGCTGCTCCGCCTCGGAGCGGTCGGCGGCCAGCTTGATGCCGCCCGCCTTGCCGCGGCCGCCGATCAGGACCTGCGCCTTGATGACCACCGGATAGCCCAGCGACTCGGCCGCCTCCACGGCCTCTCCGACGCTCGTGGCGGGGCGTCCCTCGGGCACCGGAACGCCGTGCTTGGCGAAGAGCTGCTTGCCCTGATATTCGAGGAGGTCCATGAATCCGTAGAATGCCGCGCCGCGCACCGCTCGGCGGGCGGCGCACCCTATCGAATGCCCCTTCCCAAGGACATCCAGTTCGTCACCTTCGACTGCTACGGCACCCTGATCGATTGGGAGGGCGGCGCGTACGACGCCTACCAGACGGAGGCGGACCGGGACGGCTTCACCGTGGATCGCGACACGGTCATCCCGCTCTTCATCAGCATCCAGCACGAGATCCAGAGCGGGTCGTACGAGCTCTATGCCGAGGTGCTGCGCCGCACTGCGGTGCGATCGGCCAAGGAGATCGAGTGGGACCTGGAGTCCTCGCGCTCCGGGTTCCTGCCCAACAGCGTCCCGTACTGGTCCGCCTTTCGCGAGACCAACGCCCAGCTCGAGCGTTTTGCCAAGAAGTACGAGATCGGGATCATCTCCAACATCGACGACAAGCTGCTCGGCGCCACCCGGCGGCATTTCCGCGTGGACTTCGACCTCGTGGTCACCGCACAGCAGGTGCGCAGCTACAAGCCGGACCCCGCGCACTTCAAGGAGTGCGCACGCCGGCTGGAGGACCGCAAGAAGAAGTGGGTCCACGTCGCGAGCGGCTACGAGACCGACGTCGAGCCCTGCCTGAAGCAGAAGGTGCCGGTCATCTGGGTCAACCGCAGCGGGCAGGAGCTCGAGGCCGGCCAGAAGAAGCCCACGGAGGAAGTCAAGACCCTCCGCGAGGCCGCCAAGCTGCTCGGCGTGGCGTAGAGGCATGAGGGTCGTCGCCGTCCACCGCGACGCGGTGGTCGTGACGAGCCGGCTCTGGCAGACCAACGCCATCGCCCTGCGGGCCGGCGGCGAGGCGATGCTCATCGACTCGCCCTACTTCCCGGACGAGCTGGAGCTGCTGCCCCGGTTGCTCGCGCAGTCGGGCTTCGAGCCGGTGGGGCTGCTGGTCACCCACGCGGACTTCGACCACCTGCTCGGCCGGGCCGCCTTTCCCGGCCTGGCGCTGGGCGTGGGCCAGCCCACCGCGGAGCGCCTGCGCGCTGAGCCGGGCGCCGCCCAGCGCGAGCTGCGCGACTCCGACGACGAGCTCTACGTGGCGCGCCCCCGCCCGCTGTCGCTTGGCACCTGGCAGTCGCTCCCGGTGCCCGGGAAGCTCGAGCTGGGCGAGGAGGAGCTGGAGCTGCATCCCGCCGACGGCCACACCGCCGACGGCACCGCCGTCCTCGCACCCTTCTGCGGCGTGCTGTGCCCGGGCGACTACCTGTCGGACGTGGAGATCCCCGGGGTCCACCGGCTGGGCGACTACCGCGCCACCCTCGACCGCCTGGCCCCGCTCGTCGAGCGGGCCGCCACGGTCGTGCCCGGCCACGGCTCGCCGCTGGAGCGCGACCAGGCGCTGCGCGTGCTCGACGAGGACCGCGCCTACCTCGACGCGCTCGAGCGCGGAGAGGAGCGGCCGGCGCTGCCGGACGGACGCGACACCGGCCGCCAGCGCGCCCTGCACGCCGAGAACGTCAGGCGTTGCGGCGGACGTGCCAGTCCACCGTGACCTCGGCCACCTCGACGACCTCGAGCCCCACGTGGTTGTTGAACGGGATGGCCGCTTCGAGGCCCGCGCGAACCGCTTCGTAGTCCATGGCCGCACCCTACACTTGGCGTGTGGGCCGATTGGCAGGGATCGCGCTCCTCGCGCTGCTGGCGTTGCCGGCCGGCGCGCTGGGGCATGGGGCGGGCGCGCACGGCACCGCCGCGGTGCGCGCGGCCGCCATCACGCCCGAGGGCGAGTGCGACGGCGCCGCCATCGCTCCGGATCGCGTGATCAGCGGCAGCTTCTCGAGCGACCGGCAGGGCAGCTACGTGCTCGTGCCCTTCGACGTGCCCGCGGGCACGACCTCCGTGCGCGTGAAGTACTGCTACGACGCCAATGACGGGCCGCTCTCGTCGCTCGCCAAGCACACGCTGGACCTGGGGATCTACGACGCCCGCCCGGCCGCCGGCGCGCTCTGGGGCGAGGACGAGTTCCGCGGCTGGGGCGGCTCCAGCCACCCGGACGTCACGATCTCGGCCGAGGGCTTCAAGAGCGAGGCGCAGTACCTGGCCAGCCCCAAGGGGCATGTGGCCGGCAAGACCACGCGCGGCTTCCGCCCGGGCCCGATCCAGGGCGGCGAGTGGGCGGTGGAGCTGGGCGTGGCGGCCGTGGTGCCGCGCGAGCAGGGCGACGCGGACGGGCGCGTGAACTGGCGCGTGGAGATCGAGCTCAGCGACGCGCCCGCCCACGCCGACGAGCCGTACCAGCCGGCGCCCTACGACACCACGCCCGCGCGCTCCGAGCCCGGCTGGTACGCGGGCGACCTCCACGTGCACGCCGAGCACTCCGCGATCGGCGACGCCACGATGCGCGAAACCTTCGACTACGCGTTCGGCGAGGCCGGGCTGGACTTCATCACGCTCTCCGACTACGTGACCGACAGCGCATGGGGCGAGATCGGGCGCTTCCAGGCGGACTACCCGGGCAAGCTCATCGAGCGCAGCTCGGAGATCATCACCTACCGCGGCCACACCAACAATCACGGCAGCGCGGCCTACGTGGACTACCGCACGGGCCCGGTGTACGAGCGGTTGCCCGACGGGCGGCTGCAGGGGCTGCGGGGGAATCAGCCGGCGTCACGGATCTTCCGCGACGTGCACGAGTCGGGCGGCTGGACCCAGATCAACCACCCGACGATCTTCCCGTCGGCGGTGCCGCTGTTCCCGTTCCTCTGCCGCGGCTGCCCGTGGGACTACTCCGACCGCGAGACGGACTACCGGAACGTGGACGCCATCGAGATCGCCACCGGGCCGGCGGGGCTCAAGGACCCTCTGAAGATCGGCCCCAACCCGTTCACCGTCACCGCGCTCGCGTTCTACGAGCACGCGCTGTCCACGGGGGCGAAGATCGCCGCCGTGGGCGTGAGCGACTCCCACCGCGCCGGCCGGGCCGACGACCCGATCACACAGGCGCCGCTGGGTCAGGCCACCACGGTCGTGTACGCGGACGAGCTGTCGGAGGACGGCATCCAGCGCGGGGTCGAGGCGGGGCACACATACGTGAAGCTGTATGGCAACGACGGGCCGGACCTGCGCTTCGAGGCGCGCAGGGCGGGGTCTGGCGGGCCGCCCGCGATCATGGGCGACACGCTGCGCACGTCGGGCCCGGTGGAGTTCACCGCCCGGGTGCTCGGGGCGGCGCCGCTGTCGGGGCGCGACCCGAAGAAGCCCGATCCCTACGAGCTTCTGGTCACCTGGAACGGCCTGCCGGTCTTCGTGGTGCCGGTGCTCGGCGACGACTTCACGTTCCCCTTCACCCTGCCCGTGCCGGGGCGCTGGGGGCTCCAGCTGCAGCGCACCACCACGATCGAGGCCGTGTCGAGCCCGATCTACGTGGAGCCGCTCGGCTGACTACCCGGCGACAGGCGTGATCACGGGTACGAGCGGGCGCTCGAAGCCCTGGCCGTAGCGGGCGCCCACGTTGCCGAGGTCGCCGGGCAGCATCACCATCCGCTGCTCGCCCACGATCTCGGTGGTCGGGATGGTGAGGCGCAGGTTGTCGGACTCGGCGATCAGCAGCAGGTGCAGGCCGTGCGTGCCGATGCTGCCCTGGAAGAAGCGCTCGGAGCCGTCCGGGATCCCGTCCTCGGGCTCCCAGCACTCCCGCGGCTGCGGTGGGTCGCCGTAGGTGTCGGGCTCGTCGCCCGAGCGCAGCCGCACCTTCGGCCCGGGGTCTGACCCCGTGCCGTCGTCGAAGCAGGCGTCGTCGCGGTAGTAGGGCACGGCGAGCAGGGACTGCAGCACGCCACCGGGCGTTGCGTCCTCCAGGCGGGCGCTGTAGCGGTCGACGATCGTTCCCGCGGGGCCCGACGTCTGGTTCCAGCCCAGCCCGGCGTTGGGCTCGGAGAAGGTGAGGTCCGGGATGTCGACGCTCTGGTGGTAGGGCAGCAGCTCGCACAGCTGCAGATCGCGGTAGATGCTGCGGAAGCCCTGGTCGAACACGCTCGTGGAGTTGCCGTCGTAGCGCTCGTTGCAGGGGTCGTCGAGGTTGCCGATGAGCTCGTCGTTGCGCCCGTCCACGGGCACGCCGTCGGGGAGCTTCGAGTTGTAGAAGCGTGTGACCTGCCCGGCGTTGAAGTCCCACTGCGCGTAGATGCCGTCCAGCGGCGGGATGGGATGCACGCGCAGGTAGTTGGCCTGCCGCAGCTCGTCGCGGTAGAAGGTCTCGCGACGGATGACGTTGGTGCCGGAGTCCGCGCCCCAGGTCTCGCGGATCGTGCGCACCGGGCCCGACAGCTCGCCGAGCAGCGTGCTCGACCCGCCCCAGTTGGTGTCCTCCTCCTCGAAGCCGCAGCAGGGCGTCTCCGAACCGGGGTCCTGGGCGAAGGCGCGCGCCTTCCAGCGGTCGACCAGGTCGGGGCCGTAGCTGGCGCCGCCATCGCCGGAGATGCGGATCTGGGTCATGAGCCAGCGGCCGTCGTAGCGGAAGCGGTAGCGGTCGGTGGTGATCCAGGCCGTGTCGCGGGGGCGGCGGCGCTCGTCGGTGCCCACCACGTTGCCCTCGTCGTCGCACACGGTGCCGCGGGCGGCGTTGCCGTAGCCGTCGTAGCTGGACTCCGACTTCTCGAAGGTGTCGGCGTTGGCGTCGCGCTCGTACTGCACGTAGCCGTTCGAGGCGCCGAACGCCGGGGCGGGCCCATCCGCGGCGGCGAGCATCACGTAGACGTAGCGCAGCTCGTCGGTGGGCTGCAGCGGGTCGGCGACCGCCACGCGCCGCGCGGCCTCGATGCCGTCGGGCAGGGCGGCACCCTCAGGCGCCGCACGGCTGGCGTCGCGGGCCATGAAGGTCAGCTCGTCGTCATCGTCGAGGCCCTGCACGGGATCCGCCGCCGGCGGCGAGGCCGGGCGCGCCTGGCACGGGTCGGCCGGATCGCTCTCGGTCCAGCGGAAGCCCTCGCGCTGGAAGGCGTAGGTGGTGTGGCGGTCCTCGCCCGAGTAGACGGAGAATCCGGAGGCCGGGTTGGCGAGGTAGCGCTCGAAGCGCTCGTCCACCTGGAACGGGATCTGCTGCCAGCCGCCGTTCCAGCGGTAGCCGAGCAGCCTGTCGACGGGCGTGCCCTCCTGCGGGGCCGGCTCCTGGGTGTCGAGCTGCGGCTCGGCGTATTGGTTGTGCTCGCAGTCCTCGTCGAAGCTCTGGCAGTCGGCGAGGTCGAGCAGGGGCAGCCGCAGCGTGTGGTTCGAGCGCGCGGACCAGTCGGCGAGGTCGTGCCCGTGCAGCACGATCGGCTCGGTCTCGCGCGCCGGCGCGGCGAGCGCCGGGCAGGCGAAGGCGAGCACGGCCAGCGCGCTCGCGGCAACGGAACGGATGATCAGACCCGGGATCGCGTCACTCTCCTCCACCTCTTCAACGGGATCGGGGGGCGAGAACTTGCGCCGCGCGCGGGTCGCTGACGCGGGCGATGAGGGCGGCGGAGGCAACCATGCCGGCGCAGAGCGCGAAGCCCAGCGCGCCGAAGCCGCCGAGGGCGAGCACCAGGCCGCCCGCGCCCGCGCCCGCCATGTAGCCGAGCTGGGCGCTGGCGGTGCGGGCCGCCATCATGCTGCCCGCCTGGTCGGGGAGCTGGGACAGGCCGAGGGCGCTGGCCCCGGTGGAGCGCACCCCGGCGAACATCGCCATGACGAAGAACAGGCCGAGCGTGAACCACACCGACGGGGTGAGGTTGAGTATCGGCACGAGCATCAGCCCCATGACCAGGGCGGACACCACGATCAGGCGGCGGCGGTCGAAGCGCTCCGCCAGCCGGGCCGTGCGCAGCGTGGCGAACATGAACGCCAGCGAGCCCACCGCCAGCAGCAGCCCCACGCCCGCCTCGCTCACGCCGTAGCTCTGCACGTAGAAGGCGCCCGCGTAGGTGAGCTCGGCCGTCCACGCCGAGTAGGCCACGAGCTCGGCCAGCGTCCAGGCGCGGGCGCTGGGGTCGCGCAGCACGGCGGCAAGCCCCGAGCGCGCGTCCGGCGCGCGAACCGGGCGGGTGCGCGGCGCGGCGAGGCCGGCGGCCAGCGCGAGCAGCGCGAACGCGCCCGGCACGAGGTAGCCCAGGCGCCAGGAGCCCAGCTCGGACAGCAGCCCGACGATCGGGTTGCCCACGAGCCATGCGACGGACTGCGCGGCCACCACGTAGCCCACGGCCCAGGGCCCGTCGCGGTCGTCGAACCACGCCGCCACCCCGGCGAAGCCGGCCGACAGCAGGCAGGCCACGCCCAGGCCGGTGAGCACATGCGCCGCGTAGAAGAAGGCGAGCGACGGCGCGGCGGCCGTGGCGGCGGCTCCGGCGAGCGCCAGCGCGCCGCCCCAGATGATCAGCGGCCGCACGCCGAGACGGTCGATCAGCGGCCCGATGGCCAGCGACGCCATCACCGCGGTGGCCGCCAGGATCGTGCGCGCCTGCCCGGTGGCGCTGACGGACGCGCCGAGGTCGCGCCCTATCTCGGCGAGGATCGGCACGAGCACGACGATGCTGGCCTGGGTGGCCGTGGTGGCGAGAACGAGCGGGATGAGGCGCCGGCGGCGGCCGGCCGTCCGGTGGCTCACGCGGCGTGAGGCTACATCTCCGCCGCCTCTTCCAGAATGGGCATTGTTCTTTACCGAAGTGGGTAGGGAGCGATCCAGAAGATCGCGGTCGCCGCCGCCGGATGCGGGATCCGGGGCGGGCCGCCCCAGACAGGGAGCAACTGCATGCCGGAGAATCGGGTCGTCCCACGCCTTGCGCTGCTGGCCGCCGTCGTCCTCACCATCGGCGGGCTGATCGCCGCGGTGGGCGGCGCCGGAGCCGCCGATCCGTCGAAGGGCACCGTCTCGCTCGACGAGCGCTCGAGCGGCTGGGACGGGGAGTCCTATCCCGTGGGATCCACCGTGGCCCGCGACGCGTGCGCGCTCCCCACCGACACGGTCTGCGACCACTTCGAGCTGAACGTGGACATCGATCCCGCCCATTGGGAGACGAACAAGGGCGGCGTCGAGGTGAGGATCGCCTGGGAGAGCGAGGCGGACGACTTCGACCTCACCGTCTATGACGAGGACTTCAACGAGGTCGGCAGCTCGCTGAATCCGGGCACTACCAGCGAGCGCGTCTTCATCAACGACGCGAGCGGCACCTACTTCGTGGAGATCAACCCGTACCAGGTGACCGACTCCGCCTACCAGGGCGGTGCGTTCGTGGAGAGCCGCGCGATCGTGGGACCCGAGGGCGGGGACGTGCCCACCGAGCCGGTCTCGGGCCTCGACTGCGTGGACGGCCTGGCGGGCCCCTTCCCGTGCGAGAACGTGGACCTGGCGAGCTTCCTGCCGCTCGACTCGATCGGTGGCGGCCAGGGCAACGACATCTGGGGCTGGACCGACCCGGAGACCGGCCGCGAGTACGCGCTGATGGGCAAGACCAGTGGCACCGCCTTCGTCGACATCACCGACGCCGAGGCCCCGGTGTACCTGGGCGACCTGCCCTCGCACCAGCCCGTCGAGACGATCTTCAACGTCTGGCGCGACGTGAAGGTGTACGAGAACCACGCCTTCGTGGTGAGCGAGGAGCCGCTCCACGGGATGCAGGTGTTCGACCTCACCCGCCTGCGCGGCGTGAGCGAGCCGCGCACGTGGACGGAGGACGCGCACTACTCGTACACGCTGGACGGGCCCACCAGCGTGGTCGAGCTCGGGCCGGATCCGACCCGACTGCGCACGCTGGACAACGCGCACAACATCGCGATCAACGAGGACTCCGGCTTCGCGTACGCGATCGGCACCTCCACCTGCGGCGGCGGGGGCCCGCACATGATCGACATCCGCGATCCGAAGGACCCGAAGTTCGCGGGCTGCGTCTCCGAGGACGGCTACACCCACGACACCCAGTGCGTGAACTACGACGGCCCCGACGAGCGCTTCCACGGGCGCGAGATCTGCCTCAGCTCGAACGAGGACACGCTCACGATCGCGGACGTCACCGACAAGTCGAACCCGGTGCAGCTCGCGCGCGAGACCTACCCCGGCGCGTCGTACACGCACCAGGGCTGGCTCACCGAGGACGGCAGCCACTTCCTGGTGGACGACGAGCTGGACGAGGTGGACGAGCAGGTGGAGCAGACGACCACCTACATCTGGAACGTCGAGTTCCTCGACGCGCCGCGGCTGGTGGCCGCCCATCCGGGCGAGTCCACCTCGATCGACCACAACCTCTACACGAAGGGCGACACCGTCTTCCAGGCCAACTACCGCTCGGGCCTGCGAGTGCTGGACGCCTCCAGCGCGGCGGCGGGCGAGCTGACGGAGACCGGATTCTTCGACGTCTACCCGGCCGACGACGAGCCGGAGTTCAACGGCGCCTGGAGCAACTTCCCGTACTACGAGTCGGGCGTGGTGGTGGTGAGCGGGATCGAGCAGGGGCTGTTCGTGCTGCGGCCCCGTTAGAGGCGCCGTGCAAGAGGGGTCAGGTCATGCCCTGCACCGGGAGCTTCGCTCGAGTTCCGTTGCAGGGCATGACCTGACCCCGCCCACGGCCGTGCAGGCCAGCTATTTGATGACGGCGATGCGGTCGCCGGTGGCCACGGAGCCGCCCTCGGAGACGCCGAGCTCCTCGACCGTGCCGGAGCTGGGCGCCGTGATCTCGTTCTCCATCTTCATGGCCTCGATCACGCAGATCAGCGCGCCCTCCTCGACCTGGGCGCCCTTCTCCACGGCGATCTTGAGGACGGTGCCCTGGATCGGGGAGACCAGCTCGCCGGGGGCTCCGCCGCCACCGCTGCCGCCACGCTCGCGGCGCTTGGGGGCCTTCGCCGCCGCGCCGGCTGCCGGGCCGGCGCCGTTGGGCACCATGGCCTCGCCGATGACCTTGACGTCGAAGCGGCGGCCCGACACCTCCACGGCGTAGGTGCGCTCGACCTTCTCGGCCTCCTCCTCGCCCTCGGCCGGCTTCTCGGGCTTGGGGAACGCCAGCTCCTTGAGCCAGCCCTTGTCCTCGACGAGGTCGCGGCAGGTCTCGCCGTTGGCCCATTGCTCGGTGGCGAGCAGCTTCGCGTGGAAGGGGATGAGCGTCTTGAGGCCACCGATCCGGAACTCCGAGAGCGCGCGCAGCATGCGCCTGGTGGACGCCTCGCGGTCCACGTCCCAGACGATGAGCTTGGCGATCATGGGGTCGTAGAGCGGGAGCACCTCGTAGCCCTCCTCGGCGCCCGAGTCCACACGCACGAAGGGTCCCGACGGCTCGACGTAGGACCCGATCTGCCCCGGGGCGGGGGCGAAGTTCCTGGACGCGTCCTCGGCGTTGATGCGGCACTCGATGGCGTGCCCGCGGATGACGACGTCGTCCTGGGAGAAGGAGAGCGGCTCGCCGGCGGCGATCCTGACCTGCTCGCGCACGATGTCGATGCCGGTGACCATCTCGGTGACGCAGTGCTCCACCTGCACGCGCGTGTTCATCTCGAGGAAGAAGTACTCGCCGTCCTGGTAGAGGCCCTCGATGGTGCCGGCGGAGCGGTAGCCCACGGCGCGCGCGGCCTCGATGCCGATCTTGCCGATGCGCTCGCGCAGCTCCGGGTCCACGGCCGGAGCGGGGCTCTCCTCGATCAGCTTCTGGTGGCGGCGCTGCACGGAGCAGTCGCGCTCGAAGAGGTGGACGACGTTGCCTTCCCCGTCGGCCAGCACCTGGACCTCCACGTGGCGCGGGTCCGGGAGGTAGCGCTCGATGTAGACCGTGGCGTCGGAGAAGAACTTCTCGCCCTCGCGGGCGGCGCCCTCGAACGCCTTCTCGAGCTCGTCCTCCGACATCGCGACGCGGAAGCCCTTGCCGCCACCGCCGCCCGCGGCCTTGATGGCCACCGGGTAGCCGACGGAGTCGTCGATGATCTTGCGCGCGTCGTCCACCGTGTCCACCGGATCGGTCGTGCCGGGCACGATCGGGACGCCGGCGTCCTGCATCAGCTCGCGGGCGCGGGTCTTGGAGCCCATGGCGTCGATGGCGTCGGCGGGCGGGCCGATGAAGACGATGCCGGCCTCCTCGCAGGCGCGCGCGAACGCGGCGTTCTCGGCCAGGAAGCCGTAGCCGGGATGGATGGCCTCGGCGCCCGCCTGCCTTGCCACCTCGATGATCTTCTCCACCACGAGATAGCTCTCGTTCGCCGGGCCCGGGCCGAGCAGGTAGGCCTCGCCGGCGCGGCGCACGTGGGGTGCGTCACGGTCCGCCTCGGAGTAGACGGCGACGCTGCTCACGCCGAGCTCCTCGAGCGTGCGCATGATCCGGATGGCGATCTCACCCCGGTTGGCGACCAGAACCTTCGAGAACACGGCCGCGGAAGGTTAGCCGACGCGCTGGTAGACGGGGATGTCCGCCAGGCGCCGGGGCAGCGGTCACCTGGATCGGTGCGGCGGTAGGGGGCGGCGGGCGTCGCGTCCGAGGTTGCGAGGTTTGGGCTCCTGACCATTGAGGTAGACAGACCTCGGGGGAAGGGGTTCGTGTCACTCATGTCGGGAGGAACCCCAAAGATGAGACGTGTCCTTGCGGTCGCAGCCGGCCTGGCCGCGACCCTCGCCCTTCCGGGCCAGGCCCTCGCCGGCCACGGCCTGACCCTGCTCGACCATCCGGTCCCGAGCTTCTCGGAGGGCGTCCCGCTCTCCAGCAACTTCAACTCCGGCGGCGATGGCGCCACCTGGGAGCTCGTGACGACCTTCCCGACGGGCAACCCGCACACCGACATCGACTTCTTCTCCCAGGGAGGCGACATCTTCGCCTCGGCGGGCACGCTCGGGATCGGCCCCAACGGCGGCGGCCAGACGATCGTGCAGCTCACCGACGACGGCGCGGTGGCGCCGGCGTACGTGTCGAGCCAGCCGTCGGCGTCGTGCGTGAGCGACCCGTCGGCCGCGCTCGGGCTGCAGCACGACGTGGAGGCCACGCCGAAGGGGGAGACGATCCTCAACACCCCCAACCCGTTCGCCGACCGTCGTGACACCCAGCTCCTGGTGGACGCCACGGACGCGCCGGGCCGCTGCCACGACCAGGGCGGCTTCGGCCTCGTGGACGCGCCTCAGGGCGGACTCGAGCTGGTGGACGTCAGCGACGTGACCAATCCGGTGGAGATCGGCCTCACGAGCCACATCGGCGAGGCGCACACGGTGAACGTGGATCCCAAGCGCCCGCACATCGCCTATGCCGTGACCTCGGACTCGGTGGGCGTGGACGAGGACGGCAACCGGGCGAACGAGGATCCCGAGAGCGGCGCGGGCCGCTCGCTCGACGGCTTCGAGGTGGTGGACATGTCCTCGTGCATGGACTTCCCCGCGGGCGCCACCACCGAGCAGAAGCGCGAGGCCTGCCGGCCCGAGGTGTACCGCTACCGCTACCCCAGCGCCTCGATCGCCCTCGGCCACACCAACCAGGGCTCGATCTACGGCTGCCACGAGCTCGAGGTCTACCCCGACGACAGGCTCACCTGCGCGGGCGGTGCGGCCATGATCGTTCTCGACATGAGCGGGGCGTTCGACGACAACGGCACCCCGGACGACTTCTCGGACGACAGGCCGCTCGGCGAGCCGCTTCCCTGCCGCGTGCGCGAGACCTCGTCGGTGGGCCCGTTCGGCACCGGCGCCCAGGTCACGGACTGCGTGATGGGTGAGAACGGCGCCGACCTCAGTGTGCCCGGCTGGATCGAGATGGGGTCTCCGTCGCTGACGGGCGTGCGGCACGTGGGCAGCGCACACCACATGGGCCGTGAGAGCGCCACGGGCGCGTTCACGCCCGCGTATCCGTCCACGGAGGACATCGACTTCGACCACGAGGCCGAGCTCACCGGGTCGGGCGACTTCGTGCTCGCCACGGACGAGCGTGGCGGCGGCGTGCTGCCGCCGGGCGCCACCTGCCTCCCCGGCGTGGACAACCCCACGGGCAACGGCGGCATCCACGCCTACCGGGTGGACGCGCTCGACACCGACGGGCCGGGAACGCCCGAGGAGGCGTTCGAGGCCTACGCGCGGACGCCCGAGGGCGACAAGGCGATCTACCGCGCCCCGGTCCGCACAGGGCCGCAGGCGTCGCTGTGCACGGCCCACGTGTTCCAGCAGATCCCGGGCCAGAACCGGATCTTCATGGGCTGGTACTCGCAGGGGACGCAGGTCGTGGACTTCGTCGAGCACGACGACGGCACGATCGAGTTCTCGGAGGCCGGCTGGTTCATCCCCGAGAACGCGAACACCTGGGTGTCGCACGTGTTCAAGCACGAGGAGAACCCCGACGGCAGCTTCACCTACTGGGGCGCCACCGGTGACTTCAACCTCGGTTTCGCGGGGCGCAGCGCCATCGACGTCTACAAGGTCACGCTGCCGGCCCCGCCTGAGCCGGCCGGGTAGGGGCTACAGCTCCGCCGCCTCGACGATCATCCCGGCGCCCACCGTGTCGCTGGTGCCCTCGTCGATGAGCACGAAGCTGCCGGTGACGCGGTTGCGGCGGTAGTCGTCGCAGGCGAGCGGGGCGCTGGTGCGCAGCACCACCGTGCCGATGTCGTTGAGGCCGAGGCCCTCGCCGGGGTCGCCCTCCTCGAGCGTGTGCACGTCGACGCGCGAGCGCACCTCGTCCACGACGGCGTTCACGGCTCGGGTCGTGTGCTTGAGCAGGTAGCGGCCCCGGGGCCGCAGCGGGGCATCCGCCATCCAGCAGACGCGGGCCTCGATCTGGCGGGCCTGCCGCGGGGCGGCTCCTGCCGAGCAGATCATGTCGCCGCGCGACACGTCCACGTCGTCCTCCAGGCGCAGCGTGACGCTCATGGGCGGGAAGGCCGCCTCGACCTCGCCGTCGAACGTGTCGATGGCGGCCACCCGCGTGGTGCGCCCGGACGGCAGCACCACCACGTCGTCGCCGGGGTGGAGCACGCCGCCCGCCACCTGGCCCGCGTAGCCGCGGTAGTCGTGGTGCTCGTCCGAGCGCGGGCGCACCACCCACTGCACGGGGAAGCGCGCCTGGGAGAGGTCGCGGTCGGAGGCGATGTGCACGTGCTCGAGGTGGTAGAGGAGCGGCGGGCCCTCGTACCAGCCCATCGTCTGGGAGCGCTCGACGACGTTGTCGCCGTGAAGCGCAGACACCGGGATGAAGGTGACGTCGTGCACGTCGAGCTTGGCGGCGAAGTCGGCGAAGTCCTCGCGGACCGCCTCGAACACGACCTCGTCCCAGTCCACGAGATCCATCTTGTTCACGCACACCACGAGGTGGGGGACGCCGAGCAGGGAGGAGATGAAGGCGTGCCGGCGCGACTGCTCGAGCACGCCCTTGCGCGCGTCCACGAGCACCACGGAGACATCCGCCGTGGAGGCGCCCGTGACCATGTTGCGCGTGTACTGCTCGTGTCCCGGGGTGTCGGCGATGATGAAGCGCCGCCGCTGGGTGGCGAAGTAGCGGTAGGCCACGTCGATCGTGATGCCCTGCTCGCGCTCGGCGCGCAGCCCGTCGGTCAGGAGCGCCAGGTCGGGGACGTCGTGGCCGCGGCGACGGCTGACGTCCTCGACGTGCTCGAGCTGGTCCTGGAGGACCGACTTGGAGTCATACAGCAGCCGCCCGATGAGCGTGGACTTGCCGTCGTCCACCGAGCCGGCGGTGGCGAAGCGCAGGAGGTTCGTGGGCGGCGCGGCAAGCGGCGGGTGGCCGTTGGTGGCGGGGGCGGCGGGCGCGGTCATGCCTAGAAGTAGCCCTGGCGCTTGCGGTCTTCCATGGCGGCTTCGGTCACGCGGTCATCCGCGCGCGTCTCGCCGCGCTCGGTGATGCGCGTGGCGGCGATCTCCCTCACGACCTCCTCGATCGTGGCCGCGCTGGACTCCACGCCCCCGGTGCAGCTCATGTCGCCCACCGTGCGGTAGCGCACCGTGGCCTCGAACGGCTGCTCGCCGTCGATCAGCTCGGTGAAGCCGGCCAGCGCGTAGAGCATGCCGTCGCGGCGGAACACCCGGCGCCGGTGGGCGAAGTAGATCGAGGGGACCTCGAGCGCTTCCTCCTCGATGTACTGCCACACGTCGAGCTCGGTCCAGTTGCTAAGCGGGAACACCCTGACGTGCTCGCCCTTGCGGATCCTGCCGTTGTAGAGGTTCCACAGCTCCGGGCGCTGCGCCTTGGGGTCCCACTGGCCGAAGTCGTCGCGGAAGCTGAACACGCGCTCCTTGGCGCGGGCGCGCTCCTCGTCACGGCGCGCCCCGCCGAAGGCGGCGTCGAAGCCGTGCTCCTCGAGCGCGTCGAGCAGCGTGATGGTCTGGAGACGGTTGCGCGAGGCGCGCGGGCCCGTCTCCTCCACCACGCGGCCCTTGTCGATCGACTCCTGCACGGATGCCACGATCAGGCGCTCGCCCAGCTCGGCCACGCGGCGGTCGCGGAACTCGATGGCCTCAGGGAAGTTGTGCCCCGTGTCCACGTGCATCAGCGGAAACGGAAACCGGCCCGGGCGGAAGGCCTTCTCCGCCAGGCGCAGCAGCACGATCGAGTCCTTGCCGCCCGAGAACAGCAGCACCGGCCGCTCCAGCTCCGCGGCCACCTCACGCATGATGTGGATGGCCTCGGACTCCAAAGCGCGCAGATGGCTCAGCTCATACGTGCGGGTCATGCGTTCTCCGGGACCGGGGTGGGGGTGACGGCCGGCTCGGGCGCCGGCTGCTCCGGGCGCCCGCGATGGATGAGCCACGCGAGCACGCCGGCGCCGAGCGGCACTCCCACGATGAGGCCCACCGGCACGTCGATGCCCGCCTTCGAGGCCACCCCGAGCGCCGAGCCCAGGAGGACGCAGCCGAGCGCCGGCCGCAGCCCGTCCGACGGTACCCGCGTGATCAGGCCGCTGCCGATCCAGACGCCGGGGATCGAGCCCACGAGGATCGTGCCCATGAGCGCGAGGTCCACGTTGCCCGAGACGAAGTGGGCGAAGCCCGCCACCCACAGCAGGACGGCGGCGTGGAAGACGTCCGTGCCCACGACGCGGCGCGGGGTGAGCTTGAAGATGAGGATCAGCGCGAGGCCGATGAGCGCGCCGCTGCCCACCGAGGTCAGGCCGAGGATCAGCCCCAGGACGAGGCCGATGCCCACGGCGCCCACCTTGACCTGCCGCGTGAGCTCCACCTTGTCGCGCTCGCGCGCGACGAGCTTGGGCAGGAACAGCGCGCGGCCGAGGATCGAGATGCCCACCACGAGCAGGGCGCCCGCCACGCACAGCAGCAGCGTGTCGTCGAAGCCGGCCCCGTGGGCCTCGTGCAGGCGGTCGAGCAGCCAGACCCCGACCAGCGAGCCCGGGACGCTGCCGGCCGCCAGCCAGCCGGACACGCCGAAGTCCACGGTGCCCTTGCGCCAGTGGCGCCAGCCGCCCACCGTCTTGGTGACGGCGCCGTAGGCCAGGTCGGTGCCGATGGCCGTGACCGGCGCCACGCCGGCGAAGATCACGAGCAGGGGCGTCATCAGCGAGCCGCCCCCGATCCCCGTGAGGCCGATCAGGACGCCCACGCCGAGGCCGAAGGCGATTACGAGCGGATCCATCTACTACCTAACGTGCAGACCGCACTCGGTCTTCTCCTGGCCCGCCCAGCGGCCGTCGCGCCCGTTGCCCGGTTGCGTGCACGTGGCGCAGCCGATCGAGCCGTAGCCGCGGTCGTGGAGCGGGTTGTAGGGCAGGTCGCGCTCGTGGATGCGGCGCCAGAGGTCCTTCTCGGTCCAGTCGACGAGCGGGTTGTACTTCCAGAGCCCGCGATCCTCGTCGTACTCCACGTGCTGGGCGTCCGCGCGGGTTGGGGACTGCTCGCGGCGGATGCCGGTGACCCAGCCCTCCGCACCGCCGAGCGCTCGCTCGAGCGCTGCCACCTTGGCGTCGCTGCAGCAGTGCTCGGGGCCGGTCCAGGGGCCGGTGGCGTCCTCCACCTCGATCTTCACGCCGTAGCGCTCCTCGAGGGCGCGCCAGGTCTCGAGAGTCTCCGGGAAGAGCACGCCGGTGTCGATGGTCACCACGCGCGTGGACGGGTCGATGGCCAGCAGCGCGTCGAGCAGGATCGACTCCTCCTTCTGGAACGAGCACAGCGTGACCAGCCGGTCGCCGTGGCGGCCGACGGCCTCCTCCAGGGTCGCCTCTAGACGGCGCACTCGCCCTCGCCCCGGATGACCTGGTACGGCTCGCGCCGTTGCCAGTCGATGAAGTGGTTCATCGTCTCCAGGCTGAAATCCACGGGGAGCGCGAGGTCCTTGACGATCGCCTCCATCTCGGCCGCGCCCACGCGCTCGAGGAACGCGTTGAACTCCTCGCCGTCCTCGCGGGCCTGCTCGTAGTGGCGCAGCCAGCGCTCCACGGCGTCCGGGACGCGCCTGGCGGGCAGGCGCACCTTGAGGCGCGTGCCCATCACGACCTGGCCGCCCTCGTAGTTGCCGCCGAGGTGGGCGACATACGCCGGCATCGTGCGGCCGCCCGCCTTGATCGAGGCGCCGTAGAAGCCGATGTTGGCGATGTGGTGCTGGCTGCAGCCGTTGGGGCAGCCGCTCATCTTGATGTGCACCTTGCGCGTGAGCGGATCGTCGATCTGCATCTCCTCCAGCCGCTGCGTGATCGCTCGGTTGAGGCCCATGGAGCTCGTGATGCCGAGCTTGCAGCTGTCGGTGCCGGGGCAGCTGACCACGTCCGAGATCTCGTCCGCGCCCGCGCCGTCGAGTCCGAGCTCGCCCAGGCGCTGCCAGACGTCGTAGACGGACTCGTCTCGCACCCAGCGCAGCACCAGGTTCTGGTGCACGGTGGTGCGGGCGTAGCCGCCGCTGAACTCGCGCATGATCTGCGCGAGGCCGCGGAACTGCTCGGGCGTGAGGTCGCCGCGGGTGACCTTGACCTGCACCGTGGAGAAGCCCTGCTGGCGCTGCGCCTTGACGTTGCCCTCCATGAAGCGGCGGAACTCGCGGTTGTCGCCGTTGGCGCTGCCGGGGGCGGCGGGCGGCGCCGGGGCGTTGACCTGCTCGTCGTGGTCGAACGTCCTGGGCGTGAAGTCGCGCTCGGCCACCCAGTCGCCCTCGAGCTCCTCCTCCACCTGGCTGCGCAGCTCGTCGATGCCGAACTTGTCGACGAACACCTTGATCCGCGCCCGCGCGCGATTCACGCGCAGCCACTCCTGGCGGTCGAAGATGCGCAGCACGGCCTCGGTGACCTTGAGGTACTCGCCGTCCTCGGCGGCCACGAACGGGTAGAGCTCGGGCGCGACGCGGGGCATGATCGAGGTGCCGCCGCCCACGACCATCGAGAAGCCCTTCACGCCGTCCTTGATCCGCGGGATGAAGCCGATGTCGTGGATGCCGGTGATGGCCACGTCGTCGTCGGTGGCGGTGAAGGCCGTCTTGACCTTGCGCGGCATGAGCTGCGTGGTGGGGTGGCGCACGAAGTAGCGCACGTAGGCACCGGCGTACGGCGTGGGGTCGAAGAGCTCGCCCTCGCTCACTCCGGCCCAGGGGTCACCGGTGACGTTGCGGACCGTGTTGCCGCAGCCCTCGCGGGAGGAGAGGCCGACGTCGGAGAGCTCGCGGATCAGCTTGGCCGCATCGGGCAGCGGCACGTGGTGCAGCTGGAAGTTCTGCCGTGTGGTGATGTGGCCCTTGACGAGCGGCACGTACTTCTCCACCACATGGGCGAAGGCGTCCATCTGGTCGGGCGTGATGCCGCCGAACGGGACCTTCACACGGATCATCTGGCGTTCGGCCTGGCGCTGGCCGTAGACGCCCTGCTTCAGGCGGAAGCCGATGAACTGCAGCTCGTTGATCTCGCCGCCGAGGAACCTGCCCGCTTCGCTGTCGAAGTCGTCGAACTCGCGTTCGAGGATCGGGATGACGTGGCCCGGGACGTCCTCGATCACCTCGGGGTTCTCGAGCGAGCCCTTGCGGCCCTTCTTCGGCGTCGTGACCGGCTCCATGCGTGCGCGTCCTCCTGCTCTCCGTCCGGGGGACGGCGAATATAACAAAACCCGGTCTGGTTTAAGGCTATTTGGGCGGGAGGCCGCTCGGAGAGCCGATCTCGCCGCGCTCGGGCTCGAGGGGCAATCCGCCCTCCGCCCAGGCGACGATGCCGCCCTCCATGCTGCTCGCGTCCCAGCCCGAGGCGCGGAAGGCGTCGGCGGCCATCGCGGAGCGGTCGCCGCCGCGGCAGTAGAACACGACCGGCCACTCGCGGTCCATCTCGCCGGCGGACTGCTCGAGGCGCTCGAGCGGGATGTGGGCGGAGCCCGGGAGGTGGCCGGCCTCGCGCTCCTCCTGCGTGCGCACGTCCACCACCTGCGCCTGGCCTGCGTCGCTCAGCTCCTTCACGCGCGCGGGCGGAAGCTCGTGGATGGTGGCCTCGTCGGTCATGCGGCGCGGAAGGGTAGCGCGTGGCGCTCAGCGGCCCCAGGGCTCGCCGTCGCCCCAGGCGTTTGAGTTGGAGGGGTCCAGGCCGGCGTTCTCGTAGAGGGCCGCGCGCAGCCAGGGGTTGATGCGCGCGGCGGGCGCGGCGGGCGCCGGCGCCGTGTCGTGCAGGAACTGCTCGATGGCCGCCGCAATTGCGGCGGCCTCGCCCGGGGTGGCCGAGCTGTGCGCGATCTCGAGGCGCGGCCGTGCCGGACGCTGCTGTCCGTTGCGCGTCACGGGCGGCAGGGTATCGTCGCCGCGCCATGCCCGAGCTGCCCGTCTTCGACCACGACACGGTGCTGGCCGCGGTCCCGCCGCTGGAGGCGATCGAGCGCGTGCGCGACGGCTTCGTGCGTCACGCGAGCGGGGAGTGGGCGATGCCGGCCAAGACCTACCTGACGGTCGAGCACGGGGACTTCCGCGCGATGCCGGCCCGCGGCGGCGGCCTGGCCATCCTCAAGTGGGTGACCTCTTTCCCGCGCAACCCCGCCCGCGGGCTGCCGGTGGTGATGGGCGTGATCTGCGTGTCCAGCGCGGACGACGGGCGGCCGCTGGCGCTGGTGGACACCCGCGCGGTCACCGCCCTGCGCACGGGCGCCGTGGCGGCGATCGCCGCGCAGGAGCTCGCCCGCGAGGATTCCGCGAGCGCGGGCATCGTGGGCTGCGGCCTGCATGGGGCGTGGGCGGGGCGCTGCCTGGCGGCGGCCGAGTACGGGCCCGGCGTGTGCTTCGACCCGGACCCGGACGTGGCGGGAGCGCTGGCGGGCGAGCTGGGCTGGGAGGCCGGCTCGCGCGAGGAGGCCCTGGCCTGCGACCTGGTGACCTGCGTCACGCCGGGGCACGAGCCGGTGGTGGGCCCCGGCGATCTGCGCCCGGGGCTGCATCTCAACATGCTCGGCGCCGACGGCCCGGGCAAGGCCGAGGCATCCGTGGACGCCGTCGCCGCGTGCCGGCTGTTCTGCGACGAGTGGGAGCAGGCCTCCCACGGCGGCGAGCTGACCGGCGCGGTGGCCGCCGGGCGCGTGACGCGCGACGAGGTCACCGACCTCGGCGCGGTGCTCACGGGCACGGCCGCGGGTCGCGGCTCGGATGCCGAAGTCACGCTGTTCGACTCCACCGGCCTGGCAATCCAGGACCTGGCCGTCTGCCACGGGGTGATGGAGGCGCACGCGGCGGGCGTGGTGAAGGCGCAGAACGTGCGGATCTAGGGCGAGCGGACTCTTCTCCGACGCGAGCGCCGCCACTGGCGGATGTACCCGATTCGGGGTACGCTTCTCGTCACGCTGGCGTTTACGGCAAGGGAGGGGACTGATGCTCGCAGGGATTCGCTCGCGGTTCACGTTCGCCAACACCATGGCGGCCGTCGCCGTGTTCTTCGCGCTGGGGGGAGGCTCCTACGCCACCGTCCAGCTGGCGTCGGACGAAACCAGGGCAGGGGCGGCCAACGTCACCGACAACTCCGTTCGCAGCGGCGACATCGTGAACGACAACGTCCGTCACGCCGACATCGGGCCGAATGCCGTCCAGTTGAAGCAGATCGCGCCGAACTCGATCACCAGCATCGACATAGTCGACGGCTCCATCGGGCCGCAGGACCTGGCGCCGACGCTCAGCGCGCCCCAGGAGGCGACGCCGGGCTCCGGGACGCAGGGCGCGCAGGGGCCCGCCGGACCGGCGGGGCCGACCGGGCCACGCGGCCCGTCCAACGCGTTCTCGATCGCCAGCGAGAACGACCGCTTCCTCGGAGAGGGCGACGAGACGATCCTGGAGCTCGATCTGCCCGACGGCATGTACGTGGTGATGGGCAACGTGCACGGCCAGTTCTCCGCCGTGTCGTGCTATCTCGAGCTCGACGGCGACGAGCTGCCCGGCGCGGGGGGCGACTCGGAGGGCAGCAGTGGCCTCGACCACGTGCAGGCGGCCATCCCGACCGGGGGCACCGTGGTGCTCGAATGCTCAGACGACTTCGGTGAGGGCGAGGTGGACTCCTCGAGCCTGATCGCGATCCAGGTGGCGGAGCTGTCCGCGACCGTGGAGGAGGAGGAGGAGGCCGAGTGACCTCCACCGAGGTGCAGCCTCTCTGAGTCGCCTCCGCGGCCTCAGAGCTCAGAGAGGGATGTTGCCGTGCTTGCGCTTGGGCCCGGCGATGCGCTTGGTCTGCAGCGTCTCGAGCGCGCGGATGACCTTGGGGCGCGTCTCGTGCGGCAGGAAGACCTCGTCGATGTAGCCGCGCTCGGCCGCCGTGTAGGGGTTGGCGAAGCGGGCCTTGTAGTCGTCCATCAGCTTGCTGCGGCGCTCATCCGGGGTGGGCGAGCTGGCGATGTCGCGCCGGTAGATGATGTTGACCGCGCCCTCGGGGCCCATGACCGCCACCTCGGCGGTGGGCCAGGCGAAGTTGAAGTCGGCCAGCATGTGCTTGGACGCCATGACGTCGTAGGCGCCGCCGTAGGCCTTGCGCGTGATCACCGTGATCTTGGGCACCGTGGCCTCGGTGAACGCGTACAGCAGCTTGGCGCCGTGGCGGATGATGCCGCCCCACTCCTGGCTCGTGCCGGGCAGGAAGCCGGGCACGTCCACGAAGGTGATGATCGGGATGTTGAAGGCGTCGCAGGTGCGCACGAAGCGCGCGGCCTTCTCGGAGGAGTCGATGTCGAGCACGCCGGCGAGCTGCGCGGGCTGGTTGCCCACGATGCCGACGGAGTGGCCGTCGAGGCGCGCGAAGCCGCAGACGATGTTGCGGGCGTAGTGCTCGTGGATCTCGAAGAAGTCGCCGTTGTCCACGATCAGCGAGACCACGTCGCGGATGTCGTAGGGCTTCATGGGCTCGGCGGGGACGACCTTGTCGAGGTCGGCCTCCATGCGGTCGGCGGGGTCGCCGGTGTCCAGCCGCGGCGGCGTCTCGAGGTTGTTCTGAGGCAGGAAGGACATGAAGTAGCGCACGTCCTCGAGGCAGCTCTCCTCGTCGTCGGCGGCGTAGTGCGCGACACCCGATTTCGACGCGTGGGTCATGGCGCCGCCGAGGTCCTCGAAGTCCACCTCCTCCCCGGTGACCGTCTTGATCACGTCGGGGCCCGTGATGAACATGTGCGAGGTCTCCTTGACCATGAAGATGAAGTCGGTCATGGCCGGGGAGTACACGGCGCCGCCGGCGCAGGGCCCCATGATCAGGCTGATCTGGGGGATGACGCCCGAGCTCTGCACGTTGCGCACGAAGACGTCGCCATAGGCGCCGAGCGAGACCACGCCCTCCTGGATGCGGGCGCCGCCGGAGTCGTTGATGCCGATGACCGGGCAGCCGATCTTGGCCGCCAGGTCCATGACCTTGCACATCTTCTCGCCCATGACCTCGCCGAGCGAGCCGCCGAAGACCGTGAAGTCCTGGGAGAACACGCACATGGGGCGGCCGTCGATGGTGCCGTGGCCGGTGACCACTGCGTCGCCCCAGGGACGGTTCTTCTGCATCTCGAAGTCGTGGGTGCGGTGGCGCACGAACGTGTCGAGCTCCTGGAAGGAGCCGGGGTCGAGCAGCTTCTCGATGCGCTCGCGGGCGGTGAGCTTCCCCTTGGCGTGCTGCTTCTCCACCGCCGTCTCGGAGGCGGAGTGGATGGCGGCGTCGCGCAGCTCGTTGAGCTGGGCGGCCTTCTCCTCGAATGTCTCGGGGACCTTCTGGCGCATCGGGCGGCGGATTCTAGGGAGCCGTCCTCCGGGGTGCGGCTTCCGGTACCGGAACTACGATGGTCGTGTGGCTGCCCGTGTCGAGACCCTGCACGATTGGCTGCGCGAGCATCCGCCGCCGGATCGGGCGTTCCGGCAGTCGCTGGCCGGGGTGGCCCGGCGTGTGCGGGCCGGCGATGAGTTCCTGCCTGCGGTTCGCGAGTTCATGGACGAGTTCGCACTCCTTCCGCGGGGGGAGCTCCGGGCCCGCGCCATCGAGAAGCGCCCGGTCTCGATGGGTGACCGGCGGTGGGACGCCTATCTGGGGGCGCTGGCCGAGCACCTTGCTGCGGCTCGGGGGCTGGACCGGCCGGGCTGGGCAGTGGGTACCGATCGCTTTCTCGACCGCTTCTGGTTCGTGAGCCCCACTCCAGGCCTGCGCGCGCTGGCCATCGTCCACTCGCCCGCCGCCTTCCGCAGGCGCGGGATCTTCCTCGGGCCGGGCGCGCTCGACCGCTGCTGATGGACCGTGAGGCGATCGTCGCCGCTCTGACGGCGCTGGCCCGGGTGCTCGACGAGCGGGGCATCCGCGGCGAGATGTATCTCGTCGGCGGGGCGGCGATCGCGCTCGCGTATGACGTGCGCCGTTCGACCCGCGACATCGACGCGGTCTTCGAGCCCAAGCTCGCCATCTACGAGGCGGCGGGCGAGGTGGCCGAGCAGCTCGGGCTGCCGGTCGGCTGGCTCAACGATGCGGTGAAGGGCTTCCTCGCCGGGGACGATCCCGAGGCCGCGCCCGTGCTGGACGAGCCGGGGCTTCGCTGCCTCGTCGCGTCTCCCAGGATGCTGCTGGCCCTGAAGGTGCTCGCCCACCGGGCCGGCGAGGACGAGGACGACCTGCGCCTGCTGGCCGCGGAGCTCGGGCTGGCGGATGCCCCCGCCGTGCTCGACGTGGCCGAAGAGGTCTTCGGCGACCGGCTCGACCCGGCAGCCCGCTTCTTCGTGGAGCAGGTCCTCGAGGGTTCGGGGGCCTGAGCCCAGGCCTAGCCACCGGTGACCGGAGCGTTGCGCCGTCGGGCGTGTTGGAATGGTCCGATGCCCGCCCTGCTGGCCTTCCTCGTCCTGCTCGTTCTCGCCGTGCCGGCCGCCGCGCGAGCCCCCGATGAGGAGGCCCTCTACGCCGACGGCCCCGACGGCCTCCACCTCCTCGACCGCGGCTGGACCACCCGTGCCGACACCCGCGACGTCGGGCGCCGCCGCCACTGGGAGCGCGCCGGCAACGACCGCGGCTTCCGGCGTGTCTCGGTGCCGCACTCCTTCAACGCCCGTGACGACTCCACCCGCGGCTTCCGCTCGCGGGTGCAGTGGTACCGGGTGCGCTTCGACCGTCCGCGCGACCGCGACGCCGAGGACTGGCGGCTGCGCTTCGAGTCGGTCAACCGCCATGCCACGGTCTGGCTCAACGGCCGCCGGCTGGGCACCCACGAGGGCGCCTACCTGCCGTTCGAGATGGGCGCCCGCGGACTGAAGCAGCGCGGCAACGAGCTGGTCGTGCGCGTGGACGGGCGCGAGACGCGCACCGACCTGCCGCCGTCCTCGCGCCCGCGCGGCTGGTGGAACCACGGCGGCATCCTGCGCGAGGTCTATCTGCGGCGCGTGGCGGCGCTCGACCTGGCCGACCTGCAGGTGATCGCGCGCCGTGGCTCCCCGGCGCAGGTGGAGGTCGAGGGGATGGTGCGCAACGCCACCGGCGCCACGCGACGCCTGGAGGTGGAGCGGGCGGTGCTCGCAGGGCCGGACGGCACGCGCACCAACGTGACGGGCGCCTTCGATGACGGGCGCCGGCTGGGCCGCGGCCGGCTGGGGCGCCTCCGCGGCTCGTTCTCGATCCCGGATCCACGCGAGTGGAGCCCGGACGCGCCCAATCTCTACCGGCTCGACGTCCGGCTGGCCGGCGGCCAGCTCACCACGGTGCGCTTCGGCATACGTGAGTGGGCCGTGAACGAGCAGGGACAGGCCACGCTCAACGGCCGGCCGCTGTCCCTGCGCGGGGCCAGCTTCCACGAGGAGACGCTCAACCGCGGGGGCGCGCTGCGCCCGCGCGAGCACGAGCAGATAGTGGCGCAGCTCCAGGCCGTGGGCGCCGACTTCACGCGTGCGCACTACCCCCCGCACCCGGCGCTGCTCGAGGCCTTCGACCGGGCGGGGATCGTGTTCTGGGAGCAGATCCCGGTGTGGCGCCTGCGCGACACGAACTTCTCCGCCCGCCTCCGCAAGGAGGCGCTCTCACGGCTGCGTGAGGCCATCCTGCGCGACCGCAACCACGCCGCGATCATGACCTGGAGCGTGGCCAACGAGACCCTGCGCGGCGGCCGCCGCGAGCGCGCCTACATCACGGACGCCGTGCGGCTCATCCGCCGCCTCGACCCCACCCGCCTCGCGGCCGCCGACCCCGCGCTGCGCCCTCTCGATCACATCCCGGCGCACTACGACATGCTCGACGCCATCGGCGTGAACGAGTACGTGGGCTGGTACGGAGGCGCCACGCCCGAGCTGCGCGGCGACCTCGAGGTGCTGCGCGCCCGCTTCCCGCGCCAGGCGCTGTTCGTGACGGAGTTCGGCGCGGAGGCCAACCGCTCGGGGCCGGCCACGGAGCTGGGAACCTTCGAGTTCCAGACCGGCTACCTGGGCGACCACCTGGCCATCATCGACGCCACCAGCGCCCTGTCGGGCGCGCTGGTCTGGGCGCTGCGTGACTTCTGGGTCCGCCCGCGCTGGAGCGGCGGAAACCCACAGCCGGACTCGCCTTTCAACCGCAAGGGCATCTTCGACGAACGCGGCAATCCCAAGCCGGCGTTCGAGACGGTGCGGCAGCGCTTCGCGGCGGTGCCGCCGCTGCGTTAGTCATCGCGATTGCAGAGGCAGATCAGCCGGTCGCCCTGCTCGAGGCGCGCCGCCCGCTCGTCGTCGAAGCGCAGCACGTCGGGGCCGCGGACGACGGCGAGCGCCAGTTCGCGGGTACCGCCCTCCGGGGCCCCGCCGACCTCGGCCTGCTCCACCGGCCGCTCGATGATGTCGAGCCCCTCGCCGACGGCCATGAGGTCCTCCAGCACGTCGACGAGGCGGTGGTTGTCCACGGCGAGGCCCATCAGCCGCCCGGCGGCGCCCGAGGATGTGATCACCGAATCCGCCCCGCTCTGACGCAGGAGGTGGGCGTTCTCCTCCTCGCGGGCCGCGGCGACGATCGTGGCGTTCGGGTTGAGCTCGCGCGCGGTGAGCGACATGAGCACGGCGGTGTCGTCGCGGTTGGGGGCCACCACCACGGCGCGCGCTTCGCGGATGCCGGCGGCGTCCAGCACCTCGGTGCGGGTCGCGCTCCCGGCGACGGTCGCGAGACCCCGTGCCTGGGCGTCCTCGATGGCGCGCGGGTCCTCGTCGATCACCACGATCTCGGCCGTCCGCTGCCCGTCGCCCGCGAGCACGGACCTGGCCGCGCTCTTCCCCTTCGTGCCAAAGCCGCAGATGATCACGTGGTCGCGCAAGCGTGCCCTCCACTGCCGGAGCCGGTAGGCCTCGCGGGTCCGTTCCGCCAGCAACTCCAGCGTCGTGCCCACGAGCAGGATGAGGAAGAGTACGCGCGCCGGGGTGACGAGCAGCGCCGTGAGCAGCCGCGACCGGTCGGTGACCGGGATGATGTCGCCGTAGCCGGTGGTGGTGATGCTGACGGTGGCGTAGTACACGGCGTCGAGCAGCCCCACCGTGCCGCCCGCTGCGTCCCGGTAGCCGTGGCGGTCGAGCAGCGCCACGAGGGTGACGAAGGCCACCAGGCCGAGCGCGAGAGCCACGCGGCGGCCAAGGCTGCCGAAAGGGCTGGGCCGCCCGCGCGGAAGGTGGACCCGGACGTCCCGACCGGTCTCCGTCGCGGCCATCGAGGCGCAGGCTACCCGCGGACATGCCTCCTAGCATCGAGAGGGTGACTTCGATCGTCGTCCTGCGAGTGCGCACTCCCGGCCCTGAAGCCCTGCGGCTGCTGCACCAGATCGAAGGTGAGCTGGGCGTGCCGGCCCAGCCACAGACGGCCGGCTTCGTGCCGATCCCCGTGGCGGCCGCCGGCTACGACGAGGCGGTGGCGGAGGTCACCCGGGTGCTGGACGAGGGGGACGCCGGCTGGCGCGACCACCTCGAGCTGCGCCGGTAGTCCGCCGCCTACTCGTAGGCCAGCGCGTCGAGCACGTCCAGCCGGGTGGCTCGTCGTGCGGGGCCGATGGCTGCGATCACGCCGGCGACCGTGGCGATCGCGAGCATGATCAGGATCGTGCCGACGGGCAGTGTGAACGAGAAGCCGTCGTCGGCGAGCGGCTGCATCACGATCCAGCCGAAGAAGAGGCCGATGACCGTGCCGAGCACGGCTCCGATCAGCGCTGTGATGACGGCCTCGTAGCGCACCACGCGGCGCATCTGCTGGACAGACATGCCGATGGCGCGCAGCATGCCGATCTCGCGCGTGCGCTCGTGGATGGAGAGCGCGAGCGTGTTCACGATCCCGAAGAGGGACACGATGATGGCCAGGGCCAGCAGCACGTAGATCAGCCCGAGCACCTGGTTCACGCTCTCGGAGATGCGGTCCTTGACGCCCTCCTGGTCGAGCGCCTCGGCCACCGGGAACTGGGCCGCGAGCACCTCGTTGAGGCGGTCCTGCACTGCGTCGCGATCGGCTCCCGGGGTCACGCCCACGAGGATGATCGCGGCGCGATCCTCGCCGTAGTCGGTTCGCAGCGTGCCCTCGGGGATCACGAACTCGCCGGTGAGGTCGGGGTTGTCGAAGGTGGCCGCGGCCGTGTAGGTGACCTCCGTCCCACGCGGCGTGAGCACGGTGAACTCGTCGCCGACCTCGATCCCCTCGTCATCCGCCCATTCGGAGTCGAGGACGGCCTCGCGCGCACCGAGGCCGCGCAGGTCGTCGTCCGATCCGTCCACCCAGTCGAGCTGGAAGAGCTGCGCGAAGGGCCCGGGATCGACGCCCGTCGGGCGGATGGTCTCGTCCTCGCCGCCCACGAGCCGTCCCTCACTCGTGCGAGTGGGCGCCACGAGCTCCACCCCCGGCACCTGCGCGGCGGTCTCGGCCACGGGCCCGGGGATGGGGGAGAAGCCGTCGGTGTTCTGGATCAGCAGGTCGCCCGCGAACTGCTGGGAGATGATCTCGTCCACCGAGTTCCGGGCGCCCGCGGCGAAGACCGTGACGAAGGTGACGAGTGCGAGCCCGATCATCAGGGCGGCGGCCGTGACGGCGGTGCGGCCCGGGTTGCGAACGGCGTTCTCCCGCGCGATGCGGCCCGTGACGCCGCGCAGGCGCTCGATCGGGCGGCCCACCCCCGACGCGATCGGGCGCACCAGCCGGGGGCTGGCGAGCGCGGTGCCGAGGAAGATCAGCGCGGCGCCCCCGCCGAGCAGGGAGAGCACCGTGGCGTCGTCGCCGCCGCCGCCGAACAGGCCGACGCAGATGAGCACGACGCCCGCGCCCAGCAGGACCACGGCGAGTGCCGTGACGCCGCGCCGCCGGTGACCGCCGCTGGGTGCGGCGCCCTCGCGGAGCGCCGCCATGGGCGAGACGCGGGTGGCGCGCAGCGCCGGGACGAGCGCGGCGAGCAGCGTGATCACGGTGCCCACCACCAGCGACACGATCACGGTGCGCGACTCGACCACGGTCTGCGTGCTGGGCAGGTCCAGGCCGAAGGCGCTGAGCAGGCCGTTGAGCGCGGGTGCGAGCCCGATGCCGGCGAGCAGGCCCACTGCGGAGGCCGCGACGCCGATCAGCAGCGCCTCCACCACGACGGCCACGAGCAGCTGGCGCCGCGACGCGCCGAGGGTTCGCAGCATCGCGAACTCGCGCATGCGCTGCGCGACCGTGATCGAGAACGTGTTGAAGATCGTGAAGGCGCCCACGAACAGGGCGATGCCGGCGAACACCAGCAGCGCGGTCTGGAGGAACCCGAGGTCGTCCTCGATGTCGGTGGACTGCTGTGCGGCGTCCTCCTCGCCGGTGCGCACGGCGATGCCCGGCGGCAGCTCCGCGTCGATGCGTTGCGCCAGCTCCTCGGGGGTGACGCCATCCTCGGCGGCGGCGCTCACCGCGTCGAACTCGCCCTCCTTGTCCACGAGGCGCTGCGCCTCGGCGAGCGTGGCCACCACGAGCGACGCCCCGCCGAAGGAGCTGACCTCGCCGAAGCGCGCGATGCCGGACACCCGGTACTCGCTGGTTCCCGTGCGCCCTGCAACCTGGATGCTGTCGCCGATCTCGAAGCCGTCGCGGTCCGCGGTGGCCTCGAGCACCGCCATCTCGTCGTCGGAGGCGGGCGCGGCGCCCTCGGTGTAGTCGAAGGTCGAGAACGGCTCGGGCGCCGTGGAGGCCACGAAGCTGGGAGCGCCGGTGGTGCCGATGCGCTCGCCGTCCTCGTCGAAGATGCTGACGGTGTCGAAGATGGCGCCGGCCGCGCTCGCCACGCCATCCACGGCGGAGACCTGCTCGAGCACCGACGCCGGCATCGGCGGCACCGTCTCGGTGTCGCTCTCCACGGCCTCCTCGGTCTTCACGATCACGTCGGAGCCCTCGTTGGCGGTCCGGAAGATGTCGTCGAACGACGCGTTGATCGTGTCCGTGACCACATACGTCCCGGCCACCAGGCCGATCCCCAGGACCACGGCCACCGCCGTGAGCGCCGCCCGCAGCTTGCGCGCGGCGAGCCCTCTGAGTGCGAGCTTGGTCATCGGCTAGGCGACGGCCTTCATCACGTCGTGCACGTCGTCCGCGGTGCCGGTGGCGCCGTCGTGGACGATGTGACCGTCGCGAAGCACGACGAGCCGGTCTGCGAAGGAGGCGGCGTGCGCGTCGTGGGTGACCATCACGACCGTCTGGCCGAAGTCGTCAACCGCGCGCCGCAGCAGGGCGAGCACCTCGTCGCTCGTCTTGGAATCGAGGTTGCCGGTGGGCTCGTCGGCGAACACCACGGATGGCTTGGACACGAGCGCGCGCGCCACGGCCACGCGCTGCTGCTGGCCTCCCGACAGCTCGGACGGGCGGTGGTCGAGGCGGTCACCCAGGCCCACCGCCTCGATCAGGCTCGCGAGCCAGTCGTGGTCCGGCCCGCGGCCGGCGATGGACAGCGGCAGCAGGATGTTCTCCTCCGCCGTGAGCACCGGCAGGAGGTTGAAGAACTGGAAGATGAAGCCGATCTGGTCGCGGCGCACCTGGGTGAGCTCCGCCTCGTCGAGCGCGGTGAGGTCCACCCCGTCGAGGACGACCGAGCCCTGCGTGGGCCGGTCCAGCCCGGCGAGCACGTTCATCAGCGTCGACTTGCCGGAGCCGGACGGGCCCATGATCGCCGTGAAGCGGCGGGCCTCGAACTCCACGGTCACTCCGTCGAGCGCGAAGATCGCCGCCTCGCCCTCCCCGTAGCGGCGATACAGGTCGGCGGCTGAGACGATCACGTTGGTCATGGGCTGAGCTTCCTGTCTTGGATGGGGGCTACGCCTTGAGGTAGGCGAGCACCGCGAGCACGCGGCGGTGGTCCTCGGGTGTGGGGTGCAGCTTGAGCTTGGCGAAGATGCTGGTGACGTGCTTCTCGACGGCCCGCTCCGTCACGACGAGCGCCTCGGCGATCGCCGCGTTCGAGCGGCCCTCGGCCATCAGCCCCATCACGTCGCGCTCGCGGGGCGTGAGGTCGGAGACCGGGTCCTGCTCGCGGCGGCGGCCGAGCAGGCGCGCCACGACCTCGGGGTCGAGCGCGGACCCACCGTCGCCCACGCGCCGCACCGAGTCCACGAAGCGCTCGATGTCGGCCACCCGGTCCTTGAGCAGGTAGCCGACGCCGCCCGCGGGGTCCGCCAGCAGCTCGTGGGCGTACGCCTCCTCGACGTACTGGGAGAGCACGAGCACGCCGGTGTCCGGGCGCTCGGAGCGGATCTGCAGCGCGGCGCGGAGGCCGTCGTCGGTGTTCGTGGGCGGCATGCGCACGTCCACGACCGCGACGTCGGGCCTGTGCGCCCCGACCTTGCGCAGGAGGTCGTCGGCGTCGCCGGCCTGGGCGACCACCTCGAATCCGGCGTCCTCGAGCAGCCGCGCGACGCCCTCGCGCAGCAGCACCGAGTCGTCGGCGACCACTACGCGCACGGGATCTCCGCGCGCACGCGGGTGCCCGCGCCGGGCGGGCTCTCGAGCACGAGCCGGCCGTCGAGCGCGGCCACGCGGTCGGTGAGCCCGCGCAGGCCGGATCCGCCGGTGGGATCCGCGCCGCCGACGCCGTCGTCGGCCACCTCGATCACCACACGTCCGTCCTGGCGCTCGACGCTCACGGTCGCCTTCCCCGCCCCGGCGTGCTTGGCCATGTTCGCCAGCGACTCCGACACCACGAAGTAGGCGGCCGCCTCCACGGCGGGCGGGAGGCGATCGTCGGGGCGCCGCAGCAGCTCCACCGGGACGGGAGAGCGGTCGGCGAGGGAGGTGAGCGCGGCCTCCAGCCCGCGGTCGGACAGGATCGCGGGGTGGATGCCGCGGGCCAGCTCGCGCAGGTCGTTCAGCGCCAGCTCGAGCTCGTGCGCCGCGCTCTCCAGCAGGGGGGCGGCGGTCTCCGGGCTCTCGGGCAGCTTGTTGCGCGCCATGCGCAGGCTCAGGGCGAGGGCCACGAGCCGCTGCTGGGCGCCGTCGTGGAGGTTGCGCTCCAGCCGGCGGCGCTCGGCGTCGCCCGCCTGCACGAGCCTGGCGCGCGACGTGCGCAGCTCCTCGAGGCGGGCCTTGAGCTGGGCGTCCAGGCGCTCGTTCGCGATGGCCAGCGCGGCGGCGGCGCCCGTGGCGCGCACGAGCTCCCGCTCGTCGGCGAGGGAGGCGTCGTGGACGATCGCGCCGATGCGCTCCCCGCCGAGCTCCACCTCGGTGCACGTTCTGCGGGGATCGTCGGGGATGTCCACGGGGCAGCCGTCGTGGTCCACGTAGCGCTGGCTGTCGGGCAACCAGTAGACGAGCTGGAGGGAAGGGTCCCCGAGCGCGTCCGCGATGGCCTCGCCCAGACCGCGCCTGGGCTGGGACTCGCCGAGCCGCGTGACGAGGTCGCTGACCGCCGAGGCGCGCGACATGCGGCTGCGCAGCAGCCCCCCGAGGAACGCCCAGGGGACGGAGGCGAAGGCGAGCAGCGAGGCCAGGTGGACGGCCTCCGGCAGGCCCTCCCAGCTCGTGCTGGCGACGTCGGCGGCCAGCAGCACCGCGAGCGTGGCCACGGTGGCGATGCCCGCCCACAGCACGGGGGCCTGGGCCGCGCGGTTCGGGCCGGTGGCGCGGCGCCAGCGCAGGAACAGCAGCGCGATGAGCGTGGCGATGATCGCGATGCCCGCGACGCTCAGGGTCACGTCCAGCGCCCGGAACACCCCCGGGGCGTCCGCCACCTGCAGCGGATTGTCCGGGCAGTTCTCGCACCCGGACTCGTTCGCGAAGTCGAGGAACAGCACCCACGGGACCCAGAAGACGGTGGTCAGGAAGTACGCGGCGTAGGTGATGGCCCGGGCGGGACGCGACTCGAGCCGGCCGGTGGGATAGGCCAGCAGCATGTGGACCGTGATCGCGACGTAGAGGTTGGCCAGCAGCAGGCCGATCGCGAAGAAGACGGAGTTGTCGGAGGCGATGAAGCCGGCACCGAACCAGCCGAAGCCGGCCGCGGCCATGAGCGGCCCGAAGCGGTTGTCGGGGCGCCGCCACCAGGCGTACAGCCCCGTGCCGATGAACGACCAGCCGATGAGCAGGCCGACCGGAAGGTCGAACGACTTGGTGTCGAGGTGGTCGCTGGCCGCGAACGCCGCCGCCACGGCCAAGCCGAGGACGAAGCCGGCGATGGCGAGGCCCCAGAGAGCGCGCTTGAAGCCGATCACGGCAGCATCTCCGCGAGGGTAGCGCCGGACAGCTCGTCCTTCGGGATGAAGCCGCGGGCGCCGCTGTCGGCTATGCACGCGCCGAGGTCACAGGCGTCGCGGCTGGAGGTGAGGACGATCGCGGGCGCGCGGCCGGCGGCGTCGAGGCGGTTGGCCACCTCGACGCCGTCGATGTCGGGGAGCTGCACGTCGAGCAGCACCCAGTCCGGGCGCAGCTCTCCGATGACATCGAGGGCGGAGGCGCCGTCGGCCGCCTCGCCGACCACCTCGTAGCCCTCCGACTCCAGCAGCAGCCGGGCGCTCGCCCGGAAGCTCGGGTGGTCGTCGACGATCACGACGGTTGCGGTCACTGCGGAGATTGTCGCCGCATCGTGGCGCCTGCCCATTACGGGTAGCCGCACAGTGCGCGACGGGTCAGCCGTTGCGAACGAACGGCCGGCGGTGCGCCGAGCCGAGGCTGTCGAGCAGCTCGGTCAGGCGCTCCTCGACGTCGGCGGTGGTGAGCGGGCCGTCGGGCCGCTGCTCTGCCACCGGCTCCGGCTCCGCCACGGGCTCCGGTTCGGGCACGGGGTCCGGCTCCGGCTCGGGCTCCGGCTCGGCCGCCTGCGGCCGTGGCGCCACCTCGGGCGGCGCGAGCGGCTCCGGGCTCGGTTCGACGGGCTCGGGCTCGACAGGCTCGGGCTCGACAGGCTCGGGCTCGACGGCCTCGACGGGCTCGGGTTCGACCGCCGCGACCTCGACGGTCTCGCCCGCGGGGGCCTCGCCCTCGCCCGGGGCGCCGAACAGCTTCGCCCACAGCCGGCTCACGACTCCACCTCGGCGGTCAGGGTGACCTTGGTGCCGAACCCGCCGGCATCCTCGAACAGCACCGTCCCGCGCACGCCCCTCGCCTCCCAGGCGAGCTCGCGGAGATCGTCGGTGGACTCGATCACCACGTCGTCGAAGAAGTCCTCGAGACGGCCGCCCTCCAGGTCCGCCCACAGCTCGGAAGGCGACTTGATCAGCTTTCGGGAGACCTCGACGGTCGTCATCAGCCGGGGGTTTCGCCCCGGGCCCCGCGAGTCCTCCTACGCTCCGAGCACCTCGAGTCCCGACGCCCGTGCCGCGGCGGCGAGGCGCGTGTCCCAACTCACAAAGACCAGGTCGTCCCCCCGGATCCGAAGCGCGGCGGCAAGGTGGAGCGCGTCGAGACTGCGCAGCCGCGACTCGATCGCGAGTTCGGCAGCGGCTTCGGTGAGCGCTGCGTCGACCTCGACGATGGCGATCTCATGCCACTCGCCGCGAAAGCGCTCGAGGGCCGGCCCGGTCGTACGCTGACCGATCGCTCGCGAGCTCTCCACGTAGGCGATGCGACAAGCGGCCCATCCAGCTGCCCGGTCCATCGTCGCCGTGACGGCATCGCTGCCGTCCTCCTCGATGTACCGCTTGACGAGGGCGCTCGAGTCGAGGTAGAGCCTCAGCGCTCGTCCTCACGCTCAGCGAGGATCAGCTCCGTGGCGCTGCCCCGGCCGGCCTCAGGGGGCAGGGCAGGCTTCGTCATCGGCCTTGAAGCGGGCGTCACCTTGCCCTCGGCGATGAGTTGCTGCATTCGATCGCGCGGCCGCCCGGCAGGCACGAGGTCGGCGACCGGCCGGCCGCGCACGGTCACGCGAATCTGCTCACCGCGATCGACCCGCCTCAGCCAGCCGCTGAGGTCGTTCTTGAGCTCACGGACACCGACCTGGCGCATGTGACCACCTTAGCATCAGGTGGCCACATCGCCGCTCAGGCCTCGGTGTACTCCCCGAACTCCTCGCGCAGCACCCCGGAGACCTCGCCGATCGTCGCGCGCGCGCGCAGCGCCTCGCGCATGGGCACGAGCAGGTTTCCGCTGCCCTGGGCCGTCTGGCGCAGCTCCTCGAGCAGCTTGCCGACCTCGTCGGCGTCGCGGTCGGCCTTGAAGCGCCTCAGGCCGTCGAGCTGCTGGCGCTCGGACTCCGGGTCCACGCGCAGGATCTCGACGTCCTCGATCTGCTCGGTGACGAAGTCGTTGACGCCCACGACGATGTCCTGCTTCTGCTTGTAGCGCTGCTCGTAGCTCCAGGCGGACTCCTCGACCTCCGCCCGGATGAACTGGATCGACCCGACCGAACCGCCCAGCTCGTCCACCTTGTCGATCAGCTCCTGGGCGCGCTCCTCGATCTCGTCCGTGAGCGCCTCCACCAGGTAGGAGCCCGCGAACGGGTCCACGGTGTCGGTGGCGCCGGACTCGTGGGCGATGATCTGCTGTGTGCGCAGGGCGATGCGCGCTGAGCGCTCGGTGGGCAGGGCCAGCGCCTCGTCGAAGCCGTTGGTGTGCAGGGACTGGGTGCCGCCGCACACGGCGGCGAAGCCCTGCAGCGCCACGCGCGCGATGTTGTTCTCGGGTTGCTGGGCCGCGAGCGTGACGCCACCGGTCTGCGTGTGGAAGCGGATGGTCTGCGACTTGGGGTTCTCCGAGCCGAAGCGCTCGCGCATGATGCGCGCCCACATCCGCCGGGCGGCGCGGAACTTGGCCACCTCCTGGAAGACGTTGTTGTGGCCGTTGAAGAAGAAGGCCAGGCGGGGCCCGAACTCGTCCACCTTGAGCCCGGCGTCGATGGCCGCCTGCACGTAGGCGATGCCGTTGGCGAGCGTGAAGCCCACCTCCTGCACGGCGGAGCAGCCCTTCTCGCGCATGTGGTAGCCCGAGATCGAGATCGTGTTCCACTTGGGGATGCGCTCCCGACAGTAGGCGAACAGGTCGGTGGTCAGCCGCATGGCCGGCTCGGGCGGGTAGATGAAGTTCCCGCGGGCGATGTACTCCTTGAGGATGTCGTTCTGGGTGGTGCCCCGCAGCACGTCGGCGGGCACGCCATGCTCCTCGCCCACGAGCTCGTAAAGCAGGAGCAGGACCGCCGCCGGCGCATTGATGGTCATGGACGTGGACACCTGGTCCAGCGGGATGCCGTCGAACACGTTCCGCATGTCGTCGATCGAGTCGATGGCCACGCCGGTGCGGCCCACCTCGCCCTCGCAGAGCGGGTCGTCGGAGTCGCGCCCGAGCTGGGTGGGGAGGTCGAACGCCATCGACAGGCCGGTGGAGCCGTGCTCGATCAGGTAGTGGAAGCGCGCGTTGGTCTCCTGCGCCGTGGCGTAGCCCGCGTACTGGCGCATGGTCCAGAGCCGCTCCCGGTGCATGCCGGGGTGGATGCCGCGGGTGAACGGGTACGAGCCGGGCTCGCCCAGCCGCTCCTCGAGCCGGGCGGCGACGTCGTCCTCGGTGTAGAGGGGCTGGATCTCGATGCCGGAGTCGGTGAAGCGGCGCTCGTCGTCGGGGCCGACGATCGGCGCGATGCTCGACTTTGGCTCGGGGCGGGTAGCCATGGGGGACGAAGGATATGGGCTTAGGCTCCAGCGGCATGTCACGCCGGATCGCGGCGGCGATGGCGGTTCCCGCCCTGGCGGGCGCGGCTGCTCTGGGAGCGGTCGCGCTGATCGCGGACTCCGAGCGCGATGCGGCCGAGGAGGCGCGTGATGCCGCGGCTGCGGCGCGGGGCGGCCACGAGCACGAGCGGGCGGTGGCCGACCTCGAGCGTGGGGTGCGCGACTTCGTGATCACCGGCCGAGAGCGCTCGCTGGCGCAGTACCGGGTCGCCCGATCAGGGCTCGAGGGCGCCGACCCGCGGGTGGACGCATACATCCGCGAGGAGCTCGAGCCGGTCATCGCGCTGGCACGGGGCGACCGGCGCGATGCCCGCATCGCCATCGCCCGCGGGGGCGCGCTGGCGCGGGGGGAGGAGCTGCGAGCCGAGACCCATGCGCTCGCCGACGCGCGCGCGCGGGCCGCCGTGGCGGCCGACGATCGCGCCGCGGCGCGGGCGGACGACCTGCGCCTGGCGGCCTTCGCCGGGGCGGCCGCGGTCCTCGTCCTCGCCGTGCTGTGTGGTCTGCTGCTGGCTCGCTCGGCCCGGCGGCGCATGCGCCCGGGGGAACTGGCGGCCCGGCACCTGCGGATCCACCATGCGGTGGGTGAGGCGATCGTGGCCGGCGGCGAGCCCGACACCCTGCTGCGCGAGCTGGCCGACGCGCTCGAGGCCGAGCTGGGCGCGCTCTACGTGCGCGCCGGCGACGGGCCGTTCCGGCTCGCGGCGGTCCGCGGGCTGGAGGGACAATCCGTCGGCGACGAGCTGCGCCTCGGCGAGGGCCTGGCCGGCCGGGCCGCCGCGGAGCTGCGGCCCGTGGCCGCCTCCTATGACGAGACGGCGCTGGCCGTCCGGGCGCACGGACGCGACGTGGCCGTCCGCCACGAGCTGCACGTGCCCCTGCGGCGCGGGCCTGCGGCCGTGGGCGTGCTCACGCTGGCACGGCTCGGCGGCGGACCCTTCGACGCGGCCGACGTCGAGCTGGCCGAGATGGTCGCGCCCCATGCGGCCGCCGGCCTGCAGCCGGCAGAGGCGCGCCCAAGCGTTCCGTCGCGTGAGGTGGACCTCGTCCGCCTGACCCGCGAGAGCGTGGAGGCTGCGCGGCCTGAGGCCGAGGGGCGCGGCGTCGAGGTCACGCTCGCGCTCGAGAGCGTGCCGCGCTGCGCGGGCGACCCGGACCGGATCTCGCTCGGGCTGGACGAGGTGGTGAGCCGGGCGATGGCCGCGGCGGGGCCGGGGGGCCGCGTGGACGCGCGTCTGTTCCCCCGCGCGGGCGTGGCGGTCGTGGAGCTGACCGTGGACCCGGGCAGCGGCGGCGGGCTCGACTTCGCCCGCGCGGTCTTCGAGGACCATGGCGGAGCCGTGCTCGTCGAGGGCCCGGGCGGCGGTGGCACGGCGTTCCGGATCGAGATCCCGCTGCACGCCCTCGAGCACGCCTGATCACGCACCGAACCCGGAGTACCCGTGAGACAGCCTCTTATGGCCATCAGCGCGGGACGTTCGCGGCGCGGCCCAGCTCGCTGTCGACGAGCGTCTCGGCCGCCGCGAGGGCGGCCCGTGCGGCCTCCGCCGGCTCGCGCATCTGGGCCTGCGCGATGGCCCCGTCGAACAGCACGGCGAGCTGGTCCGCCAAGCCGCCGGGATCCGGGGCTCCCGCTTCGCGCGCGAAGGCGGCGAAGTGGTCGCGCGTGGCGAGCTTGTGCTGCTCGGCCACCGTCCGTGCGGGGTGGCCCGGGTCGGCGAGCTCCAGGCTCGCGTTCATGAACGGGCAGCCCCGGAAGCCGGCGCTCGTGAACCACGGCTCCAGCATCGCGAAGCTGGCCAGCAGGCGCTCCCGGGGGGTGGCCGCGGCCCCGGCAGCGGCGCCCAGGAGGGCGCGCGCCGGCCCGTCGCGCGCCTGGAGCACGGCGACGACGAGATCATCCTTCGCCGCGAAGTGCCGGTAGAGCGTCATCTTGCTCACGTGCGCCTCGGCGGCGATCCGGTCGACGCCCACGGCGCGGATGCCCTCACGGTAGAAGAGCCTGGAGGCCGCCTTCATGACGCGCTCGCGCGGCGTCACGGCGTGAAGATCAGCTTCGTGTAGTCGTGCGCGGTGAGCGCGTCCTGGGCGTGCTCGAAGGGCACGACGCTCGTCGTGACAGGCTGGGGGTCGAACCCGCCGGACGCGAGCAGGTCGAGCACCTCGGGCGCGTCACGGCGCGCGTGGATGCGGCCGGTGACGAACGTGGTGGACATGACGTACATCGACAGCAGCGGCATGCGGGGCTGGGCGCCGCCGTCGAAGTAGATCGCCGTCGACGTGCAGATCCCGTCGCGGTCGAGGCTGCCCAGCGCGAGCTCCAGCCCGCGCGGGTCCGCCGAGTGGTCCACCGTGATCGGGAAGCGCCGGTCCAGGCGCTCCGGCAGGTGGTCGAGCGTCTCGGCGCCGTAGGCCTCGGCGATCGCGCGCCGCCGGGGGTCGGCGTCGACGTAGAGCACGCTGTCGCTCCCCAGCGCGAGCGCCTGCGCGGCGGCGTACAGCCCGATCGAGCCCGGATGCGAGCCGCCCACCACGAGCACCGGCGCGCCGGGCCGAGCGGCCAGGGGCGGGCCCACGGCGCGGTAGGCGTCGGTCAGGTTGTCGGACGCGCCGGCGGCGATCTCGGGCCCCAGCCCGTCCGGCACGGGCACGAGCATGGCGTCCGCGTACGGCACGTGGACGAGGTCGGAGAGGAAGCCTCCCCAGCGCGTGCCCTCGGCGCCGAAGCCGAACCCGTATGTGGCCGAGAAAGGCACGGTCGCGCAGTTGCCGCTCCGGCCCTCGGCGCAAGCCGGGCAGCTGCCGCAGCTGATCTGGAACGGGACCACCACGCGATCGCCCGGCCGGATGCTGATCACGCCATCGCCCACCTCCACCACCTCGGCGACCCCCTCGTGGCCGAGCACGAACGGCGGCGGAAAGGGCGACCGACCGCCGACGATCAGGTCGTCGAGGTCGCAGGTGGCCACGGCCAGCGGACGCACGACCGCCTCCCCGTCGCCGCCAAGCCGCGGCTCTGGGGCCTCGCGCCACTCGAGGCTGTCGGTACCGCTGTAGGTGAGGGTCCGCATGGCGAGACTGTACCGTACTGTATCGTCATCTGCGGGCCGGCCACTGCAAAGGCAGGCGGAAGCGCACGCCGAACCCGCATCAAGCCTCTAGGCTGCGCCCATGCAGGTCACCGTCCGCCTGTTCGCCACCCTGCGCGAGCGCGCGGGGGCGCGCGAGCTCACAATCGACCTGCCCGAGGGCGCCCGCGTGCGCGACGCCGTGGCGGCCCTCGACCAGCTGGCGGAGGGACTGCCGCTGCTCATGGCGGTCAATCGCGAGTATGCGCGTGGAGACCAGGTGCTCGACCCTGGCGACGAGCTGGCGCTGATCCCGCCGGTCAGCGGGGGCTCGGTGGCGGCGGCCCACTCCCGCATCACCGCCGAGCCGCTCTCGCTCGACGCTCTCGTGGCTCGCGTCCGCGACCCGCGCGCCGGCGCCGTGGTGACGTTCCAGGGGGTCACGCGCGACGTCGAGCGACTCGAGTACGAGGCCTACGCCGAGATGGCGGAAGAGCGGATTGCCGCGATCGTGACCGAGGCCATCGAGCGCCACGGCCTCCGTGGCGCGGCGTGCGAGCACCGCGTGGGGGACGTGCCGCTGTCGGAGCCCAGCGTGGCGGTGGCCTGCTCGGCCGCGCATCGCCCCGAGGCGTTCGCCGGCGCCCGCGAGATCATCGACCGGGTGAAGGCCGAGGCCCCGATCTGGAAGAAGGAGGTCGACGGTGGCGAGGGACGCTGGGTCCACTGAGAGCTTGCGGGCGCTGCCCGCGGTCGGCGAGGTCGCGGAGCGGCTCGACGGCGTGCCGCACGCGCTGGCGGTGAACGCGGCGCGCCAGGCGGTCGCCGCGGCTCGCGCGCGCCTGCTGGCGGGCGGGGAGGCGGGCGACATCGAGGCCGAGGCCGCGCGGCTGGCGGCGGCGCCCGAGCTTCCGCTGCGCCCGGTGCTCAACGCCACCGGCGTGATCGTGCACACCAACCTCGGCCGCTCGCCCCTCCACGAGCGGGCGCTGGCGGCGGCGGTCTCGGTGGCGGGCGGCTACTCGAACCTGGAGTACGACCTGGCGGCAGGCGCGCGCGGCTCGCGCCACGATCACGTGGACGGGATGCTGCGGGAGGTCACCGGCGCCGAGGCGGCGATGGCCGTGAACAACTGCGCGGCCGCCGTGCTGCTGGCGGCGGCGGCGCTCGCGGGCGGCCGCGAGCTCGTTGTCTCCCGTGGGCAGCTGGTGGAGATCGGCGGCTCTTTCCGGATCCCCGATGTCGTGGCCCAGTCGGGCGCCCGGCTCGTGGAGGTGGGCACCACCAACCGCACGCGCCTGGCCGACTACGAGCGGGCCATCGGGCCGGACACGGGCGCGGTGATGCGGGCACACCCGTCGAACTTCCGCACGCTCGGGTTCACCGCCGAGGTGGAGATCGAGGCCCTCTGCGGGCTCGGCGTGCCCGTGATCGACGACGTTGGCTCGGGCGTGCTGGCCGAGGGCGTGCCGGAGCTCCGCGACGAGCCGCCGGTGCGCCGCTCGGTGGCGGCCGGCTGCGCGCTGGTGTGCTTTTCCGGCGACAAGCTGCTGGGAGGCCCGCAGGCGGGGCTCATGGTGGGGACCCGCGAGGCCATCGACCGCTGCCGGGCCCATCCACTCGCGCGCGCCGTGCGCATCGACAAGCTGTCGCTTGCGGCGCTCTGCGCCACGCTGGAGCTCTACCGCGACCCGGCGGCCGCGCGCGAGCTGCCCGTGCTGGCGATGCTTCTGGCGGGCGAGCAGGAGCTGCGGGCGCGCGCCGAGCTCATGTGCGATGCGATCGGCAGCTCCGCCCGGGTGCTGCGGGCGAGCGCGGCCGTGGGCGGGGGCGCCCTGCCGCTGCTGGAGCTCGAGGGGCCCGTGTGCGCGGTGGACCCGGCGCCGCTTGGCCTGGACGAGCTGGCCGCGCGGCTGCGGGCCGGCGAGCCACCGCTGGTGGGCCGCGCGCGCGAGGGCTGGCTGGTGCTCGACCCGCGCACGCTCACGGATGCCGCGGCGGGACAGGCCGCCGCGGCGGTGTCCGCCGCGCTGGCGCGGTGAGCGCCCCGCCGCCGCTCACCCTGGGCACGGCCGGCCACATCGACCACGGCAAGACGGCGCTGATCGCGGCGCTCACCGGGCGCGACACCGACCGCCTGCCGGAGGAGAAGGCGCGCGGCATCTCGATCGAGCTGGGCTACGCGCGGCTGGACCTGCCGGACGGGCGCTCGCTGTCGGTGGTGGACGTGCCGGGGCACGAGCGCTTCGTGCGCACGATGGTGGCGGGGGCGACGGGCATCGACCTGTTCCTGCTCTGCGTGGCGGCCGACGACGGCGTGATGCCGCAGACGCGCGAGCATCTGGCCGTGCTGCGCCAGCTCGGCGTGGAGGCGGGCGTGGTGGCCATCACCAAGTCGGACCTGATCGACCCCTCCGTGGCGGCTGCCGAGGCGGGCGAGCTGCTGCCCGATGTGGCGGCCGTGCCGGTGTCGGCGAGGACGGGCAGCGGCCTGGACGAGCTGCGCGCAGAGCTCGGGCGTGTGGCGGCGCCGTTGCCGGGGCGCGCCGGCACGGGCGGGCCGGCAAGGCTGCACGTGGACAGGTCGTTCACCCTGCGCGGCATCGGAACGGTGGTCACCGGCACGCTCTGGTCCGGGTCGCTGGGCGCGGGCGACTCGGTCACGATCCTCCCGCGCCGGCTGGAGGCGCGGGTGCGCTCGGTGCAGGTGCACGACGAGCCGGTGGAGCGGGCCGGCGCGGGGCAGCGGGTGGCGCTCGCGCTGGCAGGGCCGGGCTGGCGCGAGATTGCCCGCGGCGACGTGGTGTGCACGGATCCGGACACGCCGGCGCCCACCTATCTGGTGGACGCGCGGGTGCGGCTGGAGCCCGGCGCCCGCCCGCTCGAGCGAGGCACGCGGCTGCACGTGCACCACGGCACGCGCGAGGCGCCCGCGCGGGTGGTGCCGCTCGGCGACGGCTACGCCCAGCTGAGGCTGGAGGCACCGCTCGTGCCGGCCGCGGGGGACCGGCTGATCCTGCGCCAGGTTGCGCCGCCCGACACGCTGGGCGGAGGGGTGGTCGTCGATCCCCGGCCGCGCAAGCACGGGCCGGGCGCGGGGGTGGTGGCGAGGCTGCGCGCGCTCGAACGCGGGGAGGCGCCGCCTGAGCCGGAACCGGAGCCGGCGGAGCCCGAGCCCGATGCTCCAGAGCCGCCCGCGCTCGACGACGCAGCGCTCGCGCTGGCGGCGCTGCTGCGCGCCGACGGTGAGCGCCCGCGTGCCGACGGCGACCTGGCCGAGGCCGCCGGGCTGAGCGCCGCCGTGGCGGCCGAGCGGCTGGCGAGGCTCGCGCGCGCCGGCCAGGTGGTGCGCGTGGCACACAACCTGCACTTCGACCTGGAGGTCCTCGAGCAGCTCCTGGCGCGCGTGGTGGCCGCCTGTGAACGCGACGGCAGCGCCACGATCGCCGGCGTGCGCGACGAGCTGGGCACCTCGCGCCGCTACGCGCAGGCGCTGCTTGAGCACCTCGACGCGGAGAAGGTCACGATCCGCCGGGGCGACGAGCATCTGCTGCGCCGGCGCCGGACGGCTGATGCAGGATGACCGAGAAGCCGTCGTCGAGCTTGAAGCGGGCGATCTCGGGCGGCCTGGCCGGCTGCGGCGCGGGGCCGGCATAGCGAAGCACGAGGAACTGCTCGCCCTGCACCCGCTCAACCAGCGTGAAGCCGCCGAGCCCAGGGGCGTCCGGCGTGGGCTCCAGCGGCTGCACGGCCTCCTCGCCTGGCGATCGGCGCACCAGCCCGAGGTAGTCCACCTCGCGAACGGGAATCACCTCGTCGAAGCGCACGACCCGCGCCCCGGGCAGGTACACCTGCAGCGGCTCGCTGCCGTTGACGGGGGTGGCCACCACCACTCGGTCCACAGCCGGCGGGCCGAGCACCTGAGCCGCCCCGCGCCAGTTCTGGCGGTGGTAGTCGGGCTCGGCGGCGACCCACACGATCAGGACGGCCCACAGCGTGCAGAGCGCGGCGGCGACGGCGGGTCCGGTCACGCCGGCGGCGCGCGCCCCGAGGCCCGCTGCGAACACGATGAGCAGGGGGACCAGCGCGGCGATCAGGTTGCGGGTGAGGATGAAGTCCACGCCCGCCACCGCCAGCGCCAGCGGAATGAGGAGCGCGGCTGCGCCGATTGCGGCGGCCACGGCGGCGCCGTGCTGGTCCGCCCGGGGCGCCCGCAGCGCCAGGAGTGCCAGCCCGGCGGCTGCCAGCGCCGCGGCCAGCACGGTGAGGAGCACCTCCGCGGGAGCGTCGAACGCCACCAGGAACTGCTTGGGCACCTGAGCCAGCCGGAAGCCCAGGCCGCTGTCCTCGATGAACGCCGCGCCCTCGTTCGAGCGCTGGTGCAGGGCAAGCGGCAGCAGAACCAACCCCGCCGCCCCCGGCACCGCCACCGCCGCGGCGGTGCCCCGGAGCGGCCGGACGCGCCACAGCAGCCAGAGGGCCTGCGGGAGGACCACGAACAGCGCGAAGTAATGGGTGCCCAGCGCGAGCGCCGCGGTGAGCGCCCAGCCCGCAAGTCCCTCGCGGTCGCCGCGCAGGGCCCGGGCGAAGAACAGCAGCGAGAGCGTGGCCAGGAGCACGAGCAGCGCGTAGGCGCGCGCCTCCTGCGAGTACCAGACGAGCAGCGGGTTGGTGGCCACGAGCGCGGCGGCCACCAGCCCGGCGCGCGCGGACACGAGCTCGCGCGCGGCGAGGAACGCAGCGGGCACGCAGAGGGTGCCGAACAGCGCCGAGAGCGAGCGCAGCCCCACCTCGCCCGTGCCGAAAAGCTGGGTCCACGGCCAGGCGAGCGCGTAGTAGAGCGGCGGCGTGGACTCGCTGTCGGGGATGTCCTCCAGCAGGTCGAAGAAGGAGCCGTCGAGCAGCAGCACCGTCACGGCCTCGTCGCTCCAGAAGCTCTGAACGTCCAGCGTGGGGAAGCGCAGCGCGGCCGCGAGCGTGACGATGCCGGCCAGGATCTGGGTCGTTCGGTCGCGCACGGCGGTGAGAGACTAGAACTCCGCCTGTGACCACCCGGCTCCTCGCGGCCCTGGCCGCTCTCGCCGTGCTTCTGGCGGCCACGAACGAGTGGACGACCTGGGACGAGGGCATCCGCCTGCTCGAGGCGAGCGACGTGCGCTCCTACGAGACGATCGCGGCGGCCGCGCCCGGCCTGCCGGACCAGGACCTCCCCGCCCAGCACGCGCGTCGCTTCGTGCCCCACTGGGCGCTGGGATCCGCCGCGGACGCGACGGGGATCGACCTGTACGCCCTGTACCGGGTGGCCTGGGGGCTGCTGGTGGTCGCCATCGTGGCCGCGCTGCATCTCACCCTCGCGCGGCTGCGCGCCGGCCGGGGCGCCTACTGGCTCGCGATGGCGCTGCTGGTGGCCAACGCGTACGCGTTCCGCTACTACGCGATCGCGCCGGGGGTGCTGGCCGACCTGGTGCTCGTGGCCGGCCTCGCGTGGGCGCTCTACGGGTTGGTGGCGCGCCGGTTCGCGGTGGTCGCGGCTGCCCTGGTGGTGGGCGCGGTCGGGCGCGAGACGCTGATCCCCCTGCTGCCCCTGATCCTGGCCTGGATTGCGCTGGGGCCTGGCTGGCGCGAGCTCGACGCGCGGCGGCGCGCGCTGCTCGGGGCCGCGGCGGCCGCTTGCGTGCTCGCGCCCTACGTGCTGCTGCGGCTCGTCTCCGGCCCGTTCTCGCTGCCCGCCACGCTCGGCCTGTCCGACTTCGGGAGCACGCCCGAGACGCCCCCCAGCGTGGGGGACCTCACGCTGCTCTCGCCTGGCAGCGCCTCGGAGCTGGGCGAGCACGCGCTGCGGGTGCTGGCTCCGCATGTCGTGCCGTTGGCCCTCCTCGCGACGGTGCTGTGGCTGGCGCGCGTGCCACCGCGGCGCCTTCCTGCGCTCTTCTGGCTGGGTCTGGCGACCTGGGCGCTGGTCGTGGCTCAGCCGCTGGGGCTGAGCCCCGAGTACGCGGCCGACAACGAGACGCGCCTGTCGGCGATCGGGCTCGTGCCGCTGCTGGTGGCGGTCGCGGCGATACCGCTCTCCCTGCGCCTGCGCCCGTGGCAGGCGGTGCTCGCGGCGGCCCTGCTCGTGGTGGCGTCTCTCCACCACACCTACGCCACGACCGGCCCGGAAAGCGCGCCGCAGTTCGTGGCGCTCGAGGTGGCGGTGGCGGCGGTGCTGGCCGGCCTCGCGGTCAGCGCCGCGGCTCAGCAGCCCGGGTAGGCGGAGCCGGCCATCCCGGCGAAGTGGCAATAGACCGGCTTGGGCCACCAATTGGTCCTCAGGAAGCCGAAGCCGTACTCCGGGTGCTCCTGGCTCGTGTAGTGCTCCGTGGCCGCGTCCCGGAGGGTGTGGAAGATCACGGCCTCGACGTCCGGCATCGTGGCGTAGCGGTTGTAGAGGCGCCGCGCCCCGTCAGCCTGGGTGGCCTCGTTCACCGCGTACGGGCCGCTCGTGGAGTAGCCGGTCTCGGTGATCCAGATCGGATCCTCGTCGCCGTACTGCGAGCGCAGCATCCGCGCGTCCCGGAAGACCCGCGCGATGTTCGTGCCCGCCCCGAAGCTCGTTGACTCGCCGGGATAGGCGTGCAGGTTGGCGCGGTCCCAGCAGTCGGCGCCGCCCGCCGCGTAGACGCCGCGCACGTACTCCACGTACAGCCGGCTGGCCCAGCCCGCGGCGAGCACGGGGTCGTCGTTCACGCGCTTCGATGCCCGATAGGCGGCGCACTGGATCCGGGCGAAGTGGCCCGGGGCGGCGGTGAAGTCGAGCGAGCCCCGGTAGGTCGGGTGCTTGTAGTAGTGGTTGGGCGAGTTCCAGGACTCGATGATCGCTCTCGGCCAGCGCGCCTTTACGGCGTGCACGAAGGTCTCGTACTCGTCGATGAACGGCCAGTCCGGGATGAGCGCCAGGCCGCCCGTCGTGGCCATGTGGCGGCAGGTGAAGTCCAGGAGCCCGCAGCTGCGGTACTTCGTGGCCCACCCCGGGGCGGCGAACGGGATCAGGATCGGGGTGATGCCGCGGGCGAGCGCCTCGGCGTAGAAGATGTCGATCTCGTCCGTGGCCTGCCCCTCCGGGACCGGCGGGTCGGCGGGGTTGGGCTGCATCGTGCTCCACTGGACCGGCATGCGGTGCACGGTGGCGCCGGCATCCTGCGCCGCCCCGAGCTCCTGGTCCACGGTGGCGGCGCCGCCGCGGTAGAGCTGCGAGTTGAACCCGAACTGCTTGCCGGGGGCGGGCACGGGCTGGTCGGGGCTCTCGATGCCGCCGGGGTCCGGGGCGGGCGGGGGCGGGGGCGGGCACTTGGGTTGCAGCAGCCCACCGCAGGTCCCCGCGCCGGCCGCCGGCGCGCACGCCAGAGCGGCCACCGCCGCCAGCGTCCCCGCGAACGCCTTTCTCCCTCGAGGCCCCACCGTGCCTCCGACGTTACCCACTTCGGCGAAAACTTGAACAAGGGTCAACCATCTTTGGTCCCGGTCGCTCGACCCGCGCGACTCACAGGCCGAACTCGGCCTCCGCTGGTGACGGCTGCGGGTCGGTGCCGCCCCCTGCGCCCGCCGGGGGGGCAGGGGTGGGCGGCGGGGAGGGGGCGGCACCGGTGGGGTCCCCGGTTGGGTCGAACTCGGCGGCCTCGGGGCTGAGCGCGTCGTCGCGCGGCGGCCGCGGGGCGGCGCGGCGGCGCTCGCGGCGGGCCTCGGCGGCCCGCGGCTGCGCGCGCCGCGGGCCCGGAGGACGGGCGGGGGCGACGGGCACGCGGACCGGCGCCGCCGCGCGCGAGGGCCCCGCCACGTCCGCCGGCCGCTCCATGCGCTCGTCTCCGGGCTCCGCGGCCCGGCCGGGGTCGATCGTCTTGATCGTGGCGACGCCTCCGCCGGCGAGCACGGCTGTGGAGGCGGCAACGGCGGCGACCTTCTGCGCGGACACGATCTCGACGGCGCTCTGCGCCTTCAGCGTGAGTGAGGCGGTGCGGTCCCCTGCCCAGCCGAGCAGCGAGTCGAGCCAGCCGGGGGTGCCGGCGGGCCCCGCGCCGATTGCCGCGGCCGGCACGAGCGCGGCCACGCGCTGCGGCGCCGCGCGGAACTCGCGCAGCGTGGCGCGGCAGGAGAGGCAGCTGCGCAGGTGCGGGCGCAGCGCGGCCATGTCGCTGGCGCTGGCCTCGCCGTCGGCGAGGGCGGACAGGTGGGGCGCGAGCCGCTCGCACTCGGCGCCGGACTGGATGCCGTCGAGCCGTTCGAGGAAGGCGGCGCGGCCCTCGGTGAGGCACCTGTTGACCTTCGTGTAGGTCCAGCCGGTGACCTCGCAGATCTGCTTGTAGCTGTAGCCCTCGGCTCGCAGCAGCAGGCAGCGCACCTCCTGCGGCTTGAGCCGCCCGAGCGCCTCCGCCCCGAGTCGCAGCCGCTCGTAGCGCTCGGCGTGTTCGCCGGTGTCCTGCCCGTGCGCCTCGCGATCGAGCATGCCCTCGTCGCCGGCCACGGGGGCCGCGCGCTCGCGCTGGCGCCGGATGGCGAAGGCCTCGTGCTTGACCACGGTCTTGAGCCAGGGCACGAGCTCGTCGGAGCGGGTGGTGGGCGCCTTCGTGAGCAGGATCTCCAGGCCGCGCTGGTAGGCGTCCTCCGCATCGTCGGCGTTCAGCGAGTAGCGGCGGGCCGTCCCGAGGATCTGGGGTCCGAAACGGGAGATAAGGTCCAGCGCCGCCGGATCGATCTCCGCCCGCGTGGGGCGTCCCTGTCGCTGTCTGCGTGTCGAAAGCATCCTTGCCCCCCTCAAGTGAACGGACGCCCCTGTCGAAACTTCCAATCAGACGGGTGAAGGGTCGAGGTGCGCGCTTTTCGCCCCTCTGTGGTGTTCTGTGATTGATTCCCGGGCAGGGGAAGGGATTTGATGGCAAACGGACTGGTCAAGGAGCTGCAGGAACTGAAGCCGGCTGAGCCGGTCGTCCTGCCGACGCGTGATGTCCGTGCGAAGAGGCCCCTGCTGCTGCGGGGCCTGGTCGGCGCCGACACGCTGAGGAAGGGGACGCGGGTCGCGACGCTCGCCTGGCTGGACAGCCTCGGGCTGTACATGGCCGTCTGGACCGCCCTCGAGCTGAAGGCGGTCATCCTCGCCCAGCCCAACCTCGCGCTCTCGTTCGACCAGGCGCAGCAGATCGCGCCGCTGGCCACGCTGGTCACGATCCTGCTCTTCGCCCGCTCCGGCCTGTACGCCGATCGCTCCGTGCGCCCCGGCTTCGCGCGCATCATCGCCTGCCTCTTCCAGACGACCGTGATCGTGCTGATCTACGCGCTGGTCGAGGGCGAGACGTTCTCCTCGTACTACATCTTCTACGGCTCGCTGCTGTTCGCGCTCTTCTACGTCACGGGCTTCCGCTGGGTGTTCGAGAAGGTCAGCGGGCTGATCCTGCGCGCCGGTGGCTACCACCGGCGGGCGGTGCTCGTGGGCTCGGGCGCGCATATCGAGGCGGTGGCCCAGGCGCTGAAGGGCGCTCCGCACCCCGAGATCCACCCCGTCGGCTTCGTGTCGCTCACGCCGCGGCCCGAGAACGGGCTCAAGGACCTCGGCCCGCTCGAGCGGCTCGAGGAGCACTTCTCCGAGATCGACGAGGTGCTCATCGCCGACCCGGACTTCCCCCAGGACCAGGCGGTCGAGCTGGTGGACCGCTGCCACCGCCGCGGCATCCGCGTGCGCGTGGCGCCCTCCACGATGGAGATCCTGATGGACCGGGTGGAGTTCGTACCCGGGCAGACGCTGCCGCTGTTCGAGCTCAAGCCGCCGGTCTTCGAGGGTGTGGACTTCGCGATCAAGCGGACATTCGACATCGTCGGCTCCAGCCTGCTGCTGCTCGCTCTCTCCCCCGTGCTGCTGGCGTCGGCTCTCGCCGTCCGGCTCACGTCCCGCGGTCCCGTCGTCTATCGCTCCATTCGCCCCGGCATCGGCGGCGAGTCGTTTCCCTGCCTGAAGTTCCGCACCATGTACGACGGCGCCGACCGGCTCCAAAGGGAGCTCGAGCACGCCAACGAGGCCGGCGGGGCCATCTTCAAGATCCGCCAGGACCCCCGCGTCACGCCGGTCGGCCGCTTCATGCGCCGCTGGTCGCTCGACGAGCTGCCCCAGCTCTTCAACGTGCTCCGCGGCCAGATGTCGCTGGTGGGCCCGCGCCCGCTGCCCCAGCGCGACTACGACCGCCTCGAGGACTGGCACCGCAAGCGCTACTTCGTGCTGCCGGGCATCACGGGCCTATGGCAGGTGTCGGGCCGCTCCGAGCTCGACTTCGACGAGCTCGTGCGCCTGGACTTCCTCTACGTCGAGCGCTGGTCGGTGTTCGTGGACCTCTCGATCCTGCTGAAGACCATCCCGGCGGTCATCCGTTCCAAGGGCGCCTGGTAGTACCGTCGGCGGCGGCGCCATGCTCCGCTACCGCTTCCTCTTCGAGCAGATGGTCCGGCGCGAGCTGCGCCAGAAGTACAAGGGCTCCGCGCTCGGGGTCGTCTGGTACCTCGTGAACCCGCTGGTGCTGATGGGCGCCTACGCGCTCATGTTCAGCGTGCTGCTGAAGGTTGCCAACGTGCCCGACTACCCGCTGTTCCTGCTCGCGGGGCTGATCGTGTGGGTGTTCTTCGCGCAGTCGCTGCTTGCCGCCGCGCCGAGCCTGGTGAACAACGCGCCTTTGGTGCGCAAGGTGCGCTTCCCGCGCGAGGCCATCCCGGCGTCGGTCACCACCGTCCAGCTGGCCACGTTCGTCGTGATGCTCGCGCTGCTGCTGCCCGTCGCGCTGCTCGTGCGCGACTCGCTTGACCCCGCACTGCTCCTGCTCGTGCCGATCGTGGTGCTGCTGTTCTGCCTGGTGCTGGGCTTCTCGCTGCTCGCCGCGGTGCTCAACGCCCACTACCGCGACGTCGAGCCGGTGCTGGCCGCGGCGCTGCTGCCCTGGTTCTTCCTCACCCCGATCTTCCTGAGGGTGGAGGACTTCCCGGGCGTGGCCGATCGCGAGTGGCTAGGCGACCTGCTGCTGTGGGCCAACCCCGTGGCGCCGTTCGTGGACGCGGTGCGCGAGATCGTCTACGCCGGGGTGACGCCGGGCGGAGGCCAGCTGCTCTACATCGCGGGCGTTGGGCTCGGGGCGCTCGCGCTGGGCGTGTTCGTGTTCCGGCGGATGGAGCGGGACCTGGCGGTGATCCTGTGACCGCCGGGCTGCGAGCGGGCGAGATCGTGCTCGACCGCGCCACGCGCTCGTTCGCGCTCGCCCAGGACCGCCGGCGCACGCTCAAGGAGCTGTTGGTGCGCCGCGGGCGCGAGCGGCCGCGCGTGCACGCCCTGCGCGACGTGACGCTGGCCGTGGACCCCGGCGAGGCGGTAGGCATGGTGGGGCGCAACGGGGCGGGCAAGACCTCCACGCTGCGCTGCCTGGCGGGCATCGTGCCGCTCGACTCCGGCCGCGCCGACAGCGGCGGGCGCACCGTGTCGCTGCTCGAGCTGGGGGCCGGCTTCGGGCCGGACTTCACGGGCCGGGAGAACATCTACCTCTCGGGTGCGCTGCACGGCTTCGAGCGTGAGGAGATCGAGCAGCGGCTGGAGGCGATCATCGCGTTCTCCGAGCTCGGCGGGTTCATCGACGTCCCCGTGCGCGCGTACTCCGCCGGCATGTACCTGCGCCTCGGGTTCGCGATCGTCTCCCACCTCGACGCCGACGTGCTGCTGATCGACGAGATCCTGGCCGTGGGCGACGAGTCGTTCCAGCGTAAGTGCCTCACGCGGATCTCGGAGCAGATGGCGCGCGGGGCCACGCTCGTGCTCGTCTCGCACGACCCCACGGCCATCGAGCGCGTGTGCGAGCGCGTGGTGGTGCTCGACCAGGGCTCGGTGGCGTTCGACGGGCCGGTGGCCGAGGGGCTGCTCTTCTACCACCGCATGCTCGGCACCGAGCACGGCACGTCGGCCGTGCTGCGCCCCGATCGCCGCAGCGAGCTCGACGTGGCCGAGCTCGAGCTGCGCGACGCCGAGGGCCGGCGGCGGCACATGTTCCGCACCGGCGAGCCGCTCACGGTGGCCATCACGGTGCGGGCCGCCGAGCCGCAGGAGCGCGCGCTGCTCGCGCTGGAGGTGCGCGACATGCGCGGCGAGCTGTGCTTTCGCACCGACACCTCGCTCGGCACCGTGTCGGGGGAGGTGCGCGCCGGCTTCTGTGTGCCCTCACTCGCGCTGCTCGGCGGCGACTACGACCTGGCCGTGGGCGCTTACGGGCACGACGCGCCGGAGAGCCGCCTGCTCGACCGGGTGGCGCGCTTCTCGGTGGCCCGGAGCTCGGACGGCGAGGGCCTCGTGGACCTGCGCGGAAGCTGGGAGGTGCTCGTTCGTGACCCGGCCTGAGGACGCCTTGGACGCTGCCCGCGCTGCCGCCTCACGGCGCCGCGCCGAGGGCGGCTACGCCGAGCCGGAGGGGTTGGAGGAGCCGCCCGTGCCGGAGCGCCCGTCGCTGGACCAGCTGCGCGAGTGGGCGCTGATCGAGGTGGACCCGTCGCTGGTGTACTCCACCCGTCGCCTGGGGGGCCCGGTCACGTTCGCCAAGCGGATGCTGCTGCGGCTGCTGCGCCAGTACACCACCGAGCTCGAGGCGCAGCAGACGCGCTTCAACGTCGGCGTGCTGGGCTGGCTCGAAGAGCGCGAGCGCGAGCGCGACCCCGGCCGCCCGTGAGCCGCATCCACCAGCTCCTGTCGGGCGCGGGCCCGGTGGACGCGGTCACCTCGCAGGCGCTGGAGTACCGGCGGCTGTTCGAGCGCTGGGGGATGGCGGGGGAGGTTCACGCGGCCGCCATCGAGCCGCGGCTGAACGCCGGGGTGCTGCCCCTGAAGCGGCTGGAGCCCGCGCCCGACGACCTCCTCCTCATTCACTACTCCGCCTACGCGCCGCGGCTCGAGCCGCTGCTCGAGCTGCCCCAGCGCAAGCTGCTCGTGTACCACAACGTCACGCCTGCGAGGTATCTCTGGAGCCACCACCCGCACGTGGCCACGCTGTGCCAGCTCGGGCGGGATCACCTGCCGCGGTATGCGCGGGCTGTTGATGTGGCATGTGCGGTGTCGGGGTACAACGCTCGCGAGTTGCGGGAGGCCGGGGCGGCGGAGGTGCGGGTGGTGCCGATCCTGTTCGAGCCGCCTGAGATTTCGGCACGCTCGGTTATCCGCGCCGACGCCGGCCCGTCCGTGCTTGGCGTCGGCCGGCTCGTGCCGCACAAGCGGCAGGATCTCGTGGTTCGCGCCTTCGCGTTGTGGCAGCGGGAGCATGCTGCTGATGCGTCGTTGGCGCTTGTGGGAGAGCCGCTGTCGGTTGCCTACCGCGATCGCTTGGACGACCTGGCGCGCCGGGCCGGGGGAATGAGGGTGCAGTTGACCGGCCCGGTCTCCGACGAGGAGCTCGGTCGTCGCTACGCGGGGGCCTCCGTCTTCCTCACCCTGTCCGAGCACGAGGGGTTCTGCGTGCCGCTGCTGGAGGCCTTTGCCGCCGGCGTGCCCGTGGTGGCCCGGCCGGTGGGCGGCATGCCCGAGGTGGGCGGCGACGCCGTGCTATGGGCGCAGGACGACGACGTGGCGGTCGTCGCCGAGCTGCTCGAGCTGGCCGTGCGCGACGAGGACCTGCGCGGCGAGCTGATCCGCCGCGGCCGCGCGCGCCTCGAGGAGTTCGCCTACGAGCGCACGGCCGAGAAGCTGCGCGCGGCGGTGGACGCCGCGCTTTCCCGGCCGGCGTTGCGGACTTGAGCACCCATACGGTGGTCAAGTCCGCACGCTTCCTCAGCCCGGGTCGGCCAGCGAGCCCAGCGCGCCGCCGCTGAACTGCCGCCGGGAGGTTGTGTCCTCGCCGCCGCTGCCGTCGAGCTTCCAGAGGCGGTAGCGCGAGTTGGTGAGCAGCGGAGGGCCGGCGCGGTCCGCGGGGACCGGGCGGCGCCTCCAGTCGATCGCGTAGTCGGCCCCGGCGCTGCGCGGCACGTGCGGGTAGTGGGGGTTGGGCCTGCGGGAGCCGAGCGGGCGGCCGCTGAGGATGTAGGCCTCCCACAGCTGGGCGGGTGGCGGCGTGTCCAGGCGGATGCTCGCCCCCGGGGGGAGGCGTTCCGCCCACTCGCCCAGCTCGATGGTCTGCGGGGTGAGCTGGTCGAACGAGAGCTCGATCTCGTCGCGCGCGCCGAGGAGCGCGGAGGCGGAGAAGAGGACGAGGCCGGCGACCGCCAGCGGTCGCAGCCGTCCGCGCAGCGATCCCACCGCCACGACTGCCGCCACCACGATCAGCGGCCCGGCAAAGGCGAGGATCTTGAAGTAGAGGTACTGGCCGTCCTTCAGCACGCCGAACAGGGCGCCCGCCATGCCGGCGAGGCCGAGCGTGACCAGCAGCGGCAGTCCCACCCGGCGGGGCATGCGCCGGACGCCGGCGATCGCCAGCAGGCAGACGAGCACCACGAGCGCGGTACGTCCCGGCACGTCCGCCACCGCGAGGAACTCGCCCACCGGGGGGTGGAAGGACAGGTCACCCTGCCAGTCCTCGAGCGCGGAGTCGAGGTTGCCTAGCAGCGCGACGGCCTGCCCGATCTTCTCCAGCACGCCGAAGATCGGGACGGCGAGCAGGATGCCCACCGGCACCATCCACCAGCGCGGGCGCCGCCCGCGGATCCGCGGGAGCACGCGCTCGCCGCGGCGGCGCTGCTCCAGCGCCCACGCACCGGCGATGACCACTCCCGGGAAGGGCAGCATGAGCGGGTAGGCCAGCGCCCCCATCAGCGTGAACAGCACGAGCAGGGCGAGCATCTGCCGCGATCGCTCCTCGAACCACAGGTGCGCGAACACCAGGGAGAACGGCAATGTGAACAGGCCCCAGAGCTGGTTGTAGTACGGGTGCATCGGCAGGTGGAGCACGCGCTGGTCGAGGATGGCCACCGCCGCCGCCACCGCGGCCACGCCCACGCCCGCGCGGAACGTGCGGTGCGCGAACAGGAAGAAGCCCGCGCCGGCGAGCGCCAGCATCACCGCGCCGAAGGTCATCAGCGTCTCCCAGGTCTCCAGCCCGGCGACGGTCGAGACGGCTCCGAGCGCGTAGTAGATCGGGTACTTCGAGCGCCAGGCGGGTGTGACCTCGTCGATCGGCAGCGCGGTGTCGAGGCCGGTGGGGTGCTCGTGCTGGAGGAAGAAGGCGGTCCCCGCGGCCATGTGGGCGTCGGAGCCGAAGCCGGTGACGGTGGCCAGGCCGGAGCGGAAGCTGGGCACGAGCGCGACGGCCACGATCAGCAGGCCGACGGCGGCCAGGCCGAGCAGGTGCGGGGCGGGGGCGGGCGAGCCCGTGACCGGCCGCCGCGCCGTGAGCACGCAGCCCACGATTCCCGCGGCGAGCACGAGCGGCAGCGACACGCCGAACGGCACCAGGGCGAAGCCGAGCAGCGTGAGCGCGAGTGCGCAGCCCACGGCGCCGAGCGGGAGCACGAGCAGCGGCCGCCAGGCGGCGATCGACTCGGGCACGAGCAGCCGCGCGAGCGGGAAGCCGCAGACGCCGAGCACGGCCACCGAAGCGGCCAGCGCGCGCGCCACGTCGGGCAGCGCGGCAGGGCCGGCCACGCCGGCGTCGTCCGCGATCGCGAGGGCGGCGACGGCGGCGGCGGCGAGCGCCAGGGCCCAGCCGAGCAAGGTAGCCGGTGTCAGGTCGTGCAATCCAGCGTCCGCTGGATTGCACGACCTGACACCGTCGTGCGGCCGCGCGGGTGCCCGCACGCTCATCGCGTGCCGTTCATCGACCGCCGCCTGCGCTCCTGCATGACCCGGTACAGGAACGCCGGGTTGCCGATGAGGTAGCGCCGCCACATCCGTCGCGGCTCCATCGCCAGGCGGAAGATCCACTCCAGGCCGTGGTCGGCCATCCAGTGCGGCGCGCGCGGCATGCGGCCCGAGATGTAGTCGAACAGCGCGCCCACGCTCCACACAACGTGGGCGTCGATGCGGTCGAAGTAGCGGTCCACCCACAGCTCCTGCTGCGGGGTGCCCATGCCCACGAGCAGCACGTCGGGCTTGTGCTCGGCGATGTGCTCGAGCACGCGCTCGTTGTGGGGCGAGTCGAGGCCGAAGTAGCCGTGGTGGGTGCCGCGCACCTCGAGACGCGGATACCAGCGACTCAGCTCCGCGGCGGCGTCGGCGGCCGATCCGGGCACCGAGCCGAGCAGGTAGAGCGACCGCTGGGCCTCCTCGCACAGGGCGCCGACGCCCCAGATCCAGTCCGCACCGGTCATGCGGTGGGGCACGGGCAGGCCGAGCGTCTTGGCCGCCAGTCGCACGCCGTAGCCGTCGCAATACACGAGGTCGGAGGCCAGCAGCGAGCGGCGCAGGTCGGGGTGGGTGACCGACTGGTTGAGCACGTGCGCGTTGACGTAGGTCACCCGCCGGTGCTCGCCGCGCTCGGCGTAGCCGACGATGCGTCGCAGCAGGTCCGCGGGGGGCGCGGTGTCCACCCCCACGTCGAGGATCTGGCAGTCCTCCGCGATGGTCATGGCGCCGGCTCCAGCCCCAGCGGCGCACCGCCGAGGCCGCGCTCGCGGCGGCGGGCCTGGATCGCGCGGCGCCTGCGCCAGGCCGCCGGGGCGAGCTGGGCGGCGTCGACGTAGCCGCGCAGGAGCGTGCGCTCGCGCAGCAGGGCGAAGCCGAGGGCGAGGGCCTCGTAGAGGACGAGGTGGGGCAGGTCGCGGACGAGCCCGCCCGCCGTGTCGTTCTTGACCATCATGAGGTAGCGATTCCTGAACTGCAGGCGCCGGTCGGCGGCCGGCACCCGCGCGCGCGTCGACGGGCTGTAGTACCGGACATGGTAGGCAACGGCGCGCGGCTCGTAGGCGCAGCGCCAGCCCAGCACCCGCGCCCGCCACGCGAGATCCACATCGGAGGCCCAGAGCTCCATGTCCTCGTCGAAGACGTCGGCACCCAGCGCGCAGTCCATGAGCGCCTCGCGGCGGTAGAGCGCGGCGGCGCCGTCCGCGCCGAAGGCCTCGCCCGGATCGTCATAGGCCAGCGACGGGCGCCCGTGGCCCACGAGCGTGTTCTTGCGGCGCCGGTCCACCACCATCCCCGCGGCGTCGATGGCGTCGAGGCGGCGCTCGGGCTCCGGGCCCTCGGTGCGCAGCAGCTTGGGGGCCACCGAGCCGGTGCGCGGCTCTGCGAGCCGCGCCATGGCGGCGGCCAGGAAGCCGGGAGCGAGGAAGCAGTCGGCGTTGAGCAGCAGCAGGGCGGCGCCCTCGGTGCGGCGGATGCCCTCGTTCATCGCGCGCGCGTAGGGCAGCCGCTCGGGGAGACGCAGGTACTCGGCGCCGTGCTCGCGCGCCACCGCCTCCGTCTGGTCGCCGGAGGCGTTGTCGAGCACCACCACGCGCGCTCCCTCCTGCGCCATGGCCGCGGGCAGCGAGTGGCGCAGCAGCGGCGCCTCGCCGGCGCTCATCAGCAGGATCGTGGCCGTCACGCGAGCAGCTCCCGGTACACGTCGAGGGTGGCGCGGGCCGTGCGCTCCCACGACAGCCCGGCCGCCCGGGCGCGGCCGCGCTCGACCAGCGCCGCGCGCAGCGCCCGGTCCTCCACCACCTCGCGGATGGCGCGGGCGATGTCGGCCGGGTCGAGGGGATCGAAGTAGGCCGCGGCGTCGCCGCCGGTCTCGGGCAGGACGGTGGCGTCGGCGGCCACCACGGGGCAGCCGCGCGCCATGGCCTCGACCAGCACGAGCCCGAAGCCCTCGTAGAGGCTGGCATGGACCAGGGCGTCGGCACCGCGCATGAGCGCGTCGAGCCGGTCGTCGGCCACCCAGCCGGTGAGCTCGACCGGCGCGTCTCCGGCCGCCTCGAGCACGCGCGGACCCTCGCCGGCATCGATGCCCGCGAGCACCAGGCGGTGGGGCAGCCCCTCGGCGTGAAGGGCGCGGAAGGCCTCGGCCAGCCGCACCACGTTCTTCTTGCTGCGCAGGTCCCCGACGGCGAGCAGGTAGGGGCCGCCGGGCGGCTCGGCGCCGGTGTGCGGAAGGGTGGGGGCGGAGAGCACCACGCGCGTGCGCTCGCGGTCCACGCCGTAGCGGAGGCACACGTCCTCGCGCGTGTGCTCCGACACGCAGATCACCCGCTCCGCGGAGCGCGCGGCCCGCGGGGCGAGCGCGCGGTACTTCCAGCCGGTCCTGCGGGCGAAGTCCTCGGGATGGTCCTCGAACGCGAGATCGTGGATCGTGACCACCCCGGCGCAGGGGCGGCGCAGGGGCAGGAAGCAGTTGGGGGCGTGCACGGCCTGGGCGCCCTCGCGCCGCAACAGTCGCGGCAGGCGTACCTGCTCCCACAGCAGCTCGGGACCGCGCGAGTCCCGCACGAGGAAGCGGAGGTCCAGGTCGGGCGGGTCGAGCTCGCGCATGGCGCGGGTCAGCTCGCGCACGTACCGCCCCCATCCGCGCGTGCGGGGGTCGGCTGCATCGCTTGTGTCGACGGCGACGGTGGGCATCCCGGCGGGGTAGCTTGGCAGCCATGGCCGTCGTCGCGATCGTTCCCGTCCACGGGCGGAGCCCCTACCTGGAAGGGGCTCTCGACGCGCTGTTCGGGCAGGACCCGGCGCCTGACGAGGTGGTGGTGGTCGACGACGGCTCGCCCGAGCCGGTCTCGGTCCCGGAAGGCCGCTGCCGCCTCGTGCGCCGGGACGAGCGCGGCGGGCCCGCCGCCGCGCGCGAGAGCGGACTCGCGGCTGCGCCGGACGCCGATCTCGTGGCGTTCGCCGACGCCGACGACCGCTGGCTGCCCGGGAAGCTCGCTGCCCAACTCGACGCGCTCGGCGCCCACCCGGACGCCGCGCTGTGCTTCGGCCGCGCCCTGGTCGTGGGGCCGGACGGCCGACCCACCGGCGAGGAGTGGGAGACGCTGCGCGGCGGGGTGCACTCCGCGGAGGAGCTCGGCCCGCTGCTGTATGAGCGCAACCCGATTCCGGCGTCGAGCGTGATCGTGCGCCGCGACGCGCTGTTGGACGCGGGCGGGTTCGCGGGCCCCGCCGACCTGGGCTCGGACTGGGACCTCTGGCTGCGGCTGGTGCGCCGCGGCGCGTCCTTCGTGTGCGAGCCGCGCGCCAGGATCGAGTACCGCCGCCACCCGGGGGGAGTGACCGCTGACGTGGCACGCCTCGCGGAGGCCTCGCTGGCCATCCACGCCGAGCACGCCTCGCTCGTGTCGCCCGAGGTGGTGCGCCGGGTCCGCGCCCGCGACCTCACCGCGCTCGCCCGCGGGCGGGTGCGGCGGCGCGACTACGCCGGCGCCCGTGAGGCGCTGGCGGATGCCGGCCCGCCGGGACCGCGCGAGCGGCTGCTGGCGGCGTTGCTGCGGGTGCCGGGCGCGCGCGGGCTGCTGGGACGGCGCGATCCGCATCGCTGAAACGCCGCCGCCTGCCGATAACAGGCTCATGGCAGGCGTACCCTCGACTCAGTCGTGATCGACCGGATCGAATCTGCCTGGCGCAGCGCCCGCCACGCGCTCGAGCTCGTGGCGGAGGACGTTGCCGAGGTCGGCCCCTGGTGGCTGGCCGCCGGAGTCGTCCTCCACGTCATCCACCAGATCGTCCGCACGCGCGGCTGGTGGAACATCATCCGCGCCGCCTACCCCGGGGCCACGGAGCTGCGCGCGCGCGACGTGACGAAGGCATACCTCGCCGGCGCCGGCCTCAACGGCATCGTGCCCGCGCGCGGTGGCGACCTGGCCAAGCTCTACCTCGTCCGCCGCCGGGCGCCGGAGACGCGCTGGTCCACCCTCATCGGCACGTTCGTCCCCGAGACCCTGTTCGAGACGCTCTTCGGCATCGGGCTCGTGATCTGGGCGCTGTCGCAGGGCTTCCTGCCGGTGCCCACAGCACCGAGCGATCTGCCGTCCGTGGACGTGTCGCTGGTGATCAAGCACCCGTTCATCTCCGCCGCGGTGTTTGCGGCCGGCACCGCGGTCACCGTTCTCGTCCTGCGCCATGCCCGGGCGCTGTTCGCGCGGCTCAAGCTCGGCCTCGCCATCCTCGACCGCCCGCGCGACTTCTTCACGGGCGTCGTCACCTGGCAGGCGCTCGGGCGGCTCATCCGGCTGGGCTCGCTGGCCTGCTTCATGGTCGCCTTCGCGCTTCCGGTCACGGTCGCCACGGTGGTGCTCGTGATGGCCGCGCAGGGAGGCGGCAAGATCATCCCGATCGCGCCCGCCAGCGCCGGCCTGCGCATCGCGATGCTCAGCTACGGCTTCGTGGAGGTCACCGGCGAGGTCGTGGACATCGCCGCCATCACTGCGTTCTCCTTCGGCGTGGGCGCGTCGCTGTTCCTCACCGGCATCCTGATATCGATCGCGATCCTCGGCCGCGAGCTGGGCACGGTCTCGCCGCGGCGCATGGTGGAGCGCGTGCGCGAGCGGCTGGGGGATCAGGCCCCGGCCGCCTCCTCGTAGACGGCCCAGGTCTCGTTCGCCACCTCCGCCCACGTGCGCGGCGGCGGCTCCGCGCGGGTGCCCGCCAGGGCCTCGGCGGCGTCGAGCAGGGCGTGCAGGTCGCCGGACGGCTCCACGAGCGCTGCGGCCGGCTGGTTCGCCAGCGTCTCGCCCAGCGCGCCGCCGGCGAATGCGGCCACCGGGGTGCCGCAGGCGAGCGCCTCGACCGGCGGGAGCCCGAAGCCCTCCTCCTGGGAGGGGAAGACGAGCGCCTCCGCGGCCGTGTAGAGGCCGGCGAGCTCCTTGTCGCACACGCGGCCGGTCAGGACGACTCGTCCCCGCGCCGCAAGCTGCTGCGCCTCGGGGCCGGTCCGGCCGGCCAGCACGAGCGGCAGCCCGTCACGCCCTTTCACGGCCCGCGCAAGGCCCTCCACGCGCTTGCGAGGGTCGGGCGGGTCGAGCCCGCCGACCCAGAGCAGGAAGCGCTCGGGGAGATCGAGGCTGTCCGAGCGCTCGGTGGGTCCGAAGACCGGAGCGGGCGCCTCCGGCACCACCCTGATGCGGTCGGCGCCTACCTCCAGCAGACGCTCCGCGTCCTCGGCGACCGCGTTGGACGGCACGATCACGCGGGTCGCGCGCCTGACGGCGGCGTAGCGGACGCGGTGTCTGATGCCCGTGCGCAGGTAGGTATCCGGGTACTTGAGCGGGACGAGGTCGTGGAGCGTGACCACGAGCGCCGCGCGGGGCCAGACGCTGATTCCGTCGATCGAGGGCGAGTGGAGCACATCGGCCTTGGAACGGCGGTCGGTCACCACGCGGTCGCCCAGCGCGTCCAGCAGGCAGCGCGCATAGCGACCGATGCCGCGCTCGGCGAGCGCCGGGTCCTCGAGCGCCCGGGCGTCGAAGGCCACCCGCATCAGAGCGCCTCCCCGAGCGCGTCGGCGACCGCCGAGGCCACCCGGTCGCTCGCGAAGCGGGCCGCGTCCTCGCGCCCGGTTGCGCCCAGGGCCTCGGCGTCGGCCAGCACGCGGTCGAGCGCGCCCGCGAGCCCCGGCGGGTCGCCGGGATCCACGAGCGCTCCGTTGCGGCCTTCCACCACGTACTCCGCCATCCCGCCCGAGCGCGTGGCCACCACCGGGGTTCCGGCGGCGAGCGCCTCCGCGGCCACGGTGCCGAACGGCTCCACCAGCGACGGCACCGCGAGCACGTCGAACCACGCCATCAGCCGGTTGGCCTCGGGCACCGCGCCGGTGAGCAGCACGCGCTCGCCGATTCCGCTCGCGAGGGCGCGCGCCTCGTCGCGGTAGCCCCGCGACGCGCCCAGCTCGTCGTCGCCGACGATCACGATCCGGGCGTCCGGGCGCCGCTCGAGCAGGACGGGCGCGGCGCGCAGCAGGTCGAGGACGCCCTTCCGCGGCTCCACGCGGCCCACGAAGCCGACGACCGGCCCCTCGCCGTTGCGCCAGTCGGGCCGCGGCGCGGGTTCGGCCGGCTCGATCGGGCAGAACACCGTGCGCAGGCGCTCCGGCGGCGCGCCGAGCTCCTCCGCCCTCTCCGCCACCGCGCCGGACGCGCACAGCACCACCGGCACGGAGTCCCAGAAGCGGCGGCTGCGCCACGGGCGGGGGACGGCCTCGAGCAGGTCGTGCAGGTGGGGCACGAGCGTGCGGCCGGCGAGCGCGGGCGCCAGCCGCTGCGCCACGGTGCCGTTGAGGTAGACGATGTCCGGCTGCGTGCGCCGCGCGAGCGCACGCCCACGCGGCAGCTCGAGCAGCGCCCGCGGCCAGCCGCCCGCCCGCAGCGGACCGACCGCCAGCCGGTGCACCGGGAAGCCCGCGGCGCGGAAGGCTTCCTCGGTCGCGCCCCTGCCGGGCGCGGTCGCCTCGATCTCGAATCCGCGGCCCGGCAGCCGCCTGGCGATCCGCAGCAGGGCGTACTCGGCGCCGCCGAGCTCGGCCGCCTGGGTGACGCAGAGGACGCGCGCGGACATGGGGCGCGATCATCGCAGCAGCCCCCTTGGGATTGTGCGCACAAGAACTGCGTGGGAAGCACACGATGTGCGTGGGAGGCAACGGAGTTGCGCACAATCCCCAGCGGGGCCGTGAGGGGAAGGGGCGCCGGCTCCCGCTCAGCGCGGCGGGTACATGATCACGGCCACGCCCGCCAGGCAGATGCCGGCGCCGATGAGGTCCCAGCGGTCGGGGCGGAAGCCGTCGAAGAGGGTGCCCCACAGCAGCGAGCCCGCCACGAACACGCCTCCGTACGCGGCGAGTACCCGCCCGAAGTTGTTGTCGGGCTGGAGGGTGGCCACGAGGCCGTAGGCCACCAGCGCCAGCCCGCCCACCACGGCCAGCCACGCGCCGCGGCCCTCGCGCACTCCCTGCCAGACGAGCCAGGCGCCGCCGATCTCGGCCACCGCGGCGAGCGCGAAGAGGCCGATGGACTGGGGGATCACTCGAACAGAGGGCAGTCGTCGAGGGTGGGGCAGCGGCAGTCGGCCGCCGCCAGGAGCCAGCCGCGCACCGCCTGCGCGCGCGCGATGAGCGCCTCGACCTCCGGCAGCTTGCGCTGCGCCAGCGCCTGGAGCCGCTCTCCGGCGGGCTCCCCGGCGTCCACGCCGTCCAGCAACTCGCGTGCCTCCTCGAGGGACAGCCCGGCGCGCTGCGCCGTGGCGATGACCGCCAGGCGCTCCAGCACCTCGTCGTCGTAGTGGCGGCGCCCGGACACGCGCTCGGTCTCGGGCAGCAACCCGATCCGCTCGTAGTAGCGGATGGCGGAGGTGGCGAGGCCGGCGCGGGCCGCAACCTCGCCGATCGTGAGCCCGGCGCTTGACTTGAAGTCCACTTCAACTGCAAGCCTAGCGAGATGGACGCCTGCTCCCTCACCAAGCCCCAGCTCTCCGAGCGCCTGCTGGCCTTCGCCGAGCTCCCCCTCCTCGACGGCCGCCTTCGCTTCGGTGGCGAACCCGGCGTGGAGGAGCGCCTGCGCGAGCTCATCCGCCTGGAGAACGCGTGCTGCCCGGCGGCCGGGCTGACGCTCGAGCGCGACGGCGACGCCCTCGTGCTGGCGATCGAGGCGTGAGAATGCCCGGGTGCCCTACGACGACGAGATCTGGGAGCTCGTTCCCGAGGACCCCGGCCCGCCGCCGCCGCACCTCACGGCCTTCGTCCGCGGGCTGCAGCGTGCACGCCGGGCGCTGGACCTCGGCTGTGGCGACGGGCGCCTTACCGCCGACCTCGCGGCGGACGAGATCACCGCGGCGGACGTCTCGCGCCTGGCGCTCGACCGCGCGGCCTGGCGACTGCCCGGCGCACGACTCGTCGAGGTCGCGCTCGACGCTCCGCTGCCCTTCGAGGACGGCGAGTTCGACCTCGTGCTGTGCGCGGAGACCATCGAGCACGTCCGCGACGTGCAGCTGCTGCTGTCGGAGCTGCGTCGCGTGCTCGAGCCCGGCGGCAGGCTGGCGGTCACCACTCCGGCGCACTCGCGGCTCACCGGGCTCGACGTACTCGTCCGCGGATTTGAGCGCCGCTTCCCGCCGCTGAGCCCGCACCTGCGCTTCCTCACAAAACGCGCGCTCGCCCGGCTGCTGGACGACCTCGGCTTCGATGTCGAGGGAATCGCGCGCAGGGGCGGGACGCTGCTCGCCCGCGCATCTCGTTAGGGTGCCCTAATTCCGATGCGGGTGGTGGTCACAGGCGCGGCCGGATTCGTGGGCTCCCACGTGTGCGAGGGCCTGCTCGCGGCGGGGCACGAGGTCGTGGGCGTAGACGCGTTCACGCGCTTCTACGCGCGTGAGCGCAAGGAGGCCAACGTGGCCGCCCTGCGCACCGCGCCGGGCTTCCGGCTCGTCGAGGGCGACGTGCTCGGCGGGATCCCGCCCGCCGACGCCGCCGTCCACCTGGCCGGCCGGCCGGGGGTGCGCGGAGGGTCGCCCGGCCTGTTCGACGCGGCGAACGTCCACACCACCGAGGCGGTCATGCGTGCCGGCATCCGGAGGGTGGTGCTGGCGTCCTCGTCGTCGGTGTACGCGCCGGCGGAGGGGCCGGTGGCCGAGCGCGCCCCGCTCGCGCCGCGTTCGGACTACGGCCGCTCCAAGCTCGACGCGGAGCGCGCCGCGACGCGGCTCGCCGGCGAGCTGGGGGTCGAGCTCGTGCGCCTGCGCTACTTCACCGTCTACGGACCGCGCCAGCGTCCCGACATGGCGTTCAGCCGCTTCGTGGACGCCGCGCTCTCGGGCATCCCCGCCCCGCTCCTGGGCGACGGCAGGCAGGTGCGCGACTTCACCTACGTCGGCGACGCCGCCGCGGCCACGCTGCTCGCCCTCGAGCGCGGCCGCCCGGGCGCCGCCTACAACGTGTCCGGGGGCCGTCCGGTGGCGCTCTCGGACGCGCTCGCGGTCATCGCGCGCGAAGCGGGCGGCGCGCCGCCGCTGCAGCGGCGCCCGCGCGACCCGCGCGAGCACCGCTCCACCGCGGCCGACCTCACGCTCGCGCGGGCGGAGCTCGGATACGCGCCCGGCACGCCGCTCGAGGAGGGAATCGCGCGCCAGGTCGCGCACCTCGCCGCGGCCTCGGCGCGTACTACGCTGCGGGCGTGAGAGTCGCCATCCTGGGGACGCGGGGGATTCCCGCGGCGTACAGCGGTTTCGAGACCGCCGTCGAGCAGATCACCAGCCGCCTCACGCCTCGCGGGCACGAGGTCATCGTCTACTGCCGCCCGCACGTGGTGTCGCGCGAGCACACCACCTGGAAGGGGGCGCGCCTCGTGCACCTCCCCACCGTCAAGAACAAGTACCTCGACACCTTCGTGCACACCCTGCTGGCCAGCCTGCACGTGGCCTACGTGCTCAAGCCCGACATCGCGCTCTTCTTCATCGCGGGCAACAGCCCGCTCTGCCTGATCACGCGGGCGCGTGGCATCCCCACCGTGATCAACGTGGACGGGCTCGACTCCGACCGCCGCAAGTGGAACCGCGTGGCCAAGGCCTATCTGCGGATCGCCGAGCGGCTCTCGCCCACGATGGCCACCCGCGCGATCACCGACTCCCACGCCGTCGCGAAGATCTTCGAGCAGCGCTTCGGCAAGCAGATCGGCGTCGTGCCCTACGGCGCCGAGTCCCCGCCGGACACCGGCACCGACATCCTCGACCGCCTGGGCCTGGAGCCGCGCCGCTACGTGCTGTTCGTCGGGCGTCTCGAGCCCGAGAACAACCCGCACCTGCTCGTGGAGGCGTGGTCGCGCATCTCCACGGCGGCGGCGAGGGGGATGAAGCTCGTGGTGGTGGGCGGGGCGCCGTACGCGTCGGAGTACATCCAGGGCGTGCGCCGCGCGGCGGACCCGCGGGTGATCTTCCCGGGCTACGTGTTCGGCCGCGGCTACTGGGAGCTGCAGCGCAACGCCTACCTGTTCTGCGCGCCCACCGAGGTCGGCGGCACCCACCCCGTCATCCTCGAGGCGCTCGCCGCCGGCAACTGCGTGCTGGTGAACGACTGGAAGCCCAATGCCGAGACGGTGGGCGAGGCCGGGGCGTACTTCTCCGGCCAGGACGGCGTGCCGGACCTCACGCGCAAGCTCGAGCAGCTGATCGCCGATCCCGAGGCGGTGGAGCGCTACCGCGGGCTCGCGCTCGAGCGGGCGAAGGTCTATTCCTGGGACGCCGTGGCCACGGCCTACGAGCAGCTGCTGCTCGAGGTCTCCGGCGGCACCGGGCCGGGGCCGCTCTCGCTCGATCGCCTCGAGGAGCTCGAGCGGGCCACGTTCAGCGCCGAGGGCGGCTGACGCCGACCCGCACGCGGCGGGTCGTGAGGCTCTTGCCCGTGCCCGGGTCGCGCCACACGATCCGGTAGTAGCCAGACGTGCGCGGCCGGGTCCGGGTGAGGACATAGCCGCGGCGGTTGCGCACGGTCAGGCGCTTGATCGTGCGGTAGCGCCGCGAGCGCGTGCTGCGGTACTGGAGCCTGGCGCTCAGCCGCCGCCCGTTCGGCGCGCTGCGGAGCTGGCCGAACACGCGCACCGCGCGGCCGCGGCGCACCCGCGCCGGTGACACGTGGATGGGTCGCTGATAGGAGGTGTAGGAGCGCTTCTCGCGGCCGGCGTTGGTCTTCAGGCCGGACTGGAAGGTGCCCCAGTGGCGCGGATCTGACGACTGGAACTCCATCAGCGGCCCATCGTCGAAGAGCAGGAACTGGGCGCTGGAGGCGATCCGCGGGTTGCTGTAGCTCAAGTACTCCGCGTGGTTGAGGTAGGCGGCCTGGCGCGACCACGAGACGCCGATCGTGGGGTCGGGCGGATCGGTCTGGTAGCCGTATTCAGTGAGCCAGATCGGCAGCCGCCGCGACTGGCCGTGCACCCGGAAGATGCGGTCGAGCTCGCGGGTGAGGCGGTCCATGTCGGCGAGCACCACGTTGTCGCGCCGGCGGTCGCCGCGGTCGGGGCGCTGCTCCAGCGCGTAGGGGTGATGCGCCCAGCCGGTTCCGCGGAAGAAGACGGGATGCTGAGCGACGAACGCGTCGCGCGTGCCCGGGCAGCCGCGCACCTGTGCCGCCTCGCCCTGGAACGGGCGGAAGCGGCGGTCGAGGCAGTAGAGCTCGCGGATGAACTCGAGCGGGCGGATGGCGCGGGTGACGCCGCGGTCGTTCAGGCCGCGCGGGGCCGTCTCGCCGAGCAGGATCACGTCGCCGCCGTGGCCGCTGGCCTCCAGGCCTGCGAACGCGGCGTCGGTGAGGCCGCGGTAGATGCGCGCCGCGGCGGGCAGCATCGGCAGGGCGGGGTTGCGCGGGTCGGGCAGCCACTGCGGCGTGAGCCAGCCCGGGTGGTTGGGCTCGTTCCAGACCGACCAGTGGTCCACGCGTCCGAGCAGTTCGCCCGGGGGCGTCTCCTGCTGCTCCTCGCGGCAGCCGAGCAGATCGCACTCCTGCTCCGGCGGCGGGGCGGCCACCTCGGCGCGGTAGCTGCCTGAATAGCGCGTGCCCACGGCCCGGACGAACTCTCGGAACTCGTCGGCGTTGGGGTCGTAGGTGGCCTCGATGTCACTCCGGTCCGGCGTGCCCGTGGCCCACAGCGGCGCCGGCCCGGTGATCGAGAACAGCAGGCCCAGGCGGTGCTTCTGGGCCGCCGCCACGATGGCGTCGTAGCGGTCCCAGTGCTCGGGCGGGTAGGCGGCCGGGTTGCCGGCGTCGAAGTTCGGGCGCTGCTTCTGCTCGGAGGCGGGAGCGATGAGCCGCCAGTAGACCGACACGCGCACGCGGTCCACGCCGATCGCCTTGAGCTCGGCGAAGTTGGCGTCGAGCTGCTCGGGCGTGACATAGACGATGTGGGCGTCGTCCATCACGATCGACTCCTGGGTGCGCCCGGCGGAAGCGGGCACGGCGGCGGCCGCGCAGAGCGCTGTGACGAGGATGGCGGCGCTGAAGAACCTGCTCATGACGGTCTGGCCGGAGGTCGGCGGGCGCGCTAGGACCCTGCGGCGCGCGCCGCCTCCTGTTCACGTAAACGCGCGCGGGCCTCGAAAAATGTCGTCTGCGCCTGCCGCGACCTTGGATCAAGGTAGAGGGCGCCGCGCAAGGTGTCGATGGCCGCCTGCGGCCGATCGAGCTGCCGGAGCTGGAACTCGGCCAGCTGCAGCCACACCTCGGGGCGCGCCGGATGCTCCACCACGGCCTGCTCGAGCGTGGACTCGGCGGCCATCGGGTTGCCTGCGCGGTCCTGCACCTGCGCCTTGACGAACAGCGGCTTGGGCGAGAGGGGATTGATGTCGTAGGCGCTGTCGGCCTCGCGCGCGGCCTCGGCGAGGTCGCCGTCGGCCAGCAGCGCGAGCGCGTGGTTGCTGGCCGCGTTCGAGCGCGCCGGCTGCCACGCCGTCCAGGCGCACAGAAGCGCGGTGAGCACCACGAGGCCCGCGCCCAGCAGCCGCTCGCGCGGCACGCCGGCGAGGCGTGAGGGCCGTGCCGTCTCGGCCGGCTTCTGGCCGAGCGGCCCCCGGGCCGCCACCCAGCCGCCCGCGATCAGCGCCATGAACGCCGGGGCGGGCACGAACCAGGTCCAGTCGATGGCGGAGTGCAGGCCAAAGACGAGCGCCGCGAGCGCGAGCGCCGCCAGCCCGGCGCGCTCGGCGTCGAACTGCAGCTCGCGTATGCGGCGGCCCACCCCCAGCGTGCGAGATGCGGCCAGCAGCCACGCCCCCGCCAGCCCCAGCGAGATGATCAGGCCGAGCAGGCCGAGGTCGGACGCCGTCTGCGCCACGTAGCCGTGTGCGTGGCTGGACACCAGCACGTCCTCGCGGTAGGGGAGGCGCGCCGTGCGGAAGCTGTCCGCGCCCGCACCGAGGACGGGGCTGTCGCCGAACACGTCAAAGGCCTCGCGCCAGTAGCGGGCCCGGGAGGAGCTGGCTGTCGTCAGGCGCTCGGGGCCGCCCGTGACGGCGGCGTCCTCGTTGGTGAGGTCGGAGATGGTGCCGCCGATCCCGCGGTCGCTGAACGCGACGGAGCCGAAGGCCAGCAGCGGCAATGCGGCACCCACCGCGATCGCGGCGATGCCCGCGCGCCGGCGCATGGTGCGCGACGGGGCGCGACGGGCCGCCAGGAAGCCGGCGCCGAGGCCCGCGGCCAGCAGCACAGCCAGCATGGCGAGGAGGAAGAGCCCGAACTCGAAGGCCACGCTCTCGCGCACCGCGATCGGGACCCCGTCGGCCGTGAAGGCATCCTTGGACAGCGCCCACAGGATCACCGGCGCGGCGCCGGCGGCGGCGACGCCCAGCACGGCCAGGCTGCGCAGTCGCAGCGGCACGAACGCGAGCCAGAGCCCTGTGCCGATGACCGCGGCGGCGAGAGCGCCGCGGGAGTAGGAGAGGAAGAGGGCGACGATGAGCATCCCGAGCAGGGGGAAGGCCAGCGAGTTGAGCGGTGGGTGGCCGGAGCGGCGCGCCCCCAGCCACAGTGCGGGCACGACCGCGAGCGCCGCGGTGGTGCCCACGGCGTTCCAGTAGTCATACGGCGCGCCGATGCGCGCGTAGAGCTCGTTCTCCGCCAATGTGCCCGGGAACACCCGCGACGCCAGCGCGTACGCCGTGACGATGGCTGCGCCGATCAGGATGCCCTTCAGCACGACCGGCCAGCCGTCCGGCGCCAGGCGCACCGCTCCGACGGCGCCGGCGAACACGAACAGGTAGGCGAGCGTCTTGTTGGCGTGGAACCAGCTCTGCTCGGGCGAGACCGACCACACCACGGACAGCCCCGTGACGATGGCCAGCAGGCCCAGCAGCGCCAGGGTTCCCACGCCCCAGGCCCGCTCGCCCGGTGCGAGCGCCAGTGACGCGGCGGCCACCAGCCCGCTCACGACTATGGCCAGGATCGCGACCGTCGTGGTGCCTGACAGCTCGTTCCCCCCCTCGGCGCCGAACGCCACGGCGGCGAGGGCGAGGCCCAGCACGAGGCTCGCGGCACCCGACCGGAACGCCGGGTGCCCGAGAGCCTCTCGCGCCTCCGCGCGGCTCGGCGCCCTCAGGCGCCGTCCGCGCTCGGGCGGCGCGCTAACGGCGGAAGCGAGCGGGGAGCCTGACACGTCGGAGGAAGGCCGGCGCACTGATGCTGGGCAGCCGCTCGAGGCGAGCCGCGACCGGCGCGGGCAGGCCGCGTCGGCGGACCAGCAGCACCGTGCCGCCAATCGCCATCAGGGCGAGCAGCACGAGCGCGGACAGCATGGACAGGGGCAGCTCGTTCGAGCTGTTGGCGAGGCCGAGCAGCTTTCCGCCGGCGCCCGGTGAGACCTCGCGGCCGCCGATGTCGATCGAGGGCGCCTCGCCGCGGTCGCCGCCGGAGCCGCCGCCGCCGCCGGTGAGATCGTCGAGGGCCTCGATGTCGTCGCGCGAGCCGGCCACGGCGCCGGAGTCGGTGACGAGCGAGGGATCGCTCGCCCCGCCACCGCCCGAGCCCCCGGAGCGGCCCTCGCGGCCGCCGCCGAGCTCGCCGCGGATGGCTTCACGGCAGTCGGTGTACTCGTCCACGTCGCTCGGGAGCTCGCGCTCGGCCTCCCGCAGCTCGTCGTCGGTGTAGCGGCCGTCGATCACGCCGTCGTCGGCGCAGTCGTCGATCACGTCGGCCCCGGACGCCATGGCGCCGGTGGGGACGAGCGCGGGCGCAAGAAGCGCCAGTGCGATGAGCAGCGTGCGAAGGATTCGCATTGGGGGGAAAGTCAGCTCCTGGGAATCGGGTGTTCTGACGCGTGGGCCAGGGCGTCGCGCATCCCGTTTACCCACGCAGCGTATGTGTATGCCCCGACATCCGTGTGCGCGGCCGCGCCCAGTCGAGCCCGAAGGCCCGGAGCATAGGCAACGGCGCGCAGACGCGCGGCGAGGGCGGCCGCGTCCCTCTCCGGGACGACGAGCCCGTTACGCCCGTCCTTGACGAGCCCCCCGACCACTGCGCCCACGGCGTCGGTGGCGACGATAGGCGTTGACTGATGCATCGCCTCATTGCAGACCAACCCCCACGGCTCCGTGAAAGTTGCGGTTCGGACGGAGGGGAGCACGAGCAGGTCGGCGGCCGCGTAGAGGGCCGGCAGGTCGTTGCGCGCCACCTTTCCGAGCGCCCTGATCCCCGGACCCGCAACGGGGACACTGCCCTCCCCGGCGATGGCCAGCGTCGCGTGGCCGCCGAGGTCGGCCTGTCGCCAGGCCTCGAGCAGCACCGGCACGCCCTTCTCGCGCTCGAGCCGGCCCACGAACAGCGCGAGGACGCCGTCCTCCGACGCGCCGGCGCGCTCGCGGGCGGCACGGCGCTCGCCGTCTGAGATCGGCCGGCCGAAGTGCTCGGCCGACACCGCCTGCGTGGCCTCGAAGACGCCTTCGCTGGTGCCGCGCCGCGCCGCCACGTAGCGGCTCACGTGCGGGCCATAGGTGGCCACGGCGCCGGCGCGTCGGTAGAGCCTGCGCGTGGGGAGCCACGACAGGGCATGGGCGGGAGTGCGCGGGTGGCTCCAGACCGAGGCCCAGAGCACGAACGGCACGCCGGCGCGGCGCGCCCCGAGGTAGGTGGCGGGCAGCGCGACCCGGCCGCCGAGCCCGCAGATCACGGCGCGGTAGCGGCCGGATGCCACGAGCCGCGCGGCGCCGCGCTGGGTCACGTGGCGCACCGCCAGGCCGGCATGCTCGCGGCCGCCGTCGGCGAACGCCAGCACCTCGAGTCCCTCGGCCTCGGCCAGCATCCGGAAGGGTTCCTCGCGGTAGTCGCTGACGACGCTCGTCACAAGGCAGGCGGGCCTCACCGGTGCAGCGCCCCCTCGTATGCGGCCACCGTCTCGCGCCCGCAGCGCTCCCAGGAGAAGGCCTCCCGCGCGGTGGCGCGGGCGGCGGCGGCCAGCTCGCGCAGCCGCTGCGGATCCAGCGCGCCGGCGATGGTGGCGGCCAGCTCCTCCACGTCGCCGGGCGGCACGAGCAGCATGCCCTTGCCGGCCGCGGCGATCTCCTCCGGGCCGCCCTCGCCGCGGCAGCCGATGGCGGGCACGCCGCACGCCAGCGCTTCGACGTAGGCCACGCCGAAGGCCTCGTCCACGCTCGGGAGCGCCATGAGGTGGCAGCGGGCCAGCTCCTGCAGCGCTTGCTCCGGCGCAAGCTGCCCGGCGAATTCCACGGCGCCATCCACACCGAGCTCGGTGGCGAGCGCGCGCAGCGCGGGCAGCTCCGGCCCGTCGCCGATCACGAGCCAGCGCAGTTCGGCGTGCTCGCGCCGGGCCAGCCGCAGCGCGCGCAGCACGTCGCCGTGGCGCTTGCGGGCGATCACGTGGCCGAGCGTGGCAAGGGTGGGATGCTCGCGGCGCGGGCCGGCGCGCTGGGGGGCCTCCGCGCCCAGGTGCACCACGCGCATGTGCTCCTCGCGGCCCGCCAGCTCGGCGGCGGCCGCCAGCGTGGCGCGGCTGTTGCAGAGCACGGCCGCGGCTCCGGCAAGGACGGCGCCCACGCGGGCGCTCGCGCCGGGCGCCCGCAGCTCGGGGCCGAGCACGTCGCCGCCGTGGACGGAGACCGCCAGCGGCAGCCGCTGCGCCTTGCAGAAGCCCTCGGCGGCGCCGCCCGCGGGCAGCGCGTAATGGGCGTGCACGAGATCGAGCGGCGCGCGCGCGTGGAGCCGCTCCAGAGCGCCCGTGAGCGGCCGGCGCGCCCAGCGCTCCCAGCCGGCGTAGCGGCCGCGCCGGGGCGGTGCGAGGAAGCGCACGTACTCCACCTCGATGCCGTCGACCTCGTCGCGGCGGGATTGGGCCGCCATCGATCGCAGCGTGCGCAACGCCGGGCGCGGGCGACCGCGCAGCGCCTGACGCGCCTGCGCGGCGGGCGGCACCGGCCGCTCAAGCACGAGCACGCGCACGTCGGCCCCGGCGGCCCGCGCGGCCAGCGCCTGGCGATGCGCCCACACGCCGAGCACGGGGTCGCGGCGGCGCGGGTAGTACTCGGCCACGACGGCCACCCTCACCGGTGCACCGCCACCGTCTCGCCCGCCTGGTCAGCCGTCACGTGCGGGCGCTCGGCGAGGAACCTCCGCGCCTCCTCGATCGCCTCGGCGGCGGGGTAGCTGCTGGCCACCGGCGCGCCCTCGTGGCGCACCGGCGTGGCGTCCACGATCCCCAGGCACCAGCCCCGCCGCGCCGCGACGGCGGACCAGTGCAGGTCGAGTCCCCAGCCGTAGCGCAGGGCGGGAAAGGGCATCAGCGCCTCGGCCACGTCGCGGCGGAACGCGGTCACGGGGCCGATCTCCACGAAACGGGTCTCACGGGCCAGCACGCCGCCGCGGCGGCGCGTGACGGGCCAGGCCGCGTGGCTGGCCAGCGTCTGGGCGGGCTGGGCGAGGGCCAGGCCCAGGTGCTCGCAGACGCCCAGGAAGCGGTCGAGGAAGTGCCCCGGCAGCTCCACGTCGTCGTCCACCACGAGCGTCCAGTCGGCGTCCGGAGAGTCTCCCAGCAGCGTGCCGACGTTCTCGAACTTGCCGCCCGTGAGCTCGGCCGTGGAGCCCGTGACCATGCGCAGGTCGTGGCGCTCGGACGTGAGCGGCGGGGGCTGGGCGCCCGGCCGGTGCACGCACGCGGCGAGCACGGAGCGCCGGGGCGCGTCCGCCGCCAGGCGGTCGAGGGGGGGGGGGGGCGGGGGGGGGGGGGGGGGGGGGGGCGGCCGCCGCGTGGGGGTGGTGGGGGGGGCGCGCCGCCGCCAGGCGGATGTCGAGGAGCGCGTCGGCGCCGCGCCGGAGCGCTGTGCGGCGGAGCCCGCCCACATGGCCGGTCTCGCCCGAGAGGAAGGTCTCGGGCGCGGGCAGGCCGCTCACCGCGGGTGCACCGCCTCGATCGCCCGGCCGGCGGAGTGCGCGCCCATCACCAGCCCCTGCGGGCAGGCGCGCCGCAGCGCGTGCCAGCCGCAGCCGGCCAGCACCCGCAGCTCGCGGCCCAGGCTGGGCGCGGCGCCGCGGCGGCGGTCGTAGGCGCGCAGGTTGCGGCCGCGCCGGTAGGCGCCGCGCATGAGCGAGCGCAGGCGCGCGTCGTCGCCCGTCCGGCGGTGGTCCAGACCCGCGGCGGCGACGTACACCACGCTTCCGCCCGCCGCGCGCAGGCGCCGCAGCCACTCCTCCTCGTCGCCGCCCGTGGGCAAGGTCTCGTCGAAGCCGCCCACGCGCTCGATCGCGCTCCGGCGCACGAGCATGTTCGCGCTCCACACGAGCTCGGCCTCGCGGTCGGCGGGGCCGAGGTCGAGCGTGGTGATCGGGGGCAGCTCGCGCCCGCAGGCGCGCGGGGCGGGGCCCTCGAGCCGGGCGCGGATGGGGCCGCCGAAGGCCTCGGCGCCCGGGTGGCGCTGCGCGCCGTCGGCCAGGGCGCGCAGCCAGCCGGGGGGCGCCTCGACGTCGTCGTCCACGAGCGCCACGAGGTCGGCTGCGGCAGCTTCCATGCCGGCGTTGCGGGCCGCGTTGGCGCCGCGGGGCGGGTCATGGCGGATGCAGCGCACGCCGGCCGCGGCCACCACCTGGGGTGTGCGGTCGGACGAGCCGTCGTCCACCACGATCACCTCGTGGTCGGTGTCCTGGCGCGCGATCGAGGCGAGCGCGACCTCCAGGTAGGAGGCGCGGTTGGAGGTGGGGACGACGACGGAGACGACAGGGGGCGGCACGGCCGGAGGTTAGCCTGCGCCGCATGCCCCGGCCCGACATCGCCCTGATCTCGCTGGGCACCACGCCCGGGCTGCGCCACGCCGACGTCACGCTCGCGGAGCTGCTGCGCGAGGCGGGCGCGAGCTGCGAGCTGCGAGCTGCGCGGATCGGCGCGGCGGGGGCGCTGCGCCGGCACGCGGCCGTCACCGACCTGGTGGAGGCGCGGGCCGCCGCGAGGGCGGCCCGCGGGGTGCAGGCAGGGGCAGTGATCTTCTCCACCGTTACCGCCGCGCTGCTGGCCCGGCCGATGCCGGGCGCCTACGCCGTGCGCTTCGATGCTCCCGCCGCCCTCAACCGGCCCGGAATCGGCGGGGCGTGGCAGCGCCGGCGGGAGCAGCGGGTGATGAGCGAGGCGCGGCTGCTGCTGCCGTGGGGCCGGGCGGCCGCCGAGGCGATCCCCGTGCAGGGGCCCGACGTGGTGACGCTGCCCGTGCCGGTGGAGGCGGCAGCGGGCGCGGCCGTCCGCGACCTGGACGCCGTGGCCTATGCCGGCTGGCCGTGGAAGCGCGGCCTGGATGTGCTCTGCGACGCCTGGGGCCGCACCGTGCCGGACGGCGCGCGGCTGCTGGTGGGCGGCTGCGATCGCCACAAGGGCCTTGCCTGGCTGAAGCGCAACGGAGTGCCCGAGCCCGGCGGCGTGGAATGGCTGGGCGCGCTTGGGCGCGGCGAATGGCTCGGGCTCGTGGCCCGTGCTCGCATGTTCGTGAATGCCTCCCGGCGCGAGGACCACGGGCTCGCGCAGCTCGAGGCACTCGCCTCCGGCACACCGCTCGTGACCGTGCCCTCGCCCGGGCCCTACGAGGCGCTGCCGCTCGCGCACGAGCTCGCCTCCGAGCTCGTGGCCGCTGATGGCTCGGCTGCGGCGCTGGCCGGCGCCCTGCGCGCGGGCCTCGCGCTCGACGACGCCGCGCGGGCTTCCTATGCCGAGCGTGCGCGGGCGCTTCTCTCCCCCTACCGCCGCGAGGCCGTGCTCGCCGCCGTGCGCGAGCAGGTGCTGCCGAGGCTGCTCACGTGAAGGTGCTCATCCTCCACAACCGCTATCGCGTGAGCGGCGGCGAGGAGCGCGCGGTGGAGCTGCACGCGGCGGCGCTGCAGGGCGCCGGCGTGGAGCACCGGCTGCTGGACCGCGACTCCGCCGTTGCCGGGCGCGGCCGTGCCGCGGCCGCCATGCTGCGCGGGGGCGACGACCCCCGCGCGGTGGGCCGGGCTGCGACCGAGCTCGGCGCGGGCATCGTGCACTGCCACAACATGCAGCCCCTGTTCGGCCCGCGCGCCCTGGAGGCGGCGCGCAGCTCGGGGGCGCGGGTGGTGCTCCACCTCCACAACTTCCGGCTGTTCTGCGCCATCGGCGTGTCCTTCCGCGATGGCGAGCCGTGCTTCCGCTGTCACCACGGCACGACGCTGCCCGGCCTGGCGCTCAACTGCCGCGGGTCGCTGCCGGAGGCGGCGGTGTACGCGGCGGGGCTCGCCCGCCAGCTGCCGCGGGTGCTCGCGGCCGTGGACCGCTTCGTGGCGCCCAGCGGCTACGCCGTGGGCCAGCTCACCGCCCTCGGCGTGCCCGCGGACCGGATCCGGGCGCTGCCGCACTACCTGCCGGACGCGGAGCTCGTGGACGCCTCGCAGGCCGACACCGGCGGCTACGCGCTGGCGGTCGGGCGCCTGGCCGCGGAGAAGGGGTTCGAGACGGCCGTCGAGGCGGCGGCGATCGCGGGCGTGCCGCTGAAGGTGGCGGGGGAGGGGCCGCTGCGGCCCGCGCTGCGGCGCCTGGTGTCCGCCCGCCGCGCGCCGGTGGAGCTGCTCGGCCGGGTGGACGGGCGTGAGCTGCGGCGGCTGCGGCGAGGCGCGGCGCTCTTCGTGGCGCCAACCCGCGGGTCGGAGTCGTTCGGCCTGTCCGCGCTCGAGGCCATGGGCGCCGGAGTGCCGGTGGTGGCCGCCCGGGCGGGCGCCCTGCCCGAGCTGGTGGGCGAGCAGCGCTGCGTGCCACGCGACGACCCGCAGGCGCTGGCCGCCGCCATGCGCGCGCTGTGGGACGACCCCCACCGGCGCCGCGCCGACGGCGACGCGCTGATCGCCCGCGCCGGCGAGCGCTTCTCGCAGGAGCGCTTCACGACGGAGCTGCTGGCGCTCTACGCCGGGCTGGGCTGAAGGTCGCCGGGCTCCGCCCTAGAGCAGTTCGATGTGCGGCGGGCCAGGATCGCCACGGTCCCGCCGCGGCGCGCGGCGGCCGCGCCGGCCTCCAGGGCCGTTGCGAGCGGCGCCAGCGGCACGCCGAGCGCCAGCAGGGCCAGGTCCTTCGGGCGTGGGTCGATGTTGCGCTTGAGCAGGTGGAAGGGGAAGCCGGGGCGCATGCCCAGGCGGGTGAGCATCGCCATCCACATGCCGTGCAGGTTGTGCTCCCACACCAGGTGGTGGGTCCGCGCCGGCGCGAAGCCGGTGGCAGCGAGGATCGCGTCGAGGCCCGCGGGCGTGAAGTGGGTGCGATGGCGCGGGGCGTCGAAGTGCAGCCAGCCCGGGCCGCCGATCCGCGCCTGGAGCGAGGCGGCGTTTGGCACGCCCAGCAGCAGCATGCCCCCGGGGCGCAGCCAGCCGGCGATCCGGCGCAGCGCGGCCGCCGGGTCGTCGAGGTGCTCGAGCACGTGCCAGAGCACCACGGCGTCGAGGCCGTCGTCGTAGTGCTCGCCAATCGTGCGCTGCTCCACCGGCGCCACGGCCTGTGCCACGCTGCGCGCGCTCGGCTCGATGCCCCGCGCGTCGAAGCCCGCCGCGCCCAGGGCGGCCACGAGGCGGCCGCGGCCCGCCCCCGCATCGAGCACGCGCGCGCCGGGCGCCACCCCGGCCCGGCGCAGCATGCGCACGGGCTGGGCGATGACGGCGCGCTGGATGGCGCGGACCGCTTTGGCGGCCCGCGGCTCGCCGGGCGCGTAGATGCCCGACTCGTACAGCTCGGCTCCGGGCGCGCCGCCCTCTGTGATCGCCGTGCCGCAGCGGGAACAACGGCATAGCAAGTAAAGGCTGGGGTCGGAGGGTTCACCCGCCGCGACCTGCCGCCACGGTTGGAGCGGGCCGCCGCAGGCCGGGCAACTCACGGCAGCATTCCGGAGTTGACCACCCATACGGTGGCGAACTCCGGAACGTGGCAGCCCAGGGGGGTCATGGCGTCAGTGCCGCCACCACTTCCCCCACCTGCTCATCCGTGAGCTCCGGGCCCATCGGCAGCGCCACGATGGAGCGCGCGGCCTCCTCGGTGGCCGGCAGCGACACCCCCGCCGCGTAGCGCTCCATCGCCGGCTGGCGGTGCACCGGCGTGGCGTAGTAGCGGCGCGCCTGCACGCCCGCGGCCGCCAGCGTCTCCACCAGCACGTCCGGGTCGTCCGACCGCACAACGTAGAGATGGTGCACATGCGAAGCGCCGTCGACCGGCACCGGGAGGCGGACATGCGTACCGAGCCCCGCGCGCTCGTACGCCCCTGCGGCCGCTCGGCGGCGCTCGTTCCAGCCGTCGAGCTCGGGGAGCAGCTCGCGCAGCACCGCGGCCTGCAGCGAGTCCAGGCGCGAGTTGTATCCCACGTGCGTGTGCACGGTCTTGTCCACCGAGCCGTGGAAGCGCAGCTGCCGGGCGCGCTCGGCCACCTCGTCGGAGTCGGTGGTGATCGCGCCGCCGTCGCCCAGGCAGGGCAGGTTCTTGGAGGGGAAGAAGGAGAACGTGGCGGCGTGGCCCAGCGCGCCCGCGCGGACCCCGCCCAGCGCGGCTCCGGCCGCCTGCGCGGCGTCCTCCAGCACCGGCACGCCAAGCGCGCGCAGCTCCGGCACCGGGGCGACGTTGCCGAACAGGTGCACCGGCACGATCGCCTTCGTGCGCTCGGTAAGCACCGGCCGCACGGTCTCAGCGGTGACGCACAGCGTCTCCGGATCGACGTCGCAGAACACCGGCACCGCGCCGGCGTTCACGGCCGCCTCGGCGGTCGCGTAGAAGGTCAACGACGGGACGACCACCTCGTCTCCCGGCGAGACGCCCAGAGCCCGAAGTCCCACCGTAAGTGCATCCGTTCCGTTGGCCACCCCGACGCAATGAGAGACACCCAGGTAACGGGCAAACTCGTCCTCGAAGGCGGTCACTTCCGGCCCGAGGATGTACTTGCCCGATTCGGCGACCGAGGCCAGGCGGGCGGTGAGACGAGGGAGGTGGGAGTCAAGCGAGGTGGCGAAAAGCGGAATCGTCATGCCGGAGTCCTGAGCCAGTCGACCGTGGAGCGGATGCCCTCGCGCACGCCGATGCGCGCCTCGAACCCGAGCAGCCGCCGAGCCTTCTCCACCGACGGCCAGCGGCGCTGCACGTCCACGGCGAAGCTCGGCACGTGCTCGAGGACGAAGTCCCCGGGCGCGCCGCCGCACTCCTCCCACACCACCCGCGCGATCTCCGCCACCGACAGCTCCTCCGACGCCGAGATGTTGAAGTCCTCGTCCTCCCCCGCGGGGTGCGCCATCGCGGTGACCACGCCCTCGGCGATGTCGTCGATGTGGGTGAGGGTGCGCGTCTGCTCGCCCGAGCCGAAGACCTGCAGTGGGCGCTGCCCGTCGAGCACCTTCTTGATGAGGTCGGGCACCACGTGGGCGATGCCCGGCTCGTCGTCGGGCGCTTCCCCGGGGCCGTAGGCGTTGAAGGGGCGGCAGATCGTGTACGGCAGGCCGTGCTCGTCGTGCAGGGCGCGGCAGTACACCTCGCCGGCGAGCTTGGAGAAGCCGTACGCCGAGGCGGGCGCCGGCACCTCGTGCACGTGCTCCTCGGTGGTGGGGAACTGGGTGGCGCGCTCGAACACCATCGAGGACGAGACGTACACGAGCCGCTCCGTGCGGCACGCGAGCGCGGCGGCGAAGACGGCGTTGTAGAGCGCGGTGTTGGTCTCCAGCAGCGTGTGGGGCAGCTTGTGGAAGTTGCCGATTCCGCCCACGATGGCGGCGAGATGGATCACGCGCGTGCAGCCCTCCATCGCGCGCTCGGCTTCCGAGCGCGCGCGCAGGTCGCCCGTATGCACCTCGCAGGACTCGCGCATCCAGGCCGGGGCCTCGCGCTGGTCGGACACCCGCACCTCCCAGGCGGGGTCGCCCACGAGCCGGCGCACCACGGCCGCGCCGATGGTGCCGGCGCCCCCCGTCACGAGGACGCGGCTCAACCGCTTGGAACCGCTGCCAGCTCGTCCGCGAAGGCGAACACCTGGCCGCTGCCGCTCGTGTTCCACGGGTCCACCACGAGCGCGCCGGCGGGCACCATGGGCAGCAGGCCGTCGTAGGGGGAGTGGTTGGTGGCGATTACCACCGCGTCGGCGTGGGCGAGCGCCCCGGCAAGCGACTCGGACTGGTCGGGCACGTAGGGATCGTGGCGGGACACCACCGCCAGCTCGCGCTCGAGCAGGCGGATGAGCTTGGCCGAGAGGGAGTCGCGCAGGTCGTCGGTGTCGCGCTTGAAGGTGAGGCCGAGCACAGCCACCTTGCGGTCGCGCAGCGAGCCGCCGAGGCGGCGCTTGAGGCCCTCGACGAGGAAGTTCGGCACGCTCTCGTGCACGCGCGAGACGGCCAGCAGCATGCCGGGCGCGCTCGAGCGCTCCTCCGAGAAGGCGAAGTCCTTGCGCAGGCAGGTGCCTGCGGTGAGGCCGGGGGAGGCGATGCCGCCGCGCGGGTAGTCGCGGTTGATCAGGTCGATGACCTCGAACACGTTCGCTCCGTGCTGCTCGCAGTTCATCATCAGCAGGTTGGGCAGCGCGAAGTTCGTGTAGCGCAGGATGTTCGTCCAGATCTTGGCCAGCTCCGCCTGCACGGGGGTCGTCTGAACCACGTCCGTGCCGAACGCGGCGAACGGCTCGGCCGCCTTCTCCCCCGAGCGCGTGCCCACGCCGCCCACGATGCACGGCAGCGTGGCGATCTCCTCCAGGAAGTGGTTGACCGCGATGCGCTCGGGAACGTGCGCCACGTACACGTCCTCGCCCACCGTGAAGCCGCGCCGCTGCTCCAGGTAGCCCGCGACCCACTCGGTCGTGCCCGGGGCAACCGTGGAGCGCAGGATGATCGTGTGCCCGGGCCGGATGAGCGGGAGCAGGTCGTCGAGCACGGCGCGGACCTGGGAGATGTCGATCTCGATCTGGGCGAAGGCCGGGGTGCCGATCGTGAGCACGATGTGGTCCGCCGCGGCGGCCTCGCGGATGTCGTGGGTCAGCGTCAGGCGGCCGCCGGGCAGCACCCGCTCGAGCAGCTCCTGCGTGCCGGTCTCGGCGAACGGCATCTCGCCCTGGCGGATGGGATCGACGATCGACGGCTCGCGGTCCACCCCGATCACGTCGATGCCCCGGTCGGCGAAGGAGAGCGCGAGTGGCAGGCCGATACGGCCGAGGCCTACGACGGCGACGCTGCTCATACGGCCCGCCGCTCGCGGGCGAGCTGGCGGCCGAAGGCGAGCATGAAGCGGGGGTTGTAGTAGAGGTAGCGCGGCAGCAGCCTGCGCGGCTCCTGCGCGATCCGGTAGGTCCACTCCAGGCCGCGCTCCTGCATCCACGGCGGAGCCTGCGAGATGCGGCCGGCGTGGAAGTCGAAGGCGGCGCCCACGGCGCACATCACGGGCACGTTCAGCCGCTCGCGCATCTGCGCCATCCACTTCTCCTGCTTGGGCACGCCGATGCCCACCCAGAGCACGTCGGGCCTGGCCTCGTCGATCTGCTTGGCGATGGCGTCCTCCTCCTCGCCCGTGAGGGCGCGGAAGGGGGGCGAGTAGCCGCCGACGATCTTGATGCCCGGATGGCGCTGGCGCAGCTTGAGCGCGAGCTGGACGAGCGAGCCCTGGTCGCGGCCGCCATACAGCCAGACGCGATGGCCGCGCTCCGCGCAGCGGTCGTTGTAGCGGCGCATGAGCTCGGGCCCGTACACCCGGTTGGGCAGGCTCTCGCCGAGCATGTTGGCGGCCCAGACCAGCGGCATGCCGTCCGGCACCGTGAGCGTGGAGCGCAGCAGGGCGTCGCGCATCTCAGGGTCGCCGTAGGAGACCGTGAGCGCGTGCACGGCCACGGCGCAGACGTAGCCGCGCTCGCGGCGGGCCACCATGCCGTCCATCGCGTCCATCGTCTCGGCGTAGTCCGTCATGGCGATGGGGATGCCGAGGATGTCGCGCGTGGGGATGTCCTCCGCACGCGGGAGCGCGGAAGCCCCGCGGGCCTCCGCGGCGCCGGTGGGCGTCAGGGGCCTGGGGAAGTCGATTGCTTGTCGCTGTTCAGGAGTCACGCGTGACCGTCGGAGTGACCCCATCCGTGGGCCCTGCCCTCCGTGCCAGTTCCTCGCCTTCCCCCGGCGGGTGGGGAGTCTAACGTGAGTTGCGACGGCTGAAACCCGCGGGTGCAACGGGGGTTGCGGTGCGGCCGGACTCCACCATCGCCCGGGCGGCGCCCAGAGCGAACACCCCGTCGGCGGGGGGGACGGGCGCGGGACCGCCCGAGACGACCGCCTCGACGAAGCTCTCCCACTCCACCAGCAGCGGCTCGCGGCGCTCCAGCGCGTAGCGGATCATGCGCCCCTCGTTGGCGCCGCGCATGACGCCGATCGCCTCCCACTCGAGCTCGCTCTGAGGCTGCTCGTGCAGGAAGAGGTCCTGGGTGAGGTAGTCCACGATGAACATGCCCGTCTCGGTGGTCACCGAGAGCTGGCGCACCTTCATCGGCGTGAGCCAGTTGGCCTCGATCAGCCCAGTGACGCCGTTCTCGAAGCGCAGCGATGCGCACAGCAGGTCCTCGCCCTCGTGGCCGTGCGCGCGGTCGGTCTCGGCGTAGAGGCGCACGGGGTCGGAGCCCGTGAGGAAGCGCATGACGTCGAGGTCGTGGGTGGCCAGGTCGGTGGCCACGCCGGCCAGCCCGTCACGGTGGGGGAAGGGGCTGAGGCGGCGGGCGTGCACGTGGTACACGGTCCCGCAGGTCCCGCGGGCCAGCTCCTCCCGCAGCGCGCGCACGGCCGGGTTGAAGCGCTCCACGTAGCCGATCGACATGAGCACGCCGCTCTTCTCCGCGAGCTCGGCGAGCTCCTCTGCCTCGTCGATCGTGGGCGCCATCGGCTTCTCGAGCAGGACGGGTATGCCGGCCTCGATCAGCGTCGTGGCCACGCCGGGCGCCGCGCCCACCGGCACGGCGACGCAGGCGAAGTCGAGCCGTTCGGCCGCGAGCGCGGAGTCGAGGTCGACATGGCAGCGCAGGCCGGAGTGCTCGCGCTCGAGTGCCGCGCGCCGCTGCGCGTCGGGCTCGACGAGCACGACCTGGCGCACCTGGGGCACGCTCCGCAGCACGCGCACGTGCAGGGCGCCCATCGCGCCGCCGCCGACGACGGCTCCCGTCAGCTGTTGTGCGTCGGCCATCGGAGCGCGGCCAGCATAGAGCTAGGGTCCGCCGCGTGCGGGTCCTCCTCGCCCCGATCGAGACGGCCGGAGTGGCGGGCGCGCTGGCCCGCGCGCTCCGCCGCCGCGGGCACGACGCGGAGCTGGCCGTGTTCGTCCCGCACCCGTTCGGCTATCCGCACGACCGCACGGTGGGCACGGGCTACGCGCGCCGTGCCGCGGCGGGCCTTGGTGCGCCGCTGCGCCACGACGTGCTCCACTGGCAGTTCGGGACCACCCTGCTGGAGTTCGTCGACGCCGCCTGGGCGCGGCCGTTCCGGCGTACCCAGGTCATGCACTACTGGGGCGACGACGTGCGCACCCGCGAGGTCACCGCGCGCCTGCACCCCGGGCGGGCGCGGGCGTTCGACGCCATGGCGCGCGACGACCGCACGGTGCGCCGCCGCCTGCGGCTGGCCGGGCGGCTGTGTGCCGCGGCGCTCGTGTCCGACCTGGAGCTCGCGGCGCACGCGCGGCCGTGGTTCCGAGCGGTGTACGTGCTGCCCACGCCGCTGGAGCTGCCGCTCGACGTGGGCCCGGCTCCGCCGCCTCTGGCGGGCGAGGAGCCGATCGTGCTGCACGCGCCGTCCGACGCCGCGATCAAGGGCACGCGCGAGATCGGGGCGGCGCTCGAGGCGGTCGCGGCGCGGCGGCCGCTGCGGCCGCGGCTCGTGCGCGGGGTGGCGCGCCCGGACGTGCTCGCGGAGGTCGCCCGCGCGGACGTCGTCGTGGACCAGCTGAACTCTGACACCCCGGGTGTGTTCGCCCTCGAGGCCATGGCGCTGAGCGTGCCGGTGCTGGTCGAGTACGACCCGGCCATGCTCGCCCCGTTCGCGCGCGCGGCGCCGCTGGTGCGGGTGTCGCCGGCCACGCTCGAGGCCGAGCTCGAGCGCCTGCTCGACGATGGCGAACGGCGCGGGAGGCTCGGCGCGGCCGGCGCTGCGTACGTCGCCGGGGTGCACGACGCCGACCGCGTGGCCGTCGCGCTCGAGCACGTGTACGCGCACGCCGCCGGGCGCCCGCGTGGCCTGTTCGAGGCCGGTCCGGAGGGCGTGCGGCAGCTACGCTCGCCGCTGCCATGAGCTCCCCCGAGCCCCTCCGCCTGGCCGCCCCGCGCTTCGGTGACGACGCCCTCGACGCGCTGGCCGAGGTGCTCGCCGGCGGACGGCTGACGCAGGGGCCGAAGGTCGCCGCGTTCGAGGAGGCGATCGCCTCCTACTGCGGGGTTCCCCACGCGGTGGCCACCACATCGGCCAGCACGGCGCTCCACGTCGTGCTCGCCGCACTCGACCTTGGCCCGGGCGACGAGGTGGTCGTGCCCGACTTCACGTATCCCGCGACCGGCAACGCCGTTCTCCAGACGGGCGCCTCGCTGCGGCTCGTGGACGTGGACCCGCGCACGTACAACGTCGATCCGGATCGGCTCGCCCACGCCCTGACCGAGCGCACGAAGGCGGTTATCGCCGTCGACCTCTTCGGTCTGCCCGCCGACTACACGGCGCTCGATGTGGGGGACGTCCCGCTCGTCTGCGACGCCGCCTGTGCCCTCGGGGCGGAGTGGGACGGCCGCCGCTGCGGGGCCATCGGCGCGGCCGCCTGCTTCTCCTTCCACCCCCGCAAGGTGCTCACGACCGGTGAGGGCGGCATGGTCACGACGGCCGACGACGCGCTGGCCGCGCGGCTGCGCCGGCTCGTGAACCACGGCAGCGAGCGCGACGGCTGGCGCTCCACCTTCGTCGAGCCCGGCTTCAACTACCGCCTCAGCGAGCTGCAGGCCGCGCTCGGCCTGGTGCAGGTGCCGCATCACGATGCGGTGGTGGAGCGCCGCCGCGAGCTGGCCGCTCGGCTCTCGGACCTGCTCGCGGACGTGGACGGGATCGAGCTGCCCTTCGAGCCGCCGTACGCTCGCCACTGCTGGCAGGCGTACGTGTGCGTGGTGGACGAGGACGTGGACCGTGACGCGCTCATCGCCGCGCTGCGCGAGAGGGGTGTGGAATCCACGCTCGGCACCTACGCGTTGCACGCCGAGCCCGCGTATGCGGGCAGCGGGGAGTTCCCCGTCTCGCTGTCGTTGGCGCGGCGCACGCTCGCGCTGCCGTTGCACGAGAAGCTCGCCGACGATGATCCGCAGCGGGTGGCCGACGCTATCGGCGACTGCCTGCGGCGGCTCTAGCCGCGTACCAGTCCACCGTCTCGCGCAGCCCTTGCGCGATGTCCTTGGACGGCGCGTAGCCGATCAGCTCCGCCGCGAGGCTGGTGTCGGCCAGCAGCCGGCGCACGTCGCCGGGGCGCTCGGGCCCGTGCTCGACCGGATGGTTCTCGCGGCCCAGCGCCTGGAGCATCCAGCGCACCATGTCGTTCACCGTGTGCTCCTCGCCGCTGCCGAGGTTCATCACGCGGCCCAGGGCGGCGTCGGTGGTGGCCGCCGCCAGCGTGCCGGCCACTATGTCGCCCACCCACGCCATGTCGCGCGTCTGCTCACCGTCGCCGTGCACGATCACGGGTTCGCCGGCCTGCACCCGGCGCACGACGGCGGGGATCAGCCCGGCGTAGGCCTTGTCGTTCTGGCGCGGGCCGTAGGTGTTGAAGGGCCGCACGACGGTTCCCTCCAGCCCGAAGGTGGTCACGTAGCTCAGGGCCACGAGATCCGTGGCCGCCTTGCTCGCCGCGTAGGGGGTATGGGGGAGGAGGGGGTGGCTCTCGGGCATGGGCGCCACGGTGGCCGTGCCGTACACCTCGGACGAGCTGTACTGCACGAGCCGCCGGTAGCGCCCGGCGCGGCCGAGCTCGCACACGGCGGTGGTCATCGCCACGTTGCGGTCCACGGTGGGAGCGGGGTGCACGAGCGAGGCCGGCAGGGGGATGACGGCGAGGTTGAAGCAGAGGTCGAAGTCGCGGCCGGCGAGCGCGCGCTCCAGCGCGGCGGAGTCGGCACAGTCGGCCCGCTCGACGGTCAGCTCCGGCCGTGGCGCGAGGTTCTCCTCCTTCCCCAGCGAGAAGTCGTCCACCACGTGCACCTCTGCCGCGCCGGCGGCGATGAGGCCGTCCACGAGATGGCTGCCGATGAAGCCGGCGCCGCCGGTGACGAGCGCACGGGTTCCGCTCGGGTCTGACACGCCGCGGAGGCTAGCCGCCGCCGCGCGTTCGCAGCACCCGCGCCGGCACGCCGGCGATCACGCTGCCCGCGGGGACCTCTCCGACCACGACGGCGTTCGCGCCCACCTGCACGCCCTCGCCCAGCCGCGCCCCCGGGAGCAGGACGGCGCCCACGCCGATGTCGCAGCCGTCGCCCACCTCCACGGGGGCGAACTCCAGCGGGGCGTCGATGATCGCCGCGCCGGGCGGCGTCTCCTCATGCGTGGAGCTGACGATCGTCACCCGCGGGCCCACGCCCACGCGGCGGCCGATGGTCACGCCGCCGGCGCTCTGCACGTACACGCCCTGGCCGATCCACGACCCGTCGCCGATGCGCAGCTCGCCGCGCGTGTCGCCCTTGAGCATCGCGCGGTGGCCCACGTACACGCCGGCCCCCAGGTGCACATGGGAGGCGTTGAAGACGAGCACGCCCTCCTCGATCACCGCGCCCTCGCCGAGCGTGCCGAGCTCGCCGGGGTCGAAGCGGCCGCTGCCGTGCGATCTCGCGGTCACCGTCGCGGCAGGCTACCGTGCCGCGCAGCCATGGCCGCCGAGGACCCAAGCGCCGCTCAGCCGCGGCCGATCACCGGCGGCGCGGTGATGACGGCCGCGAGCCAGGTCACCGTGGCGCTCACGGGCGCGCTCGCCACCGTTGCCGTGGCCCGCCTGCTCGGCCCGGAGGGCACCGCGGCGTTCACGGTGGCGCTGTCGCTGTTCGTGATGCTCATGACGGTCTCGACGCTCGGGCTCGAGAGCGGGGTCACCTGGCTGATCAGCTCCCGCCGCTGGGGCGCGCGCGCGGCGTTCGCGCAGGCCCAGGCGGCGGCGCTCGTGCTCGGGCTCGCGGGGATGGGGATCGGCCTGCTCGCCCGCGCCCTGATCCCGGCCGCGTTCGACGGCGTGAGCACGACGCTCGTGCTCGTGGTGTGCGCCGGGCTCCCGTTCGCGCTGTCGTGGCTGTTCTCGTCCTACATCGCACTGGCGGTGGACGCGTACGAGCGCTACGTGACCGCGCCCGCGCTGCAGTCCGCCGTCGCACTGGCGGGCGTCGCGGGGCTCGCGGCGGCATTCGGGCTCGACGGCGCCATCGCCGGCCTGGCCGCCTCGCACGCGGTGGCCGCGGTGGCGATGCTCGTCTGGAACCGCCGCCGGCTGCCGCCCGACGACGTGCCGCCGCAGCCGGGGCTCGCCTCCATGCGCGAGGCGGTCTCCTTCGGGGTGAAGAGCTACTCGGCGCACGCGCTCCAGTTCCTCAACTACCGGCTCGACCTCTTCATCCTCAACGCCGTGGCGGCCCAGGCGAAGGTCGGCCATTACGCCGTGGCCATCTCCGTCACGAGCGCGATGTGGTTGCTGCCCTCGGCGCTCTCGGCCGTCGTCTTCCCGCGCGTGGCCGCACTGACGGGCACCGGTGATGAGGAGCAGCGCGCGATGGTGGAGGAGAAGAGCCTGCGCCACGTGGCGGTGATCACCCTCGTGTCCGCGCTGCTGCTGGCCGGTGGTCTCGTGGCGCTGGTGGAGGTGGTGTACGGGGCAGAGTTCCGCCCCGCCATCGAGCTCGGCCTGATCCTGCTGCCAGGCGTCTCCCTGATCGGGATCGCCAACGTCCTCTCGGCCACCACCGTCGGGCGCGGGTTCCCGATCTACTCGCTCTACACGGCGCTGATCGCAACCCCGCCGACGATCCTGCTCTACGTGCTGCTCGTTCCGTCTATGGAGGCCACCGGCGCGGCCCTGGCGTCGAGCATCTCGTACGGACTGAGCTTCCTGCTGAGCGCGTTCTACTTCCGGCGCGTCACCGGCCTGCGGGTGGCGCCGCTGCTGGTGCCGGGGCGCTCGGAGCTGGACGACTACCGGCGCGTGGCGCGGCTCGTCCGCGAGCGGCTGCGACGCTCGGCATAGCGCGGCCCGGACCATCCGCAAGCGCCGGCCCCGTGCCCCCGTTCGGCGCGCCCGCCCCATATCCCGCTCCGAGCGCCCTCGGGATTGTGCGCAACAAAGTTGCGCGTGGCGCAACTCGTGTGCCTCCCACGCACACGAGTTGCGCACAATCCCCAGCGGGCCGGCCGCGCCCACCCGGATACCCTCGCCGCCATGTGCGGCATCGGCGGCACCGCCGGCGGCTCGCCGCCGGACATCGCGCTCCTCGAGCGGATGGCGGGCCTCATGGCGCATCGTGGGCCCGACGGGAAGGGCGTCTGGAGGGACGGGCAGGTGGGGTTCGCGCACACCCGGCTGGCGATCATCGACCTCGACGAGCGCTCGGACCAGCCGATGCACCTGGGCCCGCTGCACCTGGTGTTCAACGGGGAGATCTACAACTACAGGGAGCTGCGCAAGGAGCTGTGCGCGGCAGGCCACGAGTTCCGCACCGAGGGCGACGCCGAGGTGCTGCTGCACGCCTGGGCGGAGTGGGGGGAGGGTGCGCTCGACCGCCTCAACGGGATGTTCGCGTTCGCGGTCTGGGACGACGGTGAGCGCACGCTCACGCTTGCGCGGGACGCCTTCGGCGAGAAGCCGCTGCACTGGGCGCAGACGGGCGAGCGGCTGCTGTTCGCGTCCGATGTCCGCGCGCTGATCGACGCAGAGCCGGCGCTTGCAGGCCCGCGCGAGGAGGCGCTCGGCCCATACCTCGCGCGGGGCCTCATGCCGGCCGTCGAGGAGACGTTCTTCGCAGGCATCCGTCAGGTGCCGGCCGCACATGTTCTGCGCGTGCGCGAGGGCCGCACCGAACTGAGGCGCTGGTGGGCGCCCCGCGCGGTGGAGGCGCCCGCCCGCTACGAGGACGCCGTCGAGCGCGTGCGCGAGCTCCTGCTCGACTCGGTGCGCCTGCGCCTGCGCTCCGACGTCCCCGTGGGCACGTCGCTGAGCGGCGGCGTGGACTCCTCGGCCGTCGTGGGCCTGTCCGCGCAGATCGCCGGCGACCACCGCCGTCACGCGTTCACCGCCCGCTTCCCCGGCTTCGAGCGCGACGAATGGCGTTACGCGAGCGCGGCCGCGCAGGCGGCGGGCGTGGTGGAGCACCACGGGGTGGAGCCCACGGGGGCGGACCTGCTGGCCGACCTCGACGCGCTGGTGTCCGCGCACGGCGAGCCGGTGGTGACCTCGAGCATCTACGCGCAGTGGCGCGTGATGCGCGCCGCGCGCGAGGCGGGCGTCACCGTGCTGCTGGACGGCCAGGGCGCCGACGAGCTGTTCGGCGGCTACGTGGGCAGCGAGGGCTGGGCGCTGCGGGCCGCCGGGCCGGGCGCGGCGCTCCGCACCCTGGCGCGCGGCACGACAGGCGAGCGCCGCGCGCTGCTGCTGGCGGCCGGCGCGGAGCGCCTGCCGGCCGCGGTGGCGCGGCGCCACCGGCTGCGCGCCGCGTCGCCGTACGCCGAGGCGCGGGTGGCGCGTGAGGCGGCCACGACCACTGTGGATGCGCCGGACTTCGCCCGCGGGCGCGGCCCGCTGGTGCGCGAGCTCTCGCGCCAGGCCTTCCACACGAGCATGCCCATGCTGCTGCGCTACGCCGACCGCAACTCGATGGCCCACTCGCGCGAGGTGCGGCTGCCCTACCTCGACCGTCGGCTGGCCGAGCTCGCGCTGTCGCTGCCGCCGGAGTTCCTCTACCGCGGCGGCGCGCGCAAGGCGGTGCTCCGCGACGCGGCGCGCGGGGTGGTGCCGGACGAGGTGCTGGAGCGCCGGGACAAGGTGGGGTTCGAGACGCCGGAGCGCCGCTGGCTGCACGAGCCCGCCGCGATCGCGCTCGTGGGGGAGCTGCTGCTGGACGGTGCGGGCACGCGGTCCGCTCGCTGGCTGGACCGCGCGGCTGTGGAGGCGGACGTCCGGGCCGGCGCCTGGCGCGACCACAACGCCGTCTGGCGCGCGCTCAACCTCGAGCTGTGGCTGCGCGGGGCCGCCGTGCCGGCCGCCCCGTAGAGTCGCGCCGCGAATGGGCCGCAGGATCCTCGTCGTCACCTACTTCCATCCGCCCTTCCCGGGTGGTGGCGGCGCGCGCTGGGTCGCGCTCGCCAAGCACCTGCGCCGGGCGGGGCACGAGGTCGGTGTGATCACCACGTCGGCGCACGGCTCGCTGCCCGAGGACGACGGCGAGGGCACGGTGCGCACGGCCGACATGGCGGCCAGCGGAGGGCTGAGGCGGCTGCTGCGGCGCCCCGCGCTGCCCGAGCGCGGCGCGCCCGGCGGGGCCGGCGCCAACGCCAAGCCGCCGCCCACCCTGCTCACGCGCACGCTGGTGCCCGACCCGCACGTGGTTAGCTGGGCGCCGCTCGCGCTCGCGGCCGCGCGCCGGGCCATCCGCGTCTCCGGCGGCGTGGACTGCCTGGTGACGAGCGGGCCGCCGGAGTCCACCCACCTGGTCGGGCTGGCGCTGCGGCGCAGCGTGGGGGCGTGGATGGCCGACTTCCGCGACGGCTGGTCGTACGAGCCGCTGCGCGACCCGTTCCCCGCCGCTGCGCAGCGCCGCCTCGACCTGTCGCTGGAGCGCCGGGTGGCTTTGCGTGCGGACGCCGTGCTGGGCGCCACCGAGCCGATCGCCCGTGACCTCGCGGAGCGCCTCGGGGCTAACGCCGTGCACGTGCCCAACGGCTGGGATCCCGACCTCGAGGAGCAGGTCGCGCGCGCCGAGCCGCCGCCGCTGGAGGAGGGGGTGGTGAACCTCGTGCACACCGGCACCATGAGCGGCGGCTGGGGGCGCGACCCGCGCCCGCTGTTCGACGCGCTGCGCCAGGCCGGCGGCCGCATCCGCCTCGTGCTGGCCGGCCGGCTCGACACCGAGGAGGAGCGGCTCATCCGCGCGCCCGGGCTCGAAGGGGTTGTCAAGCACGTGGGCTCACTCGGCCGCTTCGAGGCCATCGCGCTGCAACGGCGGGCCGACGCGCTCGTGCTCGTCACGTCGCGCAACGCCTCGGAGGCCACGGGCAAGCTGTTCGAGTACCTCGCCTCGGGCCGGCCGGTGATCGCGCTGGCCGAGGGCAACGAGGCGGCGCGGATCGTGCGCGACACCGGCGCCGGGGTGACCGTGGCGCCCGACGACACGCAGGCGATCGCCGAAGTGCTGCGCGCCGCGGAGCGTGGCGAGCTGCCCTACGAGCCGCGCGGGCTGGACGCCTACGCCTACCCCGCACCCGCCGACGCCGTGGCCGAGCTGATGGAGCGGGTGCTGGCCCGATGACGCCGCTCGCCCTGCACGTGCTCCCCCACCGCGGCGGCGGCGGCGAGGCCTACGTGGATCTGATGGAGCGCATCACCGGCTTCGAGCACGAGCGCGTTCCGCTGAGCTCCGGGCGCACCCCGGCCTCTGCCGCGGTGTCGCTGCCGCTGCGCTGGCCCGCGGTGGCGGCGCGGGCGCGGCGCGCGTCGCTCGTGCACGCCCACGGCGACATGGCCGCGATCCTCGCGCTGCCACTGCTGCGCGGCCGGCCATCGGTGTGGAGCACGCACGGGCTGCATTTCCTGCGCCGGGCCCGCGGCACACGGCTGGGCTTCGCGCGGCGGGGTCTGCGTGCCGCGGTGGCCGCGGCGGAGTGCACGATCTGCACGTCGGAGGCCGAGCGAACCGAGCTCGCGGAGATCGCGGCGCCGGAGCACGCGGGCCGGCTCGTGCTGATCTACAACGGGCTGGAGCCGTCGCCGGTGGCCGGGCCGGAGGAGCGCGCCGCGGCCCGGGCGGGGCTCGGGCTGGCGGAGGACGAGGTGGCGGTGCTCTACCTCGGCCGGCTGGAGGAGCGCAAGGATCCGCTCACGGCGGTGGCGGCGGCGGAGGCGGCGGACGGACCGGTTGTGCTGCTGCTGGCCGGCGACGGCCCGCTGCTTTCCGGGGCGGAGCGCAGGGCCGGTGCTTCTGTCCGCGTCCTCGGCCACCGCGACGACGGCCCGGCGCTGCTCGCCGCTTCCGACGTCTTCGTCATGCCTTCCGAGCGCGAGGGCCTCTCCTACGCCGTGCTCGAGGCCATGGCCGCCGGGCTGGCGATGGTGGTCTCCGACGGCCCGGGCAACCCCGAGGCGGTGGGCGACGCCGGCGTGGTGGTGCCCTTCGGCGACGAGCGCGCGCTGGCGGCCGCGCTATCGCGGCTGGCAGGCGACCCCGCCGAGCGCGAGCGGCTGGGCGCCGCGGGCCGGGCGCGGGTGCTCGACCGCTTCACCGCCGAGCAGATGGTGCGCGAGACAGCCGCGGTGTACGAGGCGGTGGGCGCCGGCGACCGCGGCTAGGGTGCCGCGAGTGCCCGCCTGCCCGGTCTGTGCCGCCTCCACCGGTCCACCGGTCCTGCGCGGCCGCGATCGTCTGCTCGACATCCCGGGCGACTTCTCGGTGGCCGAGTGCACTGGCTGCGGGCTCGCGCTCACCGAGCCGTGGCTGGAGGGCTCCGCGCTGGCGCGCCACTACCCGGAGGAGGGCTACGAGCCGTACCGGCCGCCCAGCGGCGCGCTCGGGCGCCTCATGGCCGCCAACCGCCGCCTGCAGGTGGACGCCAAGCTGCGGCTGCAGCCGTTCCGCGGGCTCGGCGAGCCCGGCCGGGTCCTGGACGTGGGCTGCGGCCGCGGCGACCTCGCCGCCGCGTTCGCCCGCCGCGGCTTCGAGGCGTGCGGAATCGAGCCGTCGGAGAGCGCGGTGGAGGCGGCCCGCGCCCTCGGGGTGGACGCCCGCCAGGGCACGATCGAGGAGGCGCCCTGGGAAGCGGGAAGCTTCGACTCCGTCGTCTTCAACCACTCGCTCGAGCACGTGCCGGACCCCGTGGGGGCCCTCGCCCGCGCGCAAGCCCTACTCAGGCCCGGCGGCCGACTGGCCGTGGTCGTCCCAGACTGGGGATCGCGCCAGCGGCGCCTGTTCGGCTCGCGCTGGTTCCACCTCGACCTGCCTCGCCACCTCCAGCACTTCGACGCGCAGGCGCTCGAGGAGGCTGCCCGCCGTGCCGGCCTCACGCCGCTCGGAACCGGCACCAACGCCTCCGCCTCCGGCCTGCCCGGCAGCGTGCAGTACGCGCTGGCCGGCCGCTGCGTGTTCACCGGCGGCCGGCTGCGTCCGGCGCTGCTCGCGCTGATGCTGCTGTACCCGCTCACCGGCCTGCTCGGCCGCGCGAGCGGAGGCGACTGGCGCTGGCTGCTGGCGGAGCGGCCGGAGGTATCGCCGCCGCCCCGTTGAAGCTCCAGTTCCTGCTGGCCCGGCACGGCTTTCCGTCGGGTCGCTTCGACGGCGGCCTGGGTGAGCGCACGTCCGCGGCGCTGCGCCGCTTCCAGCGCTGGGCCCGCATCGGCGCCGACGGGATCGCGGGGCGCGCAACGCTCTCCCGGCTTCGGCGGCGGCCGCCCGGAGTGCCCGGAGCGCTGGCGCGGCCGGTGCCGGGCGGCATCGGCGACGGCTTCGGCCCGCGCGGCGATCGCTTCCATGCGGGCGTGGACTTCCCGGCCGCCCACGGGACCACGGTGAGGGCGGCGCGTGGCGGCGTGGTGACCTCGGCGGGCTGGCGCGACGGCGGCTTCGGGCGCACCGTGTCGATCGCTCACGGCGGTGGCCTGCGCACGGTCTACGCGCACCTGTCGTCGATCCACGTCAGCGGCGGGGAGCGGGTGGCGCGGGGAGAGGCCGTCGGCCGGGTGGGCGCGACCGGCAGCGCCACCGGCCCGCACCTGCATTTCGAGGCTCGCGTGCGCGGTGCCTCCATCGACCCGTTCTATAGGCAAGCAGTGAGGCATGATTCATCCCAAGGAGGTAGAATCATCCTATGACGCTGAACATCAAGGACGACGAAGCCGACCGCCTCGCCCGTGAGCTGGCAGCCGAGACCGGAGAGACCATCACGCAGGCGATCACCGTTGCCGTGCGCGAGCGCCTCGGCCGGCTGCGCGGACGCGCCGGACGGCGCCGGCTCGCGGACGAGCTGGACGAGATCGCCGTGCGCTGCGGGAGCCTGCCGGTGCTCGACGAGCGGGCCGGCGACGAGGTCCTCGGTTACGACGAGCACGGTCTTCCCCGCTGATGGTCATCGACACGTCGGCGCTCGTCGCCGTCCTGTTCGACGAGCCTGAGCGGCGCACGTTCACCGAGGCGATGGAGGTGGACTCGCGCCGCCTGATCTCGGCCGGGACGCTGATCGAGGCGTCCATCCTGGTCGAGGCTCGCCGCGGCGAGGCTGCGGGGCGGGAGCTCGATCTGCTGCTGCACCGCGCAGACGTCGCGGTCGTCCCGGTCGATGCCGAGCAGGCGGAGCTCGCCCGCGACGCCTGGCGCCGCTACGGCAAGGGCCGCCACCCCGCCGGGCTCAACTTCGGAGACTGCTTCGCGTACGCGCTCGCCGCGGTTACCGGGGAGCCCCTCCTCTTCAAGGGCCAGGACTTCCCGCAGACCGGCATCCCGGCCGCCGTCGGCCCGCGCAGGAGTTGACGGTTCTCTATGGCGCCTGCCCCAGCCGCCGCCGCAGCGTCCGCTTGAGCGGCGGCGGGGTGAGGAGAGAGACGGAGGGCAGTACCAGCCCGCGGGCGCCGCGCAGCGTCCGCCGGCGCCGGAGCGCACTCACGCGGATGCCCAGCGCCTCGCGGATCTGCGCGCGCTCGCGGGTGGCGGCCACGTTCGAGCTGCCCATCTCGCGCACGGCCAGCACCTCGTCGAGGGTCACCACACCGTGGCGCTCGGCCAGGCGCAGCCAGAGGTCGTACTCCATCGCGTAGCGCCGGCGCGGGTCGTAGCCGCCCACCTGCAAAGCGGCCGCGCGGCGGAACATCGCCGAGGTGTTGGGGATCGGGTTGAAGCGCATGAGCACGCCCCGCACGTCCCCCGCCGCGAACGCCGTGCGAGGGCGCAGCTCGCGGCCGCCGGGGTCCACCTCGCGCATGCGGCAGCCCACCACCCCCACCGACGGGTCGGAGTCGAGCACGGCGAGCTGGCGCTCCAGGCGCGAGGGCAGCGACCAGTCGTCGGCGTCCTGAATCGCCACCACGGGTGCGCGGGCGGCAGCGAGCCCCTCGTTGAGCGAACGCGAGATGCCCATGTGCTTGAGAGGCAGCCGGCGCACGCGTGGATCATCGATCGCCTCGACCAGCGAGGGAGTCTCGTCCGTCGAGCCGTCGTCCACCACGATCAGCTCGAGCTCGCGCAGCGTCTGCCCCAGGATCGAGTCGATCGCCCGCGGCAGCGTGGCCGCGTTGTTCCAGCAGCCGATGAGCACGCTCACGCGCGGCTCAGGCGCCATAGCGCTCCGCGACCGCCGCCAGCGACCCCTCGAGCGACACCCGTGCCCGGTTGGTCTCGAACCACGCGAGCGTGGACGCCCTCAACGCCGCACCCCCGGAGTGCACTCGCACGATCGCCGCGGACAGGTCCTCGGGCGTGGCCGAGCACGCGATCACCCCGTTCTCGCCATCCGAGACCAGCTCCACCGCGGCGTTGTCGGGGTCGGCCACCACCACGCTCGGCGTGCCGCGCGCGGCGGCCTCGAGCACCACGAGCCCGTAGCCCTCGCGCCGGGACGGCAGCACCATGCAGAGGGCCTTGCCCAGCGCGCGCTCGACCCGCGAGCCCTCCACGAAGCCGGGCACGTCCACCATGCCGGACAGGCCATGCGACGCCACGGCCGCGAGCACGTCCTCGCGCTCCGGGCCGTCGCCGAAGATCACGCACCGCAGCTCGGGTAGACGCTCCCGCGCCCGGACCACGGCGGGCACCAGCGCCGGCACGCGCTTCTCCGGGATGTGGCGCCCGGCGAACACCACCAGCGGCTGCCGCTCGGGCTCCCCGGGCGCGACGCCGCCGCGGGGCTCCACGAACTGGCCGGGCAGCACCTCGACCTCTCCCCGGAAGCCCTCGGCACGCAGCCGCGCGGCGTGCAGGCGCGAGAAGCAGAACGCGCGATGGCGCACGCGCACGCAGGCCCGCTGCACGAGCCAGCCCGGCAAACCCAAGCGGCCGAGGTACTCGTCCCAGTACTCACGGGTCCACAGCTCGTGCCAGTCGGCGACCAGCCGGTAGCCGCCGGGCCGCCGCGCAACGGCTGCGGCGAGCATCGAGAAGTAGGGAAACGACGCCGTGTGCACGACGTCGTAGCGGCGACCCCGCAGCAGCAGGTGCGCCAGCACCCCGATCCCGAAGACGAGCGGCGGCAGGATGCGCCGGCGCCCGCCCGGCGCGTACAGCTTCATCCGCGGCCCGGCGGTCACGACCCGGACGCCCGGAACGCCGGGATCGACCCCGCGGCGCCACTGCCGCAGCGTCAGGTACGTGACCTCGTGGCCCTCGGCGGCCAGCCGCTCGCCCAGGTTTCGGTACCAGCGCTCGGCCCCGCCCACGGTGTGCGGATAGAGGCAGTCGTAGACGAGGCAGACCCGCATGCGGCCGTTGAGGGTATGGCAACCCGGCGCGCTAGCATCCTCGGGCGGTCGCGCGACTTCCATCCCTCTCGCGCGTTCGCACTCCTGTACGCGCCGGTGCGCCCGGCGCCAGACGCATGAGCACGATCCAGCACACAGCGGGAGCCGTCGAGCCCGACCACGTCCGCCCCGGCGCCCCGCGCGTCTCCGTGGTCATCCCGTGCCTCAACGAGGCCGAGAACATCGAGGAGTGCGTGCGCCGCTCAATCGCCGTGATGTCCGAGCACGGCATCCTCGGCGAGGTCGTGGTGGCGGACAACGACTCCGAGGACGGCAGCGCCGAGCTGGCCACGGCGGCGGGCGCCCGCGTGGTGCACGAGCCCCGGCGCGGCTACGGCAGCGCCTACCTCGCCGGCTTCGACGCCGCCCGCGGCGACTTCATCGTCATGGCCGACGCCGACCTCACCTACGACTTCGGGGAGATCCCCAAGTTCGTCCGCCACCTCGAGGAGGGCGCCCAGCTCGTGATGGGCGACCGCATGGACAACATCCAGCCCGGCGCCATGCCGTGGCTGCACCGCTACGTGGGCAACCCGGTGCTCACCGGCATCCTCAACCTCTTCTTCCGCACCGGCGTGAAGGACGCCCACTGCGGCATGCGCGCGCTGCGGCGCGACGCGCTGCCCATCCTCGACCTGCGCACCACGGGCATGGAGTTCGCCTCCGAGATGGTCATCCGCGCCGGCAAGGAGCAGCTCGACATCCGCGAGGTGCCCATCGAGTACCACCCGCGCGGGGGCGAGTCCAAGCTCTCCACCTTCCGCGACGGCTGGCGCCACCTGCGCTTCCTGCTCGTCCACAGCCCCACGCACCTGTTCGTGATCCCGGGCGCGGCCATGGCGCTGATCGGCTCGCTCATCTCCGTCACCGTGATCGCGGAGATCGACGTGCTCGGTCGCGCGTGGGACATCCACACCATGGTCGCCGGCGCGCTGCTCATGATCGTCGGCACCCAGGTGCTGGCGCTGGGTCTCTGCGCGCACGCCTACGGCCTCTATTTCATGGGCGAGCGCGAGGCCTGGTTCGACCGCATGCGGGCCCGCTTCCGGCTGGAGCACGGGCTGCTGTTCGGGGGCGCGGTGCTGCTCGCCGGCCTGGCGATCGCGGCCGTGATCGCCGGCATCTGGATCGACCGCGGGTTCGGGGCGCTGTCCGAGGAGCGCCTGGCCGTCCTCGCGGCCACGCTCGTCATCGTGGGCATCCAGATCGTCTTCTCCTCCTTCCTCCTGAGCATCCTCGGGCTGCGCAGGCGCGACTAGCCCGGCATGCTCGAGCTGCTCGGGGCGTGGCTCCTGTTCCCGCTGCTGCTGGCCGCCGCCTGCCTCGGCCTGGGCCTGCTCACGGAGCGCCTGGCCGGCACCCGGATCAGCGGCGCGCTGATCCTGCCGCTGGGCTTCGCCGCGCTGATCGTTCTCGCCCAGACGGTCACGTTCCTCGACCCGCTGGCCGAGCTGGCCACCGCTGTGGTCGTGGCGGCGGCGCTCGCGGGGCTCTGGCTGGGCCGCGCGCGCCTGCGCCCGCTCGCCCCCTGCGGCTGGGCCATCGCGGCCGCGCTGGTGGTGTTCGCCGCCTACGCCGCGCCGATCGTGGCGTCAGGCGAGGCCACCTTCGCCGGATACACCCTGCTGGGCGACTCGGCCATCCACTTCATGCTCAGCGACTGGGTGGGAGAGCACGGCCCGCACCTGGGCGAGGACCTCACCGCGTCCTCGTACTCCGTCGCGCTCAACACCTACATCGACACGGGCTACCCCACCGGCACGCACGCCGCGCTGGCCGCCGTGCGCCCGTTCGGGCTCCAGGGGGTCGCCTGGGTCTACCAGCCCTTCCTGGCCTTCGCCGCCGCCATGGCCGCGCTCGGGGTCTTCGCGCTGCTGCGCGGCACCATCCGCCCGCACGGGCTGCGGGCGCTCGCCGGGGTGCTGGCCGCGATGCCGGGGCTCGTGTACGGCTACTACCTGCAGGGCAGCGTCAAGGAGATCGTGGTGGTGGCGCTGCTGCCGCTGCTCGCCGCGCTGGCCGTGCGCCTGTTCGACCGCGACGCCGGTGGATGGCGCGCCGTGATCCCCGTGGCGATTGTCTCTGCAGCGGCGCTGGGCGCCCTCAACCTGGCGGCCGCGCCCTACATCGGCCCGCTGGCGCTGGTGGCGCTCGCCGCGCTGCTCCTTCGGCGCAGCGTGCCGGTGCGTGAGCGGCTGCTGCGCGCAGGCGCGCTCGGCGTGTTCACCGCGCTGCTGGCCGTCCCCACGCTCGCCTCGGTGTCGAGCTTCGTGCGCACCGCGGAGGTCAGCCTCACGGGCGCGGAGGAGGTGGGCAACCTGCTGAGGCCGCTGAGCCTGGCACAGGTGTTCGGCATCTGGCCCCGCGGCGACTATCGCCTGGCTCTGGTGGAGCACGTAACCGTCACGCACGTGTTGATCGGAGTGGTGATCGTGGCCGCGGTCTTCGGCCTGCTCTTCCTGCTCCGCCGCCCCGCGGCGGGTCCGCTGGCCCTGGCGGCGGCCACGGTCATCGGCAGCGCGTACGCCATCGCCCGCGGCTCGCCATGGGCCGACGGCAAGGCGCTCATGATCCTCTCACCCGTGGCCATGATCGGGGCGATGGTGGGGGTGGAGAGCCTGCGCCGGTCGCGACGGGGAATCGAGGCCGCGCTGGTGGCGGCAGCGATTGTCGTTGGCGTGGCGTGGACCAACGTACTGGCCTACGGCTGGGCGGACCTGGCCCCGCGCGACCGCTTGGCGGAGCTCGATGACATCGCCGAGCGGATCGAGGGAGAGGGCCCCACGCTCTATCCGGAGTTCGAGGAGTTCGCCAAGTTCTTCCTGCGCGATGCGGCGCCCACCGGCTCGGCGGAGTCCTGGCAGCCGCCGCCGCGCGCGACGGTCGTCGGCGGCGCCGGCACGTCGTTCGGGTTGTCCAACGAGCTCGACCAGCTCGACACGCAGTACGTGCGCAGCTTCCCGACGATCGTGCTGCGCCGGTCGCCCACCGGCAGCCGGCCGCCCACGGGCTACGAGCTGGCGTTCTCCACGGATTCCTACGAGGTGTGGCGGCGCCCCGCCGACCCCGCGCTCGAAGTGCTGGCCCACCAGCCCGTGGGGGAGCCGGTGAGCGGCCGGGGAGTGCCCGACTGCTCCGCCGTCGAGGAGCTGGTGGGGCGCGCTCGCGAGGCGGATGGGTCGCTGGCGTTCGTGCCGCTTCCCCCCGTGGCCGTGTTCGCCACCAGCCAGGCCCCACTGCCCGCGGGCTGGACAGTCGACGGGGTCGATGCGCTGACGGTCCGGCCGGTGGGCCCCGGGCGGGTCGAGGGCAGCATCACGGTGCCGGCCGCCGGCCGATACGAGGTCTGGCTGCAGGGCTCCTTCTCACGCCCGGTGTCGGTGGAGTTGGACGGGCGCGAGGTGGGTTCGGTGGAGCCCCGCCTCAGCCCGCGCGGCGGATGGGAGCGCGTGGGTGTGGCCGACCTGGGCGAGGGCGGCCTCCCGGTGGCGGTCGTAAGACCCGACGGCGGCATCGCCCCCGGCGACCACGGCCGCAACCGGCTGATCGGCCCCGTGGTGCTGCGGCCCGTGCTCGGGGACCCGCGGGCGGACGTCGAACGGGTGCCACCCGCCGCCGGCCGCGTGGCGTGCGAGGCCACGGTCGATTGGGTCGAGGCGATCCGCGGGTGACGCTCGCCCGGGTCACCGCGGGGGCGGCTGTCGCCGTCCTGATCGTGGGCGTGGCGCTGGCGCTCCCGTCCGGGGAGCCCCGCCTCGCGGGCACCAACGACCTGCGCGCGTTCCATCCGATCCTCCTGCCGGCGGAGAGCACCCTCTGCCAGGGGCCGGAGCTGGTGCCGGCCGACTCCGCGCGGCTGAGGGTGTTCACATCCGGGACGCACGGAGCGGGGCCGCCGCTCGACGTCGAGTTGCGCGACGGCGGACGAGTGCTCGGCAGCGGCCGGGCGGCGGAAGGCTATGGCGACGGGGGAGTCGTTTCGGAGATCGGCCGCATCGAGGACACGCGGGTGGTGGAGGAGGTCTGCGTAGAGAACCTCGCCGACCGCCCGGTGGCGCTGAGCGGGCAGCCCGTCCCTTCCGACCAGGTGGCGCAGGTGAACGGGCGGCCGGAGGAGGCGCGGGTCCGGCTGGAGTGGGTGAGGTCCGGCAGCGAGTCCTGGCTGGACCTCGCCCCCGCGGTGCTTCACCGCTTCGGCCTCGGCAAGGCGGATTGGCTGGGCTCGTGGACGCTGTTTCTCGCAGTCCTGCTCGTGCTGCTCACATGGATCGCCGGGCTGCGGCTGGTGCTCCGGCGGGATGGTCCATGAGCCGGATCCGGGAGACCTTCCGCCATATCCCCGTCGCCGCCCGCTGGTGCGCACTGGTGGCCATGGCCAACGCGCTCGTGTGGTCGCTCATCGTGCCGCCGTTCCAGGTGCCCGACGAGAACGCCCACTTCGCCTACATCCAGCACCTGGCCGAGACCGGCGAGCCGCCGCGCTTCGTGGCGGGGCCGGGCGCGTCGGACGCGCAGTTCCAGGTCGAGATCGCGCTCAACGAGTTCGACGTCTCCACCCGGCCCGAGAACCGGCCGATCTGGACCGAGCTCGAGCAGCGCAACCTGGAGCGGGTGCTCGACTCAGGGTTGTCGCGGTCCAACGGCGGCGGGCAGTCCAACTCCACCAACAACCCGCCGCTCTACCACCTGCTCGGGGTGGTGGCCTACGCGGCCGGAAGCTGGGGCGACCTGCTCGACCGTTTCGCGCTCCTGCGACTGGTGTCGGTGCTGCTGGCAGGCGTCACCGTGCTGTTCACCTTCGGCTTCCTGCGCGAACTGCTGCCGCGCTCGCCGCTGCTGTGGACGGTGGGGGGCCTCGCGGTGGCGTTCCAGCCGCTGTTCGGCTTCATGGCGGGCGGGGTGAACAACGACGTCCTGTTGGCCGCCACCGCGGCGGCGCTGCTCTTCGGCGTGGCGCGCGCGTTGCGCCGCGGCCTCACGCCGCGCCGCGCCGCGGGCATCGGCGCCGCGCTGGGGCTGGGGCTGGTGTCCAAGGCCACACTGCTCGCGTTCGCGCCGGCGCTGGCGGTGGCCGCCGTGGTGCTGCTGCGCCGCGCCGTCGCCGCGGAGCGCGTGGCGCTGCTGCGCTCGATCGGCGTGGCGGCGGGCGTCGCGGCGGTGCCGGTGCTCGCCTACGTGCTCGTGAACGGGCTGATCTGGGACCGCGCCCTGTGGTCGGGCACGGCGCAGTTCTCGGCCGGCACCAGCGACGCAGTGGGCTCGGCGGAGTCGTCGGTGCGCGAGCAGATCGCCTACATCTGGCAGTGGTACCTGCCGCGCATGCCGTTCATGAACGACCAGTTCGCCGGCGGCTACTACCCGCTCTACGAGAACTCCTTCAAGGGGTTCATCGGCCGCTTCGGCTGGAACGACTACGGCTTTACCGGCTGGGTGTATGAGTTGGCCGTGGGCGTCGTGGCGGTGCTCTTCGGCCTGGTCGGCGCCGCGCTCTGGCGTGCCCGCGCGGCGCTGCGCCGCCGCTCCGGTGAGCTCGCGGTGTACATCATTGCGGTGCTCGGCCTCGCGGTGGTCATCGGCCTTCCCGGCTACACGGCGAAGGAGAGCGGCACGGGCTTCGAGCAGGCCCGCTACTACCTGCCGCTGCTGCCGCTCTACGGCGCGGTCGTGGCGCTCGCGGTGCGCGGCGCCGGGCGCCGGGCAGGTCCTGCGGCGGCCGCCGCCGTCGTCGTGCTGGCGATGGCGCACAGCCTCTTCGCCCAGCTCATCACGATCGCGCGCTACTACGGCTGAGGAGCGGGCGCGGCGCCGCGCAGCAGCTCGAGGTCGGCATCCACCATGGCGCCGATCATCGACTCGAAGCTGGTGGAGCGCCGCCAGCCGAGCACCCGCGCGGCCTTCGACGGATCGCCCACCAGCGGCACGGCGTCGGGCGGGCGCACGAGCGACTCGTCCACGCTCAGGTGCTCCTCGGGGTCGAGGTCCACGGCAGCGAACGCCGCCGTCACCAGGTCGCGCACGCTGCGGCTCTCGCCCGTGGCGAGCACGTAGTCGCCCGGGTCGTCCTGCTGCAGCATGCGCCACATCGCCTCGACGTAGTCGGGGGAGAAGCCCCAGTCACGTGTGGCGGAGAGGTCGCCCAGCACGAGCTCCTGCTCCACTCCGAGCTTGATTGCCGCGGCGGCGCGGGTGACCTTGCGCGTGACGAACTCCAACGGCCGGCGCGGCGACTCGTGGTTGAACGCGAAACCGGAGGACGCGTGTATGCCGTAGCGCTCGCGGTAGCCGGCGACCATGAAGTGGCCGTACAGCTTGGCGGCGCCATACGGGTTCGTCGGCCGGAATGGCGTGGTCTCGCTCTGCGGGCTCTCGGTCGTGGCGCCGAAGACCTCGCTGGAGGACGCCTGGTAGAGGCGCACCTCGGGCGCCACCAGCCGGATGGCCTCGAGCATCGACGTGACCCCCACGGCGGTGAACTGCGCGGTGATCACCGGTTGGTGCCAGGAGGCGGGCACAAACGAGGTCGCGGCGAGGTTGTAGAGCTCGTGCGGCCGCGCCCACGTGAGCGCCTCGACGATCGTCATCTGGTCGAGCAGGTCGCCCTGCATCAGCTCGATGCGGTGGCGTACGCCGTCCAGGTTCTCGTAGTGCTGGGTCGGCGAGCGCCGCACCACGCCCCAGACCTCGTAGCCCTTCTCGAGCAGCAGCTCCGCGAGGTAGGAGCCGTCCTGCCCGGAGATGCCCAGGATGAGCGCCCGGCGCTCGCTCACGGGCGGATGGCGCGCTCCGGCTCACGCTCCGCCGTACCGTCGCTCTCGGCTGCCTCGTCGCGTGACTCGGCCTCGCGCAGAAGCTCCTGCAGGAGCGCGAGCCGCTGCGCCAGCACCTTCGACTGGTCGGCGAGCTTGGACACCGAGATCGAGAAGTGCAGCAGCAGGACCAGCACGAACGCGAAGGCCACGAAGAAGAGCGCGTTGGTGGGCGTGGCGATGCCCAGCGCGGACGCGATCTCCTCGAGCAGCCCCCGCCATGTCGCCAGTCCGAGGAGCACGAGCGAGCTGAGGAGCCACAGGAGCGCGTAGCGCTCGAGCAGCTGCCGGCGCCGCACCAGCTCGAGCAGGCCGAGCAGCAGCAGCCCGCTGAGGACGACGGAGATGATCTGGATGCGGACGTCCATCAGAACCCGTGGGTGGCGGCCACCGGCGCCTCGTCCCCCGGCTCCACCACCGGGCGTTCACGAGCGAGGCCGACGAAGATCGCCAGCAGCACCTTGATCATGTAATAGGCGGACTTGCCCGACCCCGCGATGGATGACCTGCCGCCGCTGCGCTCGAACATCCGGACGGGCTCCTCGGCCATCTGCAACCGGTGGAAGTGGACCATGAGCACCGCCTCGACCTCCGGGTAGTCGTGCGGGTAGTCGTGGGCGAAGAGCGAGATGGCGCGGCGGTTGTAGAGGCGGAAGCCGGACGTTGGGTCGCTCACCCGCTGGCCCATGATGCGCGAGAGCAGGAAGGCGAAGATGTGGATGCCGGTGCGGCGGCTGATGGGCGCCGGGTAGCTGTGGTCGTCGGACATGAAGCGAGAGCCGCACACCATGTCCATGCTCGGGTCCGCCGCCATGGCGTCGACGAGCGTGCGGATCTCGCGCGGGTCGTGCTGGCCGTCGCCGTCCACCTGGACCATGTACTCGTAGCCGCGTTCCAGCGCGAACGAGAAGCCGGACTGCACCGCGCCGCCGATACCGAGGTTGAAGGGATGGCGGATGACGCGCGCGCCCGCCCGCAGCGCCACCTCGCAGGTGGCGTCGGTGGAGCCGTCGTCGATGACGACGACGGCGAAGTCGGGGGCGTGCTCGTGCAGGGCGCGCACCACCTTTCCGATGGTGGCGGCCTCGTTGTACGCCGGCACGACCGCGAGATGGCGGGAGTTGGCTTCCATCCGGGCTCTCAGGATAAGCCCCCGACCGGTCCCGAAGTTGCTGCGGCCCGCTCGTAGATCTCCACGTGGCGCCGCGCCGCGCGCGCCCAGTCGAAGCGCTGCGCCTGCCGCATCCCCGCCGTGCGCAGGCGCTTGCGCATGGCCTCGTCGCCCGTCACCCGCTCGATGGCCGCGGCGATCGCCTCGGTGTCGTCGGCGTCGAAGGACAGCGCGGCGTCGCCGCACACCTCCGGCAGCGAGCCGCCCCGCGAGGCCGCCACCGGGCAGCCGCACGCCATGGCCTCGAGCGGCGGAGAGCCGAAGCCCTCGTAGCGGCTGGGGAACACCATGGCCCGCGCGCGGCGGTAGAGGGCGGGCACCGCGGGGGCGGGGAGGAAGCCAAGGTGGTGCACCCGTTCCTCGATCCCGAGCCGGCGGGCGCGCTGGAGCAGCGCGTCGAGGCGCCCGTAGGTCTGTCCGGTGAGCACGAGCGACAGCCCGGGGGTCTTCGCCGCGGCCAGCGCCTCCAGCAGCCGCTCGTGGTTCTTGTGCGGCCACAGGTTGGCCGGGTACACCACGTACTCGGCGGGGACGTCGTGCTCGGCCATCAACTCGTCGTCGGAGTCGCCCTCCGGCGTGTAGCGGTCCAGGTCGATGCCCATGTGCACCACCTCGATCCGCTCCCGGGGGACGCCGGCGAGCTCGGCCATCCGCTGCGCCGAGTGCTCGCTCGTGGTGACCACCACCGTGGCCGCCCGGGCGGCGCCGTCGTATGCCCGGCGGCGGTAGGTCCGCTCGGCGCGGGAGAAGAGGCTCGGCAGGTCGTGATGCTGGACGTCGAAGAGGGTGACCACCGTGGGCCGCCGGGTGGCGGGTATCGGCACGGTCACGGGGTAGTGCACGACGTCGAGGTCCCCGGGCACGTCGCGCGCCGCGCGCCGCGGCGCCACCCCGGCGGCCAGCATGGCGGCGAGGCGGGTGAGCTGCGAGTCGCCGGGCCGGTACGAGCGAACCGGGCGGAGCTCGACGGGGCCTGTGGCCAGCTCCTCGTAGGCCTCCTCCACGTGCCGGTTGGCCAGGAGCTGCACCCGCTCGGGCCCGTTGCCCGCGGCGTACTGGCGCAGGAGGCCGCGCACGTAGCTCTCCGAGCCGCCGACGCGGCCGGGGAACAGCGTCAGGAGGCTGAAGCCGACGTTCAAGGAGCGGTGGCGGCCGTGCGCTGCTCGCGGAAGCTCTCCACGGTGCGCCGCAGGCCCTCCTCGAGCGGCACCTCGGCCTCGAAGCCCATCAGCTCGCGGGCGCGGCTCACGTCCAGGTAGCGGGTGGGCTGGCCGTCGGGCCGCGAGGCGTCCCACACGAGCTCGCCGTCGTACCCGGCGATGCCGGCGATGGCCAGCGCCAGGTCGCGGATCTTCGTCTCGCGGCCGGTGCCCACGTTCACGGGCTCGGAGGTGTCCAGCCGCTCGGCGGCCAGCAGGAGCGCCCGCGCGGCGTCGTCCACGTAGAGGAACTCCCGCGAGGGGTTGCCGGTTCCCCACAGAGTGACCTCGCGCTCGCCTGCGTCCACCGCCTCGACGAACTTGCGGATCATCGCGGCGATCACGTGCGAGTCCTCGAGGTCGAAGTTGTCGTCGGGCCCGTAGAGGTTGGCCACGATCGGCGCGCAGGAGTCGAAGCCGTACTGGCGCCGGTAGGCGTCGGAGATCACGAGCATCATCTTCTTCGCCAGCCCGTAGGGCGCGTTGGACTCCTCCGGATAGCCGTTCCACAGCTCGTCCTCTGAGAACGGGACCGGCGTGAACTTGGGGTACGCGCAGACGGTGCACGCCGACACGAGCTTGCGCACGCCGGCCTGGCGCGACTGCTCGAAGATGTTCGCGGTCATCATCGTGTTGTCGTAGACGAGTGGCGCCGGGTTGCGGCGGTTGAACCCGATGCCGCCCACGTTCGCGGCCAGGTGGATCACGACCTCGGCGCCGTCCACGGCGGCGAGCGTGGCGGCCGGGTCGCGCAGGTCATGATCCGCCGAGCGGACGATCCTGACGTCCGCGCCGAGCCGCTCCAGTCGCGCGGTCACGGCCTTGCCGAGGAAGCCGGCCCCGCCCGTGACCACGACGCTCTTGCCCTGCCAGAAGGACGGATCGGGAGAAGCTGCGGACACGCTCGCCCGCATGCTAGCTGCGGACCGATGAGTTCCGGTGCGCCGGCCGGTCTAAGGCACTGCAGCACAGATCCAGACAAGGAGCGGACGCGATGACTGGGCACAAGGTTGGGACGCGCGAGGAGTGGCTGGCCGCGCGCATCGAGCTGCTCGAGCGCGAGAAGGGGCTCACGCACCTCGGCGACGAGCTCGCTTGCCGGCGGCGGGAGCTGCCGTGGGTGCGGGTCGAGCAGGAGTACGGCTTCGAGACCGCCGATGGGACGAGGACCCTGGCGGAGCTCTTCGACGGGCGCTCGCAGCTGCTCGTCTATCACCTGATGTTCGGTCCCGATGACGAGGCCGCCTGCCCGGGCTGCTCGTTCACGGCCGACAGCCTCGACGGCGCCGTCGTGCACGTCGAGCACCACGACGTGACGTTCGTCGCCGCGTCGCGCGCGCCGTTCGAGAAGCTGGACGCCTACAGGCGCCGCCTGGGCTGGAGCTTCCCGTGGGTGTCGTCGGGAGGCACGGACTTCAACCTCGACTTCTCCCTGTTCACCGAGGAGCAGCGCCGCACGGGCAGCGGGTTCAACTTCGGCTCGACCGGAGCGGCGGGGGTCAACCTGCTCCACAACGAGCTGCACGGACTGAGCGCCTTCGCGCTCGAGGACGGCGCCGTGTACCACACGTACTCCTGCTACGACCGCGGCACCGACGTCCTCAACGGCACCTGGCAGCTGCTGGACCGCGCGCCGCGGGGGCGTGACGAGGGCGCGCAGAGCGGTTGGCCGCGCCGTCACGACGAGTACGACGCGGTGGTGCAATCGTGATCGGCCACATCGGCGCCGTTCCCGTCGAGGAGCTCATCGCCCTGGCAAGCTATGTCGGCGCGTTCTGGGCTGGCGCCCGGGCCTTGACTTCAAGCGCACTTGAACGCGCACAATCCACGAGGAAGTGATGACGATGAGCTCCACACTTGCGATCGAGGCCACGGGCCTGGTCAAGTCCTTCGGCGAGACCAAGGCCGTGGACGGCGTGGACCTGGCCGTTCGCACCGGCTCGGTGTACGGCGTGCTCGGCCCCAACGGCGCCGGCAAGACCACCACCATCCGCATGCTCGCCACGCTGCTGCGCCCCGACGCCGGCTCCGCACGCGTGCTCGGGCACGACATCGTGAGCGAGGCCGACGCCGTGCGCAGCGTGGTGAGCCTCACCGGCCAGCTCGCCTCGGTGGACGAGGACCTCACCGGCCGCGAGAACCTCATCCTGATCGCCCGGCTGCTGGGCCTCAAGCGGGCCCGGGCCAAGGCGCGGGCGGACGAGCTGCTGGAGGCATTCGGCATCGCCGACGCCTCCGCCAGGCTGGTCAAGAACTACTCGGGTGGCATGCGGCGCCGGCTCGACATCGCCGCGAGCATCGTGGTCACGCCGGAGCTCATGTTCCTCGACGAGCCCACCACCGGCCTGGACCCGCGGTCGCGCAACCAGGTTTGGGACATCATCCGCGCCATGGTGGAGGAGGGCACCACGATCCTGCTCTGCACCCAGTACCTCGACGAGGCCGACCAGCTGGCCGACGGCATAGCGGTCATCGACCGGGGCAAGGTCATCGCCGAGGGCACGCCCGCCCAGCTCAAGGCGTCGGTCGGGTCCGGCGCGCTGCACGTGCGGCTGCTCGACCCCGACCAGCGGCCCGAGGCCGAGCGCCTGCTCGCCAACGAGCTGGGCGGGGCGCATCTCGAGCCGGACCCCACGGCGCTGTCGGCCCCGTGCGCCGACGCCGACCGCGCGGCCGAGGCCGTTGGGGAGCTCGCCCGCTCGGGCATCGGCATCGGATCGTTCACGCTCGGCCAGCCGAGCCTCGACGAGGTGTTCCTCGCCCTCACCGGCCACACAGCCGAGGAAGTGGCCACCACCGACGAGCCCACCACCCAGGAGGAGCAGGCAGCGTGACCACCGCCCCCACAACAGGAGCCCAGACCGCCGCCGTCCCCGAGGCGGAGGCCGTCCGCAAGGCGCTCTCCTCCACGCCTCGGCCGCCGCTGCCCAGCCCGCTCTCGGCCGCGCTCACGTTCGGCTGGCGCGGGATGCTGAAGGTCAAGCACGTGCCCGAGCAGCTGCTGGACGTGACCATCACGCCGGTGATGTTCACGCTGATGTTCACCTACCTCTTCGGCGGCGCCATCTCGGGCTCCACCGCGGAGTACCTGCAGTACATCCTGCCCGGGATCCTGGTGATGTCGGTGCTTTTCACCACCGTCTATTCGGGGATCGCCCTCAACACCGACCTCACCAAGGGGGTGGTGGACCGCTTCCGCTCGCTGCCCATCTGGCGACCCGCGCCGCTGCTCGGCGCCCTGCTCGGAGACAGCGTGCGCTACGCCATCGCCGGCACGGTGATCCTCGTGCTCGGCGTGATCCTCGGTTACGACCCGCCGGGCGGCTACGACGGCATGGTGGCCGCGCTCGCGCTGGTGGTGGTCTTCTCCTTCGGCCTGTCCTGGGTCTTCACGACGCTGGGGCTGCTGCTGCGCTCGCCCAACGCGGTGATGAACGCCGGCTTCATGGGCATCTTCCCGCTGACCTTCCTGAGCAACGTGTTCGTGGATCCCCGGACGCTGCCGGCCGCGCTGGAGTGGTTCGTCGAGGTGAATCCGGTCACGCAGCTCGTGGACGCCTCGCGGGGGCTGATGGAGGGCAACGCCTCGGCCGGCGACATCGGGCTGGCGCTCGCCATCGCCGCCGCCCTCACGGCGATCTTCCTGCCCATCACCACCCGGCTGTACCGAAAGGCGTGACCGAGATCGAAAGGAGACCGTTGGCCGCCCCCTACACCTTCAAGAAGCTCACCGACGTCGAGGACTCCGCCCCGAAGTTCGGCTATGGCGAGTTGCAGCAGGCCCGCTTCGCCAACAAGGACCTGGAGGTGGATGGGATCGGCGTGACCCTGCTCCGCGTGAATCCCGACAAGCGCCAGGGATTCGCCCACCGGCACGAGGACGCCGAGGAGGTGTACGTCGTGCTGTCGGGCTCCGGCCGCGTAAAGCTCGACGACGAGATCCTCGAGCTCGAGCCGCTCGACGCCATCCGTGTCGCGCCGCAGGTCACCCGCCAGTTCGAGGGCGGGCCCGACGGCCTCGACGTCATCGCCTTCGGCACGCGCCACGAGGGCGACGGCGAGCTGCTGCCGGGCTGGTGGAGCGAGTGACGCCCCCAGCGTCGCGCCTGACCGCCCGCTCGGCGCGCCGATCCCGGCCCACCGTCCTGTCCTGGGCCGCCATACGCAGCCCTGGGCAGGACGAAGCCCGCTAATCCCGGCCGCCGCACTCGCCCCAGATGCCGCGGTTGCGTCTGCGGGCCGTGAGCTCGCCTCGCTTGAACCGCCGGTACTGCTGGAAGCGCTTGCGCCGGTAGACGTACGTCTTCGACCAGCCCTTCGACACCTGGGTCACGTTCAGCTGCCTGCGCCCCACATAGACGTACGCGAGCAGCCGGCCGAAGCGATCCGTTCGGTCCTGCGTCGGATCGGTCCGCAGCTTCACGCGGCGCCCGCGCGGCGCCAGGGCCCGCATGGCGCGCGAGGCCTCCTCGCCGCCGCACTCCGCTCGCCGACCTCCCTTGCCGGTCTCGGGCGTGTCGATCCCGATCAGTCGTACCCGGTAGGTGCGGCGCCGGGGCCGGTACGCCCTCACGCGGATCGTGTCGCCGTCGGTCACCGACTGGATGCGGGCGAGGATCGTCTCGGTCTCCCTGCCCCCCGAGTTCCCTCCTCCTCCGCCGCTCCGACCGGGCTTCAGGCAGGGGCACGGGAGGCTCTCGCAGTAGATGCCGTCGCCGTCCGCGTCGCGGGTGTCGGCCGCACGCTGCGCGTCCCGCTGATTGGCGTAGTCCGAGCACGTGGCCGAGGACCGCGCCGGGGCGTCGCCCCGCGCCGCGGCGAAGGGCATCACGGCCGCGAACGCGGCGAGCACAATCGACAGACGGACCAGGCGAACAGCGCAACCCCCCTTCGAGGCCGACCCTAACCCAGAAATGCCCGCTGTCGCAAGGACGGGTACGACCGGCGCCGCTCGCGCGCCGCACCTATCCTTCCGCCGTGCCGCTTCCCTCGATCACCGTCGTCACGCCCTGCATGAACGCGGCGGCCACGATCGAGCGAACGCTCGAGAGCGTGCGCAGCCAGGGGTATCCAGAGGTTGAGCACGTGGTGGTGGACGGAGGCTCCAGCGACGGCACGGTGGAGATCCTCGAGCGCGCCGAGGGCGTGCGCTTCATCTCCGAGCCCGACCGTGGCCTGTCGGATGCGATGAACAAGGGGATCGGGATGGCATCGGGCGAAGTGGTGGGCTGGCTCAACGCCGACGACGCCTACGAGCCCGGCGCGCTGCTGGCCGCCGGGCAGGCGTTCGCCGACCACCCAGAGGCGCCCTGGGTGACCGGGCCCTGCCGCATCGTCGACGGCGAGGGCAACGCGATCCGCGGCTGGGTGAGCGCCTACAAGCGCTTCTTCCTGCGCCGCTACTCCCACGCCCTGCTCGTCACCCACAACTTCGTGCAGTGCCCGTCCACCTTCATCCGCGCCGAGGCGCTGAAGCAGGTGGGCCCGCTCGACGAGCGCTACCGCTACTCGATGGACTACGACCTCTGGCTGCGGCTGGCCAAGCTGGGCGATCCGGTGGTGCTCGACGCCGACCTCGCCAGCTTCACCATGGCCGAGGGCACGCTGAGCATGGCCGGCTTCGAGGACCAGTTCCGCGAGCATGCCGAGAACGCCCGCACGCACGGGGACAGGCACCGCGCGGCCGTTGCCGTGAACGCCGCAGTCAGCCGGCTGATCCCGCTGGCCTACCGGGCCATGCGGGCCGTGCGCAGGTAGCTTCCGCTCACTCCATCCCCGCAAGCCGCGTGAGCACCGCGATGTCCGCCTTCCTGCCCGCCGCCCGCTTCATCCGGATCAGGTCGTCCAGGCCCACGATGGCCACCTCCACGCCGTCGAGGTCCACGACGAGCGCGCGTGCCCGCATCTGCTCCCAGGGAGCTCCCCCCTTCGCCTCGTTGAGGATGTGCAGCTCTCCGTGCATCGTCGTGAGCGGAGGCACGATGCTCGCCAGGCGCAGGCGCTCGGGATCCGTGGGCGAGACGGTGACGCTCGCCGGGTCCACGCCGCGCTGGTGGGCTTCCAGCTCGTCGAGCGCGGCGGCCAGCCGCTCGTAGTTGTCGGTCTGCGGGGCCGGCACGACGTCGAGGTCCTTCGTCGTGCGCCGATGGCCGTGCACCTGCACCGCCACTCCTCCGACCACGAGGTAGTCCACGTGATGGCTCGCCATCACCGCGAGCAGCCCCATGAGGTCGAGCGGCCGCTCGGGGACCGACTCCGGGCCGTTCATCTGCCGGACGGGCGGGTGGCGGGATGGCCGGCCCGGCGGGCCTCTGCGCCGGCGATCTCGAGCCGGGTCGCCACGAGGTTCCACGACGCCGACTCGCGGAGCCGCTCGGCGGGGGAGAGGCTCAGGGAGGCCCGCAGGTCGTCGTCGGAGAGGTCGCAGTCGAGCGCGGCGGTGCGCAGCGACGGCTCCTCGCCCATCGCCAGCAGCAGCTCGCGGAAGCGCTCGAAGCTCGGAGACTCGCGGCCGCGCTCGACCCGGCTGATGGCGTCCTGGCTGGTGCCCACCCGTACCGCCAGCTGTCGCTGGCTGAGCCCGTGCCGCAGCCGTGCCAGCCGCACGAGTTCGCCAAGCTCAGGTCTGGAACACCGCATACGGTGTCGAGTATACGTACAGCCCTCCGGGGGCCGCGCAGGTAGCCTCCCGGCCCGTGAACGAGGCGAACGGCAAGAAGGCGCTGGTCACCGGCATCACCGGCCAGGACGGCTCCTACCTCGCCGAGCTCCTGCTCGACAAGGGCTACGAGGTGCACGGCATCGTGCGCCGCTCCTCGAGCTTCAACACCGACCGCATCGACCACCTCTACCGCGACCCGCACGAGTCCGGGGTCCGGCTGTTCACCCACTTCGGCGACCTCTCGGACTCCCTTGCGCTCACCAAGCTCCTCTACGAGCTGCAGCCCGACGAGATCTACCACCTGGGCGCGCAGAGCCACGTGCGCGTGTCCTTCGACATCCCCGAGTACACGTTCGACGTGACCGCCGCCGGCACGCTGCGCCTGCTCGACGCCATGCGCGAGGCCGGCGCCGAGAGCGCGCGCTTCTACCAGGCGTCGTCGTCCGAGATGTTCGGCGCCGCCCCGCCGCCTCAGTCGGAGAGCACGCCCTTCCACCCGCGCAGCCCCTACGCCGTGGCCAAGGTGGCGGCCTACTGGGCGGCCGTGAACTACCGCGAGGCCTATGGCCTGTTCGCCAGCAACGGGATCCTCCACAACCACGAGTCACCGCGCCGCGGGGAGACCTTCGTCACCCGCAAGGTCACCCGCGCGGTGGCACGCATCAAGGCCGGCCTGCAGGACAAGCTGTTCCTCGGCAACCTCGAGGCCAAGCGCGACTGGGGCTACGCGCCCGACTACGTGGAGGCCATGTGGCTGATGGTCCAGCACGACGCGCCCGACGACTTCGTGATCGCCACCGGCGAGACCCACTCGGTCAAGGAGTTCGTGGAGGCCTCGTTCGGCCACGCCGGCCTCGACTGGGAGCAGCACGTGGAGATCGACCCGCGCTACTTCCGCCCCTCCGAGGTGGACGAGCTGCTGGGAGACCCGAGCAAGGCCCGCGAAAAGCTGGGCTGGACGCCCAAGGTGACCTTCGACGAGCTGGTGCGGATCATGGTGGACGCCGACCTCTCGGCGCTCGAGGATCAGCTGGCGGGCAAGGTCACCCGCTACTCGCACGAGGCGTAGCCGGCGCGCCCGGCCGGGCCACCATCACCGCCACGTCGTCGTCGCCGCCCTCGGCCGGCACGAGCCCGGCCACCAGGTGGTCGCACAGCTCCTCGGGATCGCGCGGGCCGGCGGCGGCCAGCGCCCGCAGGCGCTCCAGGCCGACGTCCAGCACCTCGTCGCGGCGCTCCACCAGGCCGTCGCTGTAGAGCACCAGCAACGCGCCGGGCGGCACGTGACAGCTCCCCTCGGTGTAGTCGGCGCCCACGCCCAGGGGCGGCCCCGGCTCGGGCTCGAGGAGCCGTGCGCCGCCATCATCGATGACCAGCGGCGGCAGGTGACCCGCGCTCACGTAGCGGAACACCCCGCCCGGCTCCAGCACGCCGTACACGAGCGTGGCGATGTGCTGGTGGCCGCGCTCGCGCAGGAGCCGGTCGAGACGGTCCGCCGCCTCGGCCGGCTCGCGCCCATCGAAGACGTAGGCCGCCAGCGAGTGGCGCAGCTCCGCCATGAGCGCGGCGGCACGGATGCCGTGCCCGCTCACGTCGCCCAGCACCAGCCCGAGGCCGCCGCCCGGCAGCGGCATGGCGTCGTACCAGTCCCCGCCCACCTCGGCGGTGGCCGGCAGATAGCGCGCTGCCACCACCACGTCGCCGCCGGTGGGCAGCTCGGCGGGGAGGAGGCTGCGCTGCAGGGTCTCCGCGATCCGCCGCTCCTCCGCCAGCTGCTGCTCGGCCTCGCGCTGCTCGGTCACGTCGAGCGCGGTGCCGATCATCCGCAGCGGCCGCCCCGCGTCGTCGGTCAACACGCGCCCGCGGCAGTCCAGGGTGCGCAGCCCGCCGTCCGGGCGCTCGAGCTTGTGCGTGAACGCGAACGGCTCGCCGCTCTCCAGCGCGGCGCGGATGGTGCGGTCCACGTGCTCGCGCTCGTCCTCATGGATGAAGCCGATGAAGGCGTCGTAGCTGGCCTCGAACGAGTTGGAGTCCACCCCGTAGATCTCGTAGAGCACCTGCGACCAGGTGACCTCGTTCCCGGCGATGTCCCACTCCCAGCTGCCGATGCGCGCGATCTCCTGCGCCTCCTGCAGGCGCTCCATGGCGTCGCGCAGCTGCGCCTGTCCCTGCACCCGCTCGGTCACGTCCACGGAGACGCCGATCATCCGTTCAGCGCCGCCGTCGGCGTCGGCGATCACCCGGCCGCGCGAATGCACCTGCCGCACCTCGCCTCCGGGCCGCACGATGCGCTCGTCGAACTCGAACGGCTCGCGGGTGGTGAGTGACCGCGTGATCTGGTCGAGGACGAGCTCGCGGTCGTCGTCGTGCACCCGAGCCAAGTACTCCTCCACGCTGGGCGTGAAGGTCTGCGGGTCCACCCCGTAGATGCGGTAGAGGGCGTCGTTCCAGGTCACGATGTTCGACCCGGGCTGCCACGCCCACGCGCCGAGCTGTGCAACGTCCTGGGCCTCGCGCAGCTGCTGCACCTCGTCGCGCATGCGCCGCTCGAGCTCCTCGGCCTCGTCGTTGCGGCGCGCCACCACCACGCTTCCCGTGAGCCGGCCGCCGTCGCTCACCGGCCAGACGGTGCAGGCCACGGTGAGCTCGCCGCCGTCGCGGTGGCGGTGGCCGGCCGTGAAGTCGCGCAGGGACCCGTCGGCGCCGGGCTCCGGCAGCTCGGGCGCATGCAGCAGCTCGGTGAGGCGGCACCCGACCGCATCGTCCTCGGCGTGGCCGTAAAGGTGCTGGGCGCCGGCGTTCCAGCGTTCGATGAGGCCATCGCGGTCGAGCTGGATGACAGCCTCGTCGGCCGACTCAACCAGCGCCGCGAGCCGGCGCCGCCCACTGCCCGCGTCGAAGGCCCCAGGCACGGGGCCAGCCTACCGTCGGCTACGCCCGGTTCGCGAGGAACGCATAGAGCGTGTACTTGTCGCCCTCTCCGGGGGCGCGCCGGCGCGGTGTCTAAGCTAAGACACCTTCTGCGCGAGAACGCGGAGGTTTCCCTCACCGAACTTCTCCTGGCCCCACGGATCGTCCTCGATCACGTCGTGATCGAAATCGGTGGGGAAGCCGCCAACCAGCCGGCGAAAGTTGCCGAATCCCAGCGTCGACAGGCGATCGGTCAGCTCAGTCCAGGTCGTGTGCCGGTACGTTGCGTTGAGCGCGTCCCCTAGGTGGTAGCGCTTGTTGGTCCCTACGCCCAGCCCGTCCAACTGCTCAACAATGAAGTCCGCCGGTATGTCCTGCAGAATCCGGACGGACGCGTCGAAAAGATCTCGGGCCACCGCGCCGTCCCCATCCGTGTACGCCCACATCCAGCCGCCTGCCCTAAGGACGCGATGTACCTCGGCGTACGCGCGATCCTCATCGTCCAGATGATGGAAAACACCGTTCTGTAGCGCGAAGTCGAACGACTCGTCCGGCTCACCGACCTCGTAGACAGACGCCACGCGGAACGCCAGCCTCTCGGCGGGGACGCCCAGCGCGTCGCGAGCTTCGGTCGCGTAGCGGATGCTGTCCTCACCGTAGTCAATGCCGAGGACGAAGCCAGCACCTCTCTCGAGCAACGAGTGGGCGAAGTTTCCGTGGCCACATCCGAAGTCAATGCAGCGCATGCCGGAGAGGAAACCGTCACCGAGGTTATTGATGTCGAGGCGGCGGACGAAACGTTCGATCCGGCCTTGATACTCCTCCGGCGAGAAGTTCACCCATAGTGCTTGAAAGAGATCGCGATGACCCTCCTCCATCGGGACCGGCGCTGAGGCCACGCTGCGGCCCGGCGTTTCGATAAAGAGCGTCTCTCGCCAAGCCGTGAGCTGGATCGCCGCTTCACGAATGAAGCGCTGCGCCACACGCCACGGGTGTTCTTCGAGGGAGCGGTCGAAAGCAACACGTTCCCAGCGCATATTCAGCGTAATGAGGGTGGTCAACTTCGCCATCGCCCCCATGTGCGTATTGGGGATCTCGTAGGCGAGGTTCTCGAGCGCCTCGAGGTCGCGTAGATATTCCTTCTCGGTGACTTGGCTGGACTCGTGGATCGTCAAGCGGCGGATGCTATCCGCCGGCGACGAAAGAGGACGTGTGGTCCTGGAGCGAGCCAGATCGAAGGAAGCCGCGTCGCAGCACCCAAGCCCAGCATCTCACTCAAGGTCAGACACCAGCAGCTGCTCCCCGGAGTGCTTGCGGGTGCGTAGTCGATACCCGAGTAAGCAGGCCTCCTGGCCTGGGGCGAGGCCGCCACCAGGCCGTACCCATGTCAGGTCATCTTCCCGGATCTTATGCCCCGGCTGGAGATCGCGGGCGGCGACGATGGAGCGGTGGATGCCATCTCGCGCTTCTGCTTCGGTCGGCTGGATCGTCTTCTCAAAGGAACCGAGCATGCCTTGCGCTTGCTCGATGGCGTCAACGAGCTCGCGCATTTGAGACGGGGTGGCCGACAGCTGATGGTCACGAAAGTCGGAGCTCACCGACTCCAACGTGAAGTGCTTTTCGACTATGCGTGCGCCCAGAGCGACAGCAGCGAGCGCGGCCGTGATCCCGAGCGAGTGGTCGGAATAGCCAACGGCGTAAGGGAACCGCTCGGCGAGGTAGGGGATAGCGCGAAGGTTGAGGTCCTGCGGCTCCGCGGGGTAGCTACTCACGCAGTGCAGTAGCGCGACCGAGTCGCGAGCAGCCGGCCCCCGCACCTCCGTGACCGCGTCCACGGCGGCCTGCACGTGTCCCTCCTCGCTGGCGCCGGTGGAGATCACGATGGGCTTGTCACCCGCCGCGACCCTGCGCAGCAGCGGGAAGAAGTCGTTGTCCCCGGATGCGATCTTCATGGCGTCCACGATCCCCTCGAGGAACCCCGCGCTCTCCAGGTCGAGCGGGGTGGAGAGGAAGAGCAGCCCGAGCGAGCGCGCGAGGTCCGCCAGCTCCGCGAAGACCTCAGAGGGGAGCTCGAAGCGGCTGAGCTGCGCGAAGCGGGCGGCGTCGAGGGCGCTCACGAACAGCTCGGTCTTGAACGTCTGGAACTTGACGGCGTGCGCGCCGGCGGCGGCGGCCTCGCGGACGAGCTCACGCGCCGTCTCGGCGTCGCCCTCGTGGTTGTTGCCGATCTCGGCTACCACGAGCACCCGCTCGTCCAGGTCGAAGTCCCCGATCTTCAAGGCGGGCCAGGTTAGCCCACGGGCGCGGGGCCATCGGCGAGCGCGACAAGCTCGTCGAGCGAGTAGTCCCAGTGCGGGCGGGTCATGCGCGACACCACGCGCTCGACGAGGAGGGCATCGGGCTCCTCGTCGATGGCCAGCCGCACGCCGCTCAGGTCGCGGTCGTTGGAGAAGTTCTCGATGCTGAACCTCTCCGGGCGCGAGTAGAACATCCGCGTTAAGTGCTCGCGCGCGTCGGAGTCCTCGAGCTCGGGTAGGAGGGCCCCAAAGCTGGCTGCCGAGACCACCTCCACCGACTGCCCGACAGGAAAGGACCGGGGGAAGACGTTGGTCACCAGGTCCGGCTCACGGGAGCGGAAGAGCTCCACGGCGCGGTCCACGATGCGCTGGTCGAGCAGCGGGCTGTCGCCGGACACCCGCACGAAGGCGTCCAGGCCGAAGCGCTCCACCACCTCCGCAAAGCGCTCCGCCACGTCCTCAAGCGGCCCGCGGTGCACTGGCACGCCCAGGCGGTCGCAGAGCGCGGCCACCGGGTCGTCCTCCGGGCCCTGCGAGGTGGCGACGATAGTGGAGTCGGGGCCGTGTGCCCGGGCGAGCCGTTCGAGCAGGTACTGAAGGGCTGGGGTTCCCGCGATAGGCCGCAGCACCTTGCCCGGCAGGCGCGCGGAGGACATCCGCGCCTGGACCACCGTGGCGATCACGCGGCAAGGATATGTGCCGGATTCACCTTGGCGCAGCCGGGCGATCGCGGAGCTCGCGGAGGAAGAACGTCCAGGCCGCGAGCCAATCCCCGCCGATCGCGAAGCGGTCGAGGAAGAGCTGACGGGCATCCTGGATCTCACGCGAGGCCCACCAGTCCGAGGCCCGCTCGTGAATCGCTTCAACATGTGCTGCCGCTGCGCGGGGATCGGAGAAGAGCACCCCGGCGGCGCGCAACGCGTCGAACGGGCCGCGGGCGTCGTCGCGGAACTCCCAGAGGTCCGGGTCCCATAGCCCGACGGTCGGCACTCCGATCACCATCGCTTCGATGAACGGGGTGTCCGGGTACGTGAGGACACACAACCCCGCAGACTGCATCAGCCGCGTCGCGCTGCGCCGAGTCGCTGGTGCTCGATGTGGCAGCGCGGCGACGACGGGGTCGCGCTCAGCGTCGAGCCCGACATATGGGAAGCGCCTGAGGAACAGGTTGTTTTGGAAGGCGTCGGCGTGGCGGACAAACTCGGCAAGCAGGTCGTGTTGGGCATAGCCCTGGTTTGCCAGCGGCTTAGTCCCGATACGCGAGAGGTACGTATCGGGCGGCATGAGCCACTCTAGGATGACGATCCTTCTGCTACCCACGTGGCTGTCACGGATACGCGCTAGACGCGGACTTGGGAGCGGTCGCACGCTTCGTCCCCTACCGCCCCAGCTCATAAAAGCCGCCCAGGGACGGATCTCGAGACTCTCGTACGCGTTCACCTTCGCCTGGAGATAGGTCCCCCCGTGTTGGACAAAGGCACGCAGCAAGCCGGCCTCCGCGCAGCGCCCAAGGAACTCCGCCTCGACGTCCTGGGCCCGGTAGTTGCCTGCGATCGCAACGCAGGCGGCGCCGTAGCGGCGCCGACTCGCCGTGACCACCGCCTCGTAGTCCTCCAGCACCGTCCGGGGTAGCATTCTTGCTGCGAAAGCTGCGATGTCCGCGACGCAGGGATCGTCTGTCTCCATTGCTGCGAAACGGCGACGGATGTCGTCGCGAACGGGGCTTTCCGGACGAAGACCGGGTTGCGGTCCCGGGCCGCGGATGATTCGAAGGCCGCGCACGCGGCGCATGAGACGTAGTGTGTCGATGGCCGAAAGATGCCCGCCGCCGACGAGGACGACGCGACGCCCGGTTTTCATTGATGCCACAGCTGCGGTTGTGCCCTGGATCATGAGCTCAAGCGCGATCAGCGCCCAGCCGGCTGGCGTCGAGCGAGGTGGTTGGGTTGGAGCCGCGGGCAAAGGCTGTATCGCGTCCGTCACCGGGAGATCCAGACGCTGCGCGAAGTAGGTCCCGATCGAGCGGTTCCCCGCATCCCTCCGCACCAGTTCGACGGCCTCCCCCATCGTTGGAGGAACCTCCGGGGGCGTCCCAATTGCAACAGGGAGATCGGGTGCCAGGTCCGTGACTGCTGCGCAGAACATCCGCCGGTCGAGGCCCACGTGGGCCATAAATGTGAGCCACGGACGCAACAGGACATCCCAGTACACCGCGGCGTGCGCGGCATCGTGGGCCTCCTCCATGACCGTCGCCCCGTGTGCGATTAGAAGGTCGACGATCGCCGAGACGTAATCGACGCACGGCTCGATGGCCGCCCGCTCGTCCCACGGGTTGGGTAGCACGATCAGGCCGTCGCCCGCGTCCTCTGGGCACCACCAGCCTGCAAGCGCTGGCCGGCCATCCGCGAGCGGCAGGCGGTCAAGGACGACGGCCTCGGCGGTCGCGAGGCGGGAGCCGAGCTCGCGCCGCGCTCGCTCGACATAGGCGGCCTCGAACGCCGCGACCGCGGACGCTGCCGGGACCTTCATCAACCCCACCGTGGGGTACCGGTGTGGAGGTGGAGGTCGTGGGCGGTTCGCGCCGTCGCGAAGCCCAGTCGCTCGTAAAAGCGGATGGCCCGCCCGTTCGCCGTCTGCGTCCCCACCTCCACGCGCTCGGAGTGCCCGCATGTCTCGTCGAGCAGGCGCCGGACGAGCGCACGCCCGGCGCCGCGCCCCTGACCGGCGGGGTCCACCGCGATGAGGTCGATCACGCGCACATCGCCTGTGCCGAGCATGCCGAGGAAGCCGAGGGGCCCATGGTCGCCTTCGGCCACGAGGGCGCCCACGCCGCGCGTTCCGGACAGGTAGCTCGCCGTCCAGTCCCGCTTGATCGCCGTGGCCACCGAGCCCGGGATGTAGGGGTCGAGGTGGAAGCGGCTCGAGTGGAAGGCCCGCGCAGCCAGATCGGGCAAACCCGAGTCCCGGTCCGGGTCGATGGGCCGCACGACGGGCTCGTCCCGCCGGGGATCTAGCGGCGGTTCCAGAGCCCGGGCGAGCGTTACCGCCGTGCAGACCTCGCGGAAGCCGGCTGCCACGAGATCGCGCACGAGCGCCCAGGCCCCGGCAGCGACCTTGGCCTGGTAGCTGGCGGCGTCCCGTCCGGTTGTGTGCCCGCGCAGCGCCTCGGCATCGAATCCCCCTTCGAGGCCGGTCAGCGAGTAGACGGGGTGGCCGAACCGCTCCGAGAGCCAGCCGTCTTCACGCATCTCCACGGGGCCGGCGTCAGGCGGGCGGCGCGGCCAGCGCCCCGTCCGAGACGAGGTCGCGGTACCACGCCACGTAGCGGTCGAGGCCGTCCTCGAGTGTGGTCTGGGGGTCGTAGCCGATCAGTCGCCGGGCCTTCTCGATGCTGAGCGTGCCGCGGTAGGGGCGCAGGGCGTCGCGCTCCACGTACTCGACCTCGACCTCGGGGAAGTGCTCGCGCACGAGCTCGATCAGCTCGCGCAGCTGGCGCGCGTTGCCCGCCGTGATGTTGAAGCACTCGTTGCGCGCCGCTGGATGGCCCACCGCGCGCAGGACGCCGTCCACGACGTCGCCGATGTAGGAGAAGTCCAGCCGCTCGTCGCCGTCTCCGTCCACGCGCAGCTTGTCCCCCACGAGAGCGCTCTCGATGAAGATCTGGCTGACCCGGCGGCTCACGCAGCCCGGCCCGTAGAGGGCCGACGGGCGGATGATCGTGTAGTCGAGGTCGAAGACCTGCTTGTAGGCCGTGACGATCTTCTCGCCGGACAGCTTGAGGGCGCCGTAGATGCCGATCGGATCGAGCGGATGGTCCTCAGACACCTCGGGCGTCTGGAAGTTTCCGTACACCATGCTCGAGGAGAAGAAGACGAAGTGCTCCACGCCGTCGGCGCGGGCGAAGTCGAGCGCGTTCTCGAGCGTGCGCAGCGAATGCCCGAACGTGCTCATCGGGTCCTTGTTCGACTTGCCCGCGTGCGCGATGGCCGCCAGGTGCACGATCGTCTGCGGCGAGATCTCGTCGAGGATGTGCGAGAGCGCGTGGTAGTCGCGCGCGTCCTGGACGTGGATGGGCACCCCGGCCGCGTGCAGCTTCGCGAACCGCTGCTCGATGATCTTGATGTAGAGTTCGCGGTTGGGCGTGCCGGGGGGCAGTGCCGTGTAGTGGAGCAGGTTGTTCACGGCCAGCCCGTCGATCACGTGCGGCTCGGCGCCCTGCTCCTTGAGGGCGATGGCGAGCTGATGGCCGATGAACCCGGCGCCGCCCACCAGCGCGACCCGCTTGCCGGCGACGTCAACCATGGACGGCCACCTTGGACACGACTCGCTTGACGCCCTCGACGATCGTCTCCACGTCACCTTCCTCGATGTGGGGCCCGACCGGGAAGGCGATCGAGCCGTAGCTGATGCGTGCGGCCACGGGATGGGAACCCGCCTGGTGGCCATAGGTTTCGCCGTAGAAGCGGGTCTCCGGCAGTGGCTTCGGATAGTAGACCGACGTCCCGATGCCCTCGGCCTTGAGCGCTTCGATGATCTGCTCGCGGTGTCCGGCCAGTGGCTCGTCGAGCTCCGCGACCAGGCAGTAATGGCTCGAGCGCCTGTCGTCGTCATGCCCGCTCTCGAGCACCCGCAGCTCGTCCACCTCCCCGAGACCCTGGGCCAGCGCCTCGAAGTTGCGCTCGCGCTGCTCGAGGAAGCCCGGCAGGCGCTTCATCTGCTCCACGCCCATGGCGGCCCCGATCTCGCCAAGCCGGTAGTTGAACCCGAGGTGCTCGATCTCGTAGGCGCCGGTGTGGCGGCGATCGGCCAGAACACTCTTGTCGATGCCGAACGCGCGCTGCTTGGAGACGCGGTCGGCCACGTCATCGCGGGTGGTGATGACCATGCCGCCCTCGCCCGTCGTGATGTGCTTGACGGGGTAGAAGGAGAAGCAGCCCACGTCGCCGTGCAGGCCCACGTGGGTGCCCCCGATGGTGGCGCCCAGCGCGATGGCGCAGTCCTCCACCACAAAGCAGTCGTGGCGGCGGGCGATCTCGAGCACCCGGCCCATGTCCACGGGCCGGCCGAGGTAGTGGACCACCGAGATCGCTCGGGTCCGGTCGGTCACCAGGCCCTCGAGCTGGTCGAGATCGACGTTCCCGGTGCGGGGGTCGGCGTCGCAGAAGACCGGCTCGGCACCCACCGCCTGTACCGCGTGCGCCATCGCAACGTGCGTCTGGGCGGGCACGATCACCTGGTCGCCTGCGCCGATTCCGAGGTAGAGGTAGGCCAGGTGCAGGGACGCCATGCAGGTGGCCGTGGCGATGGCGTGCGGCGCGCCCGTGAACTCCGCAAAGGCGGCCTCGAACTCCTTCACCCGGGGGCCGTGCGTGAGCGTGGTGCCGGCGAGCACCTCGGCGACCGCGTCGCGCTCCTCCTGGCCGATCATCGGCTTTCCAAAGGGGATCATGCGCGCGGCACGTTAGCCGAACCTCTCCGGCTCGACGGTCTCGCCCGAGGCCGCCGCGCGATCGATGGCGAAGCACACGGCCATCACCTCGAACACCTCCGCGGCGGTCACGATCGGGGGGCCGCCGCCGGCCGCCGCGTCCACGAACGAGGCCACCAGGTCGCCCTTGCGCACCCCTGGATACGGGGTGTCCACCGCCTCGGGCACCGCTCCGTCCGCGCCCTCCGTCCACAGCGTCCCGCTCTCGAGCCCGTTGACGAACGTCGCCTGCGTGCCCCACACCTCCACCTCGTGGTAGTGGGGGTGGACGCCGCCGAAGTTGGCGGTGACCTGCGCCACGGCTCCGCTCTCCAGCTCGAGCGTGGCGGCCACGAGGTCATCGAAGCGGAACTTGGTCCCTTCGCTGGCGATCCGGTTGCCGCGCGCGGTGACGCTCTTCACGCGGTCGCCTGTCAGCCACAGCAGCAGATCCACCACGTGGACGGTGCCGCCCAGGGTCACCGAGTAGTGGTCGAGGTCGCCCCGCCAGCCCTCCGTGAGCTTCCACAGCCGGCCGTAGTCGTAGGCGCCCTCGAGGAAGTAGATGCGGCCGAAGCGGTCCTGCTCCACCCAGCGCTTGACCTGCTCGAAGCGCGGCGAGACGCGCAGCAGGAGGTTGGACGAGAGCACCAGCCCGGGCTGCGCCTGGAGCGCCTCGGCCAGCTCGCGCGCCTCCCACTCGTGCTGGCAGAGTGGCTTCTCCACGAAGACGTGCTTGCCTCTCTCGATGGCCCGCTTGACCTGCTCGTGGTGGAACGAGTCGAAGGAGGCCACGGAGACGATGTCGATCGCGTCGTCGGCGAGCAGCTCCTCGGCGGAGGCCGTGAGCCGGGCGCCCGGGTGGCGCTCGCCCACCGCATTCAACTTGGCCTCGTCGAGGTCGCAGAGCGCGGCGACCTCGGCCTGGGGGTGCGCGGCGTACGCGTCCGCGTGCTGCTCGCCCACCCCCAGGCCGATAACCCCGGCGCGCAGCGTCACGCCAGCCGCCGCGCGGCCTCGGCCACGGCCTCGTCGGAGTCCAGCCAGGCCACCACCTGCATGTGCTCGGCGGCGAGGTAGCCCTCGAAGTCCGCCTCGTGGCCCTCCTCCACGAACAGCAGGTACATGCGCTGGGCCTGCTCGCCCTCACGGGGCAAGCCCATGCAGAGCGCCGCGCGCAGGCGGTGGTCGCGCAAGCGCCCGTTGAGCGACGGGCCGCCGTACCAGCCCCACGACTTGCGGGTGAGGTCCACCTCGGTGCCCGACTCGGTGCGCAGCGTCAGCACCTCGTCATGGCCCAGCCATGCGTCGCCCACGTGGCGCAGCCGCCCGCCGCGGCGCCCGACTTCGAACTCCCGCGGCGGCTCCACCGGCTCGAACCTCACGACCCGAACTCCTCCAGGAAGAGCTTTGCGTTGACGAGGTTGAAGAGGAACTTGCTCTTGGAGTTCGGGAGGAAGTCGAGGTCGAGGATGCCCTCGATGGCGTCGCGGCGCACGTGCTCCCAGATCTCGCCGTCGCCCAGCAGCCAGCCGCGGACCTCCGGATCGCCCACGTCGAGATAGTCGAGCACGGGTGCGTTGAAGCCCACCTTGCGACGGTTCTCGGTGATCCGCGGCGGCACGATGCCGTCCATGGCGTCGCGCAGCACCGCCTTGGCGCGGCCGTCCTGCACCAGGTGGCGCTCCGGGATGCGCAGCGAGAACTCGAACAGGTCGCGGTCCAGGAACGGCGAGCGGTTCTCGATCGAGAAGTACATGGCGTTGAGGTCGTCCTCGTGCAGGATCACCGGCACCGCCTCGTGGAACAGCTCGTTGAGCATGCGGGTGCGCAGCAGTCCCGCGCCGTCGAAGCGCGCCTCCTCGAACGGCTCGTTGAACGGCACGTGCAGGTGCGAGGCGAACTCGTCGGCGTCCAGGTAGATGTGGTCGCGAAAGCCGGGGTCCTTCACGAACAGGTCGGGGTCCTTCAGGTGCGGGTTGCGCACCACCGGCGCCACGTGCTCGCGCCAGGCGGCCAGCGATGCGGCGTGCAGCTCCGGCTCGCCGTGCACCTCGCGCAGGTAGGCCAGGTGGTGGTCGTAGTAGCCCGTGAAGAGCTCGTCCGCCGCGGTGCCGCTGATCGAGATCCGATAGCCGTGCTCGGCGATCGACTGCATCAGCATCCAGTGCGCGAAGTAGGTGATGGTGTAGACGGGCGCGTCGTGGTGGCGCACGAGCGTGCGCAGCCGCGGCAGGAAGTCGCGCGTGTCCACCGGGATGGCCGTGTGGCGCACGCCGAGCTCCGCCACCGCGTAGTCGACCATGTCCTGCTCCTCGTAGCGCTCGTCGCTGTTGACGATCGTGAAGCCGTGCACGTCGTAGTCGAACACGCGCTTGGCGACGCTGATGAGTGACTGCGAGTCCACTCCGCCGCTCATGCAGAAGGCGAGCGGCACGTCGGCGCGCAGGCGCAGCTCCACAGAGCGTATGAGCCGTTCCCGCGCCCCGGCCACCGCGTCCTCGTAGGCCATGTCCTCGTCGGGCGTGCCCACCTCGGGACGCCAGTACGGCGCCAGCGATTCGCCGCCGCCCTCCCCGACGCTCAGCACGTGGCCGGGGGGCAGCTCCTCGAGGTCCTCGAAGAACGTGGCCGGCTGCTTGTACAGCGACTTGTAGCCGTTCACCAGGTAGCGGTGCAGGTGCTCGTGGTCGGGCCGCAGGCGGCGTCCCGCGAGCTCGGCCACGAACTTGGCCTCGGAGCCGAAGTAGAGGCCCCCGGCGCCGTCGCGCAGGATGTAGAGCGGCTTCTCGCCGAAGCGGTCGCGCGAGAGGTGCAGGGCGCCCGAGCCCTCGTCGTAGAGGGCGAATGCCCACATGCCCTCGCAGCGATCGAGCGCGTCCAGCCCGTCGCGACCCACCAGCCGCAGCAGCACCTCGGTGTCGGACTCGGTGGCAAACGGCTCGCCGCGGCCCTCCAGGTCGCGACGCAGCTCAACGTAGTTGTAGAGCTCGCCGTTGTAGCCGATCCAGCGCCCGTCGGCGGCCAGCGGCTGGTTGGACCGGGCGTACAGGTCGATGATCTCGAGCCGCGTGTGCAGCAGCTCCACCGTGCGGCCGTCGGGGGTGGAGAAGCGGCGATGGCCCGAGCCCTGGGGGCCGCGGTGGCGCATGAGCTCCAGCGTGCGTTCCACGCGCCCGCCCTCGAGCGGCGCCGGGCCCACGTATCCGGCTACTCCACACATGGACTGGACGCTCGGTAGCGCACCGGGTCTATTGGCGGAATTTGATGACCCGGGCCGGTTGTCCCTGCACGATCGCTGCCGGGGGCACGTCGCCAGCCACCACGGAGCCTGCCGACACCACCGCTCCGTGGCCGATGCGTGCCCCCTTGGACACAAGGCAGTTTGCACCGAGCCAAACGTCCTCTCCTATGAGGACGGGCGAGTGCGTGTACGGCTGCTCACGCATCGGGACTCCCGATGCTAGGCCGTGCTCGGACGAGATGATCACGCAGTGCGAGGCCGTGAAGGCATTCCGGCCGATCCGTACATCTGCACCTGCGTTGACGACGGTGCCCATCCCGAACACGGCGTTCTCGCCTAGCTCGATCGTCGCGTCATTCGCAGCGACGAGCCGGACGACGCTGTCGAGCTTGGCGCCATCGTGGAGAACGATGCGGCCCTCCTCGCGGTTCTTCAGGTGCACGCCGGGCATCAGCGTCACGTTTCGGCCCAGTGAAACGTGTGAGCCGTTCCCCTCGAGCTGAAGATGAATTGGACCAAGCACTCGCAGCCCGGGGCCGAACTGGACCCCATGTCGGCGCAGGATGGCCCGATAGAGCCGCGTCCACCAGCCAACCTGTCCCCTTCGCGCGGGTTGCGGGCCGCCAACCGCCATCGGGATGTCTCGAGAGTCGAGCACGAGTGTGGACGGCGCCGGGCGAACGGCACCGTCTGTCACCAGATTCGCCAAAGCGGCGATCGTGTCCATGCGCTCGAGCTCGGTCAGGTGGTCCGCGGTTAGGCGGACACCCGTAGCCGCCTCGAGCTCCGCGAAGAGTTCGACCATCCCGAACGAATCGATTAGGCCAGAACGTAGGAGGGATTCATCGTCCCTCACGCGCGCAACCCTGGCCACACGAGCGACGGCTACGCGCACCGCGTCGATCAGATCGGTCGCCCCCCCGCGGGATGCTCGTTTGGACATGCTTGCGTGCGGTTGCCTCATCCCGAGATAGAGCTCCCGGTTCGCGGCGCGCGCAAGTTTCCCTGAGGAGGATTTGTGCAACGTTCTCGGCTCGACGAGCAAGATGTCACCGGGCACTACCTCCGTGAGCTCGGCCACGGACGCGTGGATGAGGCGACGGATCTCCTCACGACGACCCGTGTCCGACTCGTTGGTTTCGGCGACAACCACCAGCGACTCCGTGCCTTGGCGCTCATCCGGAACGCCGAAAGCGACGGCGCGTCCAGGTATGACGCCTTCCGCGTTGTGTACGGCCGCCTCAACATCCTGCGGATAAACGTTGCGACCGCCAATGATGATCAGGTCCTTGACACGCCCCGTGACGAACAGGTCATCGCCGTCGAGGTAGCCGAGGTCCCCTGTGAGGTGCCAGCCATCACGCAACGCTTCAGCCGTGGCTTCCTGGTTCCCGTCGTATCCGTCCATGAGGCACGGAGACCGCAAGACGACTTCGCCAATCTCGCGGTCGTCGCCATCTCCGTGAGCGAGCCCTCTGATTCGAACCTCCACTCCCGGGAGTGGGCGGCCCGAGCTCAGCACTGTATGCCCCTCGCGCAGCTGCACGCCGAAGCCGCCGCTGGTAACGGCGAAGGTGTTCTCGGCCATCGCGTATGAGGCGGCGAGACGATCCTCGGTCATCCCGTGACGCCCAAACCGGGCTAAGAACGCCTCGTGACTAGACCTCATCACGGGCTCAGAGCAGTTGACGACTCCGCGAAGCGTGGACAAATCGACTCCTGCCAGCTCGTCGTCGCGCACGTTGGCGGCCATGAAGCTGTAGGCGAAGTTCGGGAGCCAGCTGAGCGTTCCCCCGTAATCGGAGATGGCCCGAGGCCACATGGCCGGCTGTGCAACCCAATCGAAGGGTGACATCGCGACCAAGGGGATCTTCCGAACCAGGGGCAGGAAGAGACACGCGATCAGACCCATGTCGTGGTACAGCGGCAGCCACGAAACGATCCGGTCTCGGGGACCGGCTCCGATCGCATCTGCATACGCCTCCAGCTGCCACAGCAGGGCGCGATGGCTGACAACCACACCCTTCTTGATGCCGGTCGTGCCCGACGAATACTGAACAAAGGCCGCTGCCTCGGGATCCACCGCGGTCGGCGCGGGGGCAACCGGGACCGACTGTAGATGCGCGGGCGTGGTGACCCGAGCGTTTCCGAGCGAGGTTCGTTCGCGTTGCGGCAGCTTCTCGGCAAGTTCAGGATATGTGACGATCTCGCGGGCGCCAGAACTGGCGATCAGGACGCCCACGTGTTCGAAGTAGCGATCCTCGCTGTACTTCGGCGAGGGGAACGAGAACATCGCTGGCACGTGTCCACCGAGCAGAGCACCGATGTAGGCGGCGTAGAGATCAAGCGAGTGGCGAAGGATCACGATCACGCGATCACCGGGCGTCAGCCCGTCCGCAGCGAAACGTGCGGACCAACGTCCTGCATGCTCCACGAGTTCTGCGTAGGACAGCGTTTCGTCGTCGCTTCCGGCGTGGAGCAGCCGCAGGAACGTGGATCCGTCATCGTCCCTCGCGTGGTCACGCACGATGCCCGTGATGGTTGCCAGAGCGGTGTTCGAACTCGTGCTCACGGAGGCCAAGTACTGTAGTTGTGCCTTGTCCGACGCTTCGTTCGCTCCTAGGCGACGCCCCCGTCCCCAGTTGCACCGTCAGCCCACGTGAGCAGTATTTCCTCCGACATCCAGGCTCCTGTGCCCGTCCCAGGCGTTGCGGCGATCGAGCGACTCCGGGAGGGGGGCGGTGAGCGCTCTGGGCTCGTGCCGCTCGACCGCAATGAGCGTCTCAGTCCGCTCCCTGATGCAATTCTGGACGAACTGCGGTCAGCGATCGACGGTCCGGCGCTCACTGAGTATCCAATCCTCGACGGTGCGTACGCCGACCTTGGAGCGGCCGCGGGACTGGCGCGCGAACGGCTGCTGCTGACTTCCGGGTCGGACGCCGCATTTCGCGCATTGCACTTCGCGTACGTCCGCCCCGGCGACCGCGTGACGATGCTGGACCCCAGCTACGCGATGTACGCCGTGTACGCCGCGATGTTCCAGGCCGAGCCCGCGAAGGTGCCCTTCAACGCCGACATGTCGCTCGACGTCGACCGCGTCCTGGCTGCCGTGGAGGGCTCGCGGCTGGTGCTCATCGCCAACCCCAACCAGCCCACGGGCACGGTCCTCTCCGAGGAGGCCCTGCGTGCAGTGATCGATGCCGCGGCGGGCGCGCTCGTGGTGATCGACGAGGCCTACTTCCCGTTCTCGCGCACCACGGTCCTGCCGTGGGTGGAGGAGCATCCGAACCTCGTGGTCACGCGCACGTTCTCCAAGGCGTGGGGCCTGGCGGGGCTCCGGCTCGGCTTCGCCGCGGGCCACCCCGACGTGATCCGCACGCTGTTCAAGGTCCGCTCGGTGTACGACATCGCGTCGCTGTCGGCGGCCGCCCTGCGGGTGGTGCTCGCGCACCCCGAGGTGGCGGACGACTACGTGGCGGAGGTCGACGCGGGGCGAGCGGTGGTGTCCGCGCGCGCCGCCGAGCTTGGCCTGCAGCCGCTCGAGAGCCCCACCAACTTCATGCAGATCCGCGTGGGGCACCGGGCCGACCCTGCGACCCTCACAGAGGCGCTCGCCGAGCGCGGCTTCCTGGTCAAGGGCCCGGCGCCGGCGTCGTGCCTGCGCGACTGCATCCGCGCGACGCTGGGACCGCCGGCCCTGATGGAGCGGTTCTCGGACGCGCTCGCGGAGTCGCTGGAGGCAACTGCCCGGTGAGTGTCGCGCTGCAGGCCAGGCAGGCGGCCCGGCGGGTCGCCGGGCCGCTGGCGCCCGCCGCGGGCCGTGAGGTGCAGCGCCGCTCCGGGCGAATCGTCGGCGAGCTCATCGAGAGCCGACTGCGGGCCCAGCCCGAGCTGCGCCCCTGGTACGAGGCCATGACCGACGAACATGCCCGCCTCCACTTCGGCGAGGACGAGGTGGTGGACCTGGAGTACCTCCGCCGCGGGCTGCGCCTGTTTCACGCCTGGCGCGTGCACCGGCTGCGCTCCCTAGTGGGCGACCGCCTCGACCAGGCCTCCTTCCTTGACGTGGGCGACACCGACGGGCTGATGCTCAAGCACCTCGGCCAGCCCGGCATCGGTTTCAACCTCTCCCAGGCGGCCATCCGCAACATCGAGGCCAACGGGATCGAGGCGAAGCTGGGCGACGGCCAGGAGCTGCCCTTCGACGACGGCAGCTTCGACTACGTGCTCTGCTTCGAGACGCTCGAGCACGTGGAGAGCCCGCCGCGCCTGCTGGACGAGCTCGCCCGGGTGTGCCGTCCCGGGGGCCGCGTGTTCGTCTCGATCCCCTGGGTCCCGCAGACGTTCGTGCACCCGCGCGACCCCTCGATCGACCGCGGCTACGGGCACTGCTTCGAGTTCTGCCGCGACGACTTCGCGGCGCTGCTCACGCACACTCCGCTCGCGATCCGCTCGGAGGACGTGTTCGAGCTGCTCGGGCCGCCCGCCCGGCCGGCGCACCGCGCGTTCCTCGCGGCTGCGCGCAACCGCCATCTCGTGGGCGGCGGCTTCCGCCGCTTCCAGTTCTTCGAGCTGGCGCACCGCGCCTGAGGCCGTGCGACTGGCGCACGACTACGTCGTCGCCTCGGGGGACGGGCCGTCCCGCGCGGAGCGCGACCGCAACCCGGAGGAGTTCGCGGAGACGATGGGCTACCGGGAGGGCCGCTTCCGCACGCGGGAGGACCTCCTCGAGCACGCGCGGACCCGCTGGGTGGCAGAGCTCCACGACGTGCTCGGCGAGCTGCTGTCGCGGGAGCGGTCGATCCTCTCGCTCGGCTCCGGGTACTGCGAGCACGAGGTGCCGTTCGCGCTCGCCGGGTACCGGATCGTGGCCACCGACATCGTGGAGGACGCACTCGCGGATGCCGGGCGCCTCTTCCCGGAGTTGACCGTGAGGCGCTTCGACGTGCTCGCGCCTGACCTGCAGGAGCGCTTCGACGACGTGCTCGTCGCGGGCCTCGACTTCGCGCTCGACGACGACGAGCTCCGCAAGGCCCTGCTCAACCTCCGCAGCGTGCTCGAGCCGGGAGGGCGCGTGATCTTCGTGCTCCGCTACCACGACAACCTGGCCACCCGCCTGATCGACGGGCTGATGCGGCCGGCGATCGCGCACGCCACGCGCGTCAGGGCCCGGCTCTCCGGCCGGCGGCTCGCCGTCCTTCGGCGCGAGCACGGCTTCCGCCGCCGTCGCAGCGAGGTGCGCAGGCTCGCGGCGGAGACCGGCTATCGGGTCGGTCGGGTCCGTCACGCAGCATTCGCGCTCGAGCTCGAGCGCATCGACCTGCACCGCCGCCTGCCCGCCCTCTACCGGCTTGCGCAGCGCGTCGATCGCCGCCTTGCGGTGTTCAACAGCGCGACCGTGTTCGAGCTCCTCACGGAGAACCCGCGATGACCCGCGCCCACGTGGCGGCCTGGGCCGACCACCCCGACCTGGTGGAGTACTACACGGCTCACCGGCACCGGCCGGAGGACCTCTATCCGTCCGAGCGGCGCTTCCTGCCGGCTCTGGCCGAGGAGTCGCAGAGCGTGCTCGACGTGGGCTGTGCGGCGGGCGGCTTCGCGGCCGTCTGGCGCAATTGGAACCCCGCGCTGAGCTACGCGGGCGTGGACGCCTCCGAGCCGCTCGTGGAGGCCGCGCGGCGCCTGCACCCGGAATGCGAGTTCGAGGTGGCCGACTGCGCCGAGGGGCTGCCGTTCGCCGACGGCGCCTTCGACTCCGTGCAGGCGCTGGGCTGGCTCCACTGGGAGCCGCGCTTCGAGGACGCCCTGGCGGAGATGTGGAGGGTCACCCGGCGGCGGCTGTTCTTCGACGTGCGGCTACAGACCGCCGAGGCCGGTCACCTGGAGGCCCGCCAGCGCATCGCGCTGAGCGGCGAGTGGGACGGGAGGACCACCGTGCCCTACCTGTGCCTGTCCTGGGAGCGCTTCGCCGAGAGCCTGCTGGGCCTGGGCCCCGCCGCTATCCTCGCCCACGGCTACGAGGGCACCCCGTCGGATACTGTTACCGGGGTGCAGGGCGACATCTGCTTCGCAACCTTCGTGGTGGAGCGGGGCGGCGCAGCCGGACGCCCGCTCACCTGCATCGCCTTGCCGTACGAGTGGCCGGACGCGTTGCGAGAGCGCGTGGATCTGCGGCGTCCCCCGGAGCTCGATGTCCTGATCCCGACCGAGGAGGCACTGGCGTGATCGTCGCGCTCATGCTCGGCCGGGGCGGCTCGAGCGGAATGCCCGGGAAGAACGTGATGCCCGTGCTGGGCCGTCCGCTGATGGCCTACCCGCTCATCGCGGCCAATGACAGCGCCCACGTGGAGCGCACCTACATCTCCAGCGACTCCGACCTGATCATGGAGGTCGGGGCCCGCTACGGCGCCGAGGCCATCCGGCGTCCGCCCGAGCTGTGCACCGACGACGCGCTTGGCGAGGACGCCTACCGCCACGGCTACGAGGTCATCCGCGACAGCCTCGCCGAGGAGGGCCAGGAGATCGAGCTGCTGGTGCTGCTGTTCGCCAATGCGGCCACGATCACCGGCGAGCTGATCGACGAGGGGGTCGCGAAGCTGCGCGCCGACCCCTCGCTCGACTCCGCGGTCACCGTCTCCCGCTACAACATGTGGAGCCCGCTGCGGGCGCGGCGGCTGGACGACGACGGCACGCTGCAGCCGTTCGTGCCTTTCGACGTGTTCGGCGATCCCGACACGCTGAGCTGCGACCGCGATTCCCAGGGCGACGTCTGGTACGCGGACATGGGCGTGTCGATAGTCCGGCCGCAGTGCCTTGAGCCCGGCTTCGGCATCCTGCCGCAGCGCTGGATGGGCAAGCGCATCGCGCCCATCGAGTCGTGGGGCGGCTGCGACATCGACTACGAGTGGCAGCTCCCGGCCGTCGAGTTCTGGCTCCGCCAGCACGGCGTGGAGGATGCTGTCGAGCTCGAGCAGGGCGATGAGCTCGTCCGCTGAGGGTAGGCCCCGAGTCGCGCTGTCGGTGTCGTCGTTCGGGGCGGCCGGCCCCGAGCCGCTCGAGGCGCTGCGCGCCGCCGGCGTGGAGGTGCTCGAGAACCCGCATGGGCGCAAGCTCAAGGAGGACGAGGTGGCGGAGCTCGTCCGCGACGCCGACGGCGTGATCGCCGGCACCGAGCCGCTCACGGCGGGGGTGCTTGAGGGGGCCGGGCGGCTCAAGGTGATCTCCCGGGTGGGCGTTGGCATCGACAACGTGGACCTGGCGGCCGCCGAGCGGCTGGACATCGCCGTGCGCAACACCCCGGACGCCGTGACCGACGCCGCCGCCGAGCTGGCGCTGGGCGGCATGCTCGCGGTGCTGCGCCATCTCCACCACATGGACGCCGAGCTGCGAGCCGGCCGCTGGACCCGCACCATGGGCACGCTGCTGCGGGGCAAGACCGTGGGCATCGTGGGGCTCGGCCGCATCGGTCGCCGCGTGGCGGCCCTGCTCGCGCCGTTCGAGCCGGTGTTGCTGGCCCACGACGTCCAGCCCGAAGACTCCTGGGCCGCGGAGCATGGCGTGACGCTCTTGTCCCTGGAGCGTCTGCTCGCCGAGTCCGACGTGGTCACCCTGCATGTGTCGGGCGGCGGCCAGATCATCGGCCGCACCGAGCTGATGGAGACGATGAAGGAGGGCGCGGTGCTGGTGAACGCCGCGCGCGGCGGGCTCGTGGACGAGTCCGCCCTGCACGACGCGCTCGCGTCCGGCCGGATCGGCGGCGCCCACGTGGACGTGTTCGCCGACGAGCCCTACGAGGGCCCCCTCGCCGAGCTGTCCAACGTGCTGCTCACCCCGCATGCCGGCTCCTACGCCCGCGAGGCGCGGGCCATGATGGAGGAGGAGGCGGTGCGCAACGTACTCGAGCACCTGGGCGGCGGCTCGGCGTGAGGGTGCTCGTGCTCGGCGGCTCCGGCTTCGTGGGAAGCCACGTGGCCGATGCCCTGTCCGAGGCAGGCCACGACGTCACGATCTTCGACGCGCTGGAGTCGCGCTGGCTGCGCGACGACCAGCGCTTCGTGGCCGGCGACATCACCGAGCTCGACGACGTGACGGCGGCCGTGGCCGGCCAGGAGGCCGTCTACAACTTCGCCGGGCTCGCCGACATCGACGAGTCGCGCAACAAGCCCCTCGACACCGTGCGCATCAACGTCGCGGGCAATGCCAACGTGCTGGAGGCAGCGCGGCGGGCGGACATCGGCCGCTACGTGTTCGCCAGCAGCATCTACGTGGCCAGCGAGGCTGGCTCCTTCTACCGCGTCAGCAAGCAGGCGTGCGAGCTCTACATCGAGGAGTACCGCCGTGAGTTCGGCGTCCCGCCCTACACGATCCTCCGTTACGGGACCCTTTACGGCCGCCGCGCCACCGACACCAACAGCGTTCACCGCTACCTCGGGCAGGCGCTGCGCGAGCGGCGCATCACCGCGCGCGGGACCGGGGAGGAGCTGCGGGAGTACATCCACGTGGAGGACGCCGCCCGGCTGAGCGTGGAGGTGCTGGCGGAGGAGTTCATCGATGAGCAGGTGGTGCTCACCGGCAACCACCATCTCCACTTCGGCGAGTTCCTCAAGCTCATCAGGGAGATCGTGGGCGCCGACGTGGAGCTGGACCTACGTCCTCCGGCGCCGGAGGACGAGCTTCCCTCCTCGGCGCACTACGCCATCACCCCGTACACGTTCCGGCCCCGCGTGGCGCGCAAGCTCGTGAGCAACTACTACACCGACATCGGCCAGGGTCTCGTGGACTGCCTGCACGAGATCCACGAGCTGGAGCAGAGGGCGGCGTCGTGAGCGGGCCGGGCATCGTGATCTTCGACTTCGACGGCGTGATCCTCGAGTCCGCCGACATCAAGACCCGCGCGTTCGCGCGGCTGTTCGAGTCGCACGCCGAGCACGTGCAGGCCATCGTGGACCTCCACCTCGAGCTGGCCGGCGTCTCCCGGTTCGAGAAGTTCCGGCTGATCTACCGCGACATCCTCGACCTGCCGTTGGACGAGGCGGAGATGGAGCGGCTGGGCACCGAGTTCTCCGGGATCGCGCTCGAGGAGATCCTGCGCTGCCCGTTCGTGCCGGGGGCGCGCGAGTTCCTGAAGGCTCGTCACGAGTCGCACGCCCTGTATGTGGCGTCCGGCACCCCCGAGGAGGAGCTGCGCGGGATCGTGCGCGACCGCGACCTCGCCCGCTACTTCCGCGGCGTGTATGGCACCCCGGCGCTCAAGGCCGACATCTCCCTGCGGATCCTGGAGGAGCGCTCGGCCGAGCCGTCCGAGGCGGTGTTCGTGGGCGACGCGATGACCGACCTGGAGGGAGCCCGCGGCGCCGGCGTGCCGTTCGTGGGCCGGGTAGCGCCGGGTGACCCGGACCCCTTCGCGTCCGAGGACGTACCGGTCGTGGCCGACCTGCGCGAGCTCGCGCTGGAGTGGCCGCGCATCTGCGCGGAGCTGCATTCGCGCTCCGCCGCGTGAGTGTACGAGTCGCGCTGCAGTCCCACGTCCGCAACGCCGGCGGGATGCGCCGCTGGGCGTACCTGGGCGAAGACACCGCCTGGCGGATCGAGGCGGAGCGGGGGCCGCTCGCCGATGCAGAGCCGGTGCGGATCGGGGAGCGGATCGAGCGCATCTCGCAGGAGCTGCGGCGCCCCTATATCGACTGGGTCGGCGAGCTCTCCCAGGCCAACTCCTCCCTGGAGTGGTGGGCCTCCGAGCTGGCCGCCAAGAACCCCTTCACCATGCTCTACAGCCGCATCTGCGCGCTGGCCTGCGCCCGGGAGCTGCTGGCCGAGGGCCTCGACGACGCGCTGCTGGTGTGCTCCACGCCGGCGCTCGCTCGTGCGGTGGTGGAGGAGGCCGGGACCGCTGGGCGTAGCGTGACGGTCCAGCGCGGCTCCGCGGGTGCGCTCTCCGGCGATGCGGCCGGCTCGCACCGGGAGCGGCTGCGGCCGCTCGTGGACCGCGTGGCCGCCGGGCTGCCGCTGGCGCTCGCCCGGCGCGCCGGGCGCGGCCCAGCCGCGGCCGCGCTGCGCGACGCCCCCGCCTACCGCCGGCGAGTGGCGCAAGCGCTGGGCGACCGGCGCGATGGCGGCTTCGCGGGCAACGACGCCGTGCTGTTGGTGACCTGGGCCGATGGGCGCAGCGTGGGCCCCGACGGCCGCTACCGCGACCCTCATCTCGGCTCATTGGGGGACCTGCTCGAGAGCCACGGACGGCGCGTCGCCTACCTGCCGCGGCTGCTGCCCGGCGCACCCGTGCACGAGACGCTCTCGAGCCTGCTCTCCGGCGGCGTCCGGGTGTTCCTGCCCGAGACCTGGATCGGCAACGCCGACTGGCGCGACGCGGCAGCGGTGGCGCGCTCCTTCCAGCCGCAGATCCCCGCAGGCGCGGAGATCGGCGGGGTGCCCGTGGCCGGCCTGGCCCGCGAGCACGTGGATCGCTTCCGCCGGGCGCAAGCCTGGGCGCTGGCCCAGGCGGCCCTCATCCGCAACCTGGCCGCGGGCGGCGTGCGGCCGGGGAGCGTGGTGCTGCCGTTCGAGGGCCACGCCTGGGAGCAGGCCGTCACGGCTGCGGTGCACGAGTACATGCCGGGCACGCGGGTGATCGGCTACGACAACGTGAACTTCTCGCGCCTCGCGCTCTCGCTATATCCGGCCGAGAGCGAGCTGGGCATCCGGCCACTGCCCGACGTCGTGGTGACCAATGGACCCGCGTTCGCGCGCATCCTCGCGGGGGAGGGCTTTCCCGAGGAGCGCATCCGCGTGGGCTGCGGGCTCCGCCACGAGTACGTCTGGGCGGATCCCGGCGAGCCGGATGCGGCGCCTCCCGGCGAGCCGCTACGGATCCTGGCGGCGGGAAGCATCGATGCAGGGCAGACCGTCGAGCTGGTTGAGAAGGCGGTGGCCGCCTTCGGCTCCGAGGGCTTCCAGGTGACCGTCAAGCTGCACCCGGCGGTGAACCGCCATGCGGTGATGTCGCGGCTGAGTGCGCCGGGGCGGGCGGCAGACTTCCGCGAGGAGCCCATCTCCGAGCTGCTCCGATCCGCCGACGTGCTGCTCTACGCCTACAGCGTCGTCTGCTACGAAGCGCTGGCGCACGGCGTGGCGCCGGTGTTCGTGAAGGCCGAGAGTTTCCTCGACCTCGACCAGCTCGAGCCCTTCCCCGAGCTCGGCCAACGCGCCCGTACGGTCGAGGAGCTGCAGGCCGCGGCAGAGCAGGTGGCCGCGCTCGGCGAGGAGGATCGCCGCCGCTGGCGCGAGCGCGCGCGCGCCGCGCTGGCGGAGGCGCTCGCTCCGGTGGAGGCAAGCTGCGCGGCGCCGTTCCTCGAGCCGTGAGCGCCGAGGAGAGCACCACGGTTCCACCAGGCGGCCCGGGCGGCGAAGAGCACCGGCTGGCCCGCGGGACGCTCGCGATGCAGGCGGCCCGCGTGGTGTCGATCGTGGCGCTGCTGGGCGTGGCCACGGTCATCGGGCGCACGTACTCACTCGCCGAGTTCGGCGTCTACGGCCTGACGCTGTCGTTCGCCAGCTACGTGCTGTTCGTGCAGGGCAGCGTCCAGGCGGCCGCCGTCCGCGAGATCGCGCACGCCACCACCCAGGAGGAGCGTGACCGCGCCTTCACCACCACCGTTGCGGCCTACGTTGTGCTCGGCGGCCTCGCAGGATTGCTCATAGCAGGCGTGGGGAACGCCGTTCTCGGCGTATTCGACATCCCCGCCGCCTTGGAGTCCGAGGCGAGGCTCGGACTGGTTGGGCTCGCCTTGGTCACCCTCGTGGGCTGGCCGCTCACGATCTTCCAGAACGTCTTCCACGGCACCCAGCGGTTCGGACTCGCGGCAGTGGTGGAGATCGGCGGTTATGTGACGTTCGCGGCGGTCATGTCCGTGCTGGTGCTCGCCGTGGGCGCCCCCCTGTGGGTCGTGGTCGCCGCGGGCGGATCGATTCCCGTCTGCAGCGGCCTCGCCGGAGCCGTGCAGTTCCTCCGCCTGCGCGAGCCCTTCCGCCTTCGCCCGGCCACGGCCAGCGTGGCCTACACGCGTCACTTCGGTGGCTTCTCGCTGTCGGTGCTCCTCACCGCAGTCACCGACATAGTCATCTACTCGCTCGACCGGGCCATCCTGGCGGCGTTCCGCGGAGCCAGCGCGGTGGGCCTCTATGAGGCGGCTGTACGCCCGCAGCAGCTCATCCGCGTCCTCCAGGGCACGCTTGTCGTGACGGTGCTGCCGGCGTCGTCCCGCTACGTCGCCGAAGACGATCGGGCGCGGATCCGGGAGCTTCTGCTGCGGGGCACCCGTTACGTGGTCGCCGCCACGGTACCCATCATCGTCACGTTCATCGTGTTCTCGGCGGACATCCTCGAGCTTTGGCTGGGGGAGCGCTACACCGGAGCGGCAACAGCGATGGCGATCTTCGTGGCCTCCTGGATCCTGGGCGCGAACACCGGCGTGGCCGGCTCCATGTTGTGGGCAGCAGGACGTATGCGACAGCGCCTCATCTACGCGTGGGTCGTGGCTGCCCTAAACCTCGTCCTGTCTCTCCTTTTTACTCCTCTGTGGGGCCTCGAGGGGGTGGTGCTGGGGACGACGGTCGCGTACACGCTGGCGCTTCCCCTGTTCCTCTACTACGTGGTCGAGGCGTTCCCGATCACAGTCGGCGACCTCGCTCGTTCCGCATGGCTGCCCGGATACTCACTCGCCGGCGGCCTCGCCGCCGTGCTGGTCGGGATCCAGGCTGTGGGACCCCTCGACTCGCCCGCGTGGGTTGTGGCGGTTTGCATCGCGGCGCCTCTGGCCTACTGGGCCACGTACTACCGCCTCTTCCTCTCTCAGCCTGAGCGAGCCTTCTTCAGGCAGCTCCTCTCCTTCCGCGGACACGGTGGTGGGTCTCGCGGGGTTCCCGGTTGAGCCCGGCGGCCACGAACCGCGTCAGGGCGCGACTCCAGCGCGGGGCGTTCGCGGCGAGAGAGTGGCCGAAGTCGCGCGTCTCGAGGGTGCGAAGCGCGGGGCCGTGGCCACGCTCCAGCGCCTCGAGGGTCTCCGGCGACCTGTAGGGGATCGGGTACTCGGACCAGTGATGGGCCACCGGTCGCTCGTCCGGGGCGACCATTCCCAGCGCGCGGAGTTCGTCGAGGATGTCGTCGAGTGACGAGTCGGAAGTCTCCACGTGATCGTGCGCCCATACCGCGAGGACGCGCCTCTCAGGAGACCCGGCGAACGCAGATGTGTCGGTGAGGTCTGTCACGAGCTTGATGAGAGGAGAGCCTGTGAAGTGCAGGAATGAGAGCCGCCGTTGGCCAACCGCACCGAACACCAGGTGCAGTTGCACAAAGCGCCGGCCTTCGCGCGGAACCTCCACCGGCTCGTCGCCGGCCCGTAGCGCGGCCAGCGGGGTGGTGCTTGTGATCAGAAGCCTGTGTGAGGTCACCGGCCGACCACCCAACTCCAACGTGACGGGTCCGCGGGAGCCTGCTCCCAGGTTCACCTCGCTGGCCGGCGCCCGCTCACGGATCTCGACGCCCGCTGCACGGGCGATCTGCGCGACGGTGTCCACGATCTCCTGCGAGCCGCCGGCCGGGTACCGCAACGGATGTGATGCGGCGAAGCGCGAGCGCGGACTGAGAGACCCCCGGAGCCAGGCCAGATACGGTGCGAGGTGGGGCGACAGCTGGCTGGTCCATGCTCGCCTGAGCGTGTAGCGCGGCCAAGGATGCTCGTAGGGCACAAGGCGGCGACCGAACACTCCTCTTGAGAGCACCCAGCATGCCTCGGGGTCGAGCGGCTCCATGGACACCCCGAGACTGGCGAGGAGTTCGTAGGCGCAGGGATTCGGAAGGACCACATGGCAGCTCCGCTCGATGGCCTGAATGCCAGGCAGTGAGATGGCCGACCACGCCCCCCCGATCCGGTCGTGTGGGTCTGCGACCAGCACCCGCCGGCCCTCGGAGGCCAGCGTCGCGGCCTCGAGGAGTGTGAGCGGGCTGGCTCCGAGGACGACGTCGTCGTAGTCGAGACCGTGATGTGCCACGGTCGCCCCGGCGTCAGCCTGACTTGGTGGCAACGGCGAACACCGTGTCGCAGTACCAGTGGTCTCGCAGGCAGCGGGCGTACTCGGCGTTGAGCCGGTCGTCGAACACGTCCACGTACTTGCCCTTGCCGCCGGGCTTGCCGGTGAGCATCCAGTGCACGTGGTTGGAGATGTCGTAGCGCTGCTCGGGGATGGTCTCCACCTCGGCGAAGCCCGCCCGGCGCATGACCAGCTCCATCGTGCGCCAGGAGTAGTTGAAGTAGTGCGCCTTCTGCCAGTAGAAGCGGTCGAAGGCGTCCACCTGGTAGTAGCGCACCAGCGCGTCGTCCACGTTGGGCACCTCCACCGCGAGCTTGCCGCCCGGGCGCAGCATGGCCAGCCAGCGGCCGAGATCGCCCACGGGGTCGCGCAGGTGCTCCACCACGTAGTAGGCGAGCACGAGGTCGAACTGGCGGTCCTCCACCTCCGCGAGGTCGGCCACGGTGGGGATGTCGCGGCCGTTGGCGTAGTCGCGGTAGAGCTCGCCGGGCTCGACGCCCTGGACGGAGGCCACGTGCGGCCGGACCGCGTCGAGCAGGAAGCCGGTGGACGAGCCGACCTCGAGCACGTCCATGTCCGGGCGCAGATGCGGCTCGAGGTTGGCAAGCCGGCGTCGCGCCTCACCCTGGAACGACTCGAAGTGCTCCTCCGGCTTGGTCTCGCCCGGCGAGCCGCGCTCCTTCATGTAGCCGGCGAAGATCTCCTCGTAGAAGCCACGCTCCTCCTCCTCGCTCATGATCGGGTGGAGGAACACCACCTCGCAGTTCGTGCATTGGTAGACGGCGGCCTCGGGCGCCTCCCAGACGGTGTCCACTATCTGGCGGCGCTCGCCGTCGCCGCAGCCCAGCGGGCAGGCGACCTCGAGGGCGGGGGCGGTCTCGGTCCAGTTGGGCATGGTCGGTGTCAGCTCCTCTTGATGATGGCGTCGGGGCGGTCGACGGCGGCGGGCTCGCCCGTGCGCAGGCACTCTCGTGCCGCGTCGATGACCGCAAGGGTTCCGAGGTTGTCGCGCGCCGGCGCCACGAGGGGCTCGCCCTCCAGGACTGCGGCGCGGAAGTTCTGAAGTATGGCGACGTCGCCAAGCTCGTACTGGCCCTTCTGGTCGCGGACCGTCGCGTCGGCCGTCAGGTCCACCGGCGCGTCGTCGCCGCGGCGCGACAGCAGCAGCGGCGGCTCGCTGTAGTCGCTCTCGTTGTGGAGCGTGCCGAGCTCACCCTCCACCTGGAGGCTCTCGAGCGGCAGGTGCGCGTTGCGCGAGGAGAACGTCGCGACGTAGCTCACGGCGGCCCCGCCCTCCATCTCCATCCAGAGCTGGAGCACCGACGCGTGCCGGTAGCGACTCCAGGACGGCGTGGTGGCGTGGCCGCTCACACGGACGAACTCCCGGCCGAGCGCGTGGCGGAAGAGGTCGAAGTGGTGGATCGACATCGCGTAGAGGATGGGGTCGTCCTCCTCGAACAGGTAGTCCGGGAGGTGCGGCAGCTCGCGGTCGCGGAGGTAGCGGAAGAAGACGTGCGAGACCTCGCCCACGGCGCCCTCGGCCACGGCGCGGTGCAGCGCCGTGCCCACGCTCTTGGTGCGCCAGTTCTGCACCACCCCGAGCTGCAGTCCCGCGGACTCGGCCTGCGCTGCGAGCCGGGCGGCATCTGCGGTGCTTGTGGCCAGGGGCTTCTCCACGAGCACGTGGCAGCCGGCCTCGAGCCCCGCCTCCGCGGCCTGCACGTGGGCCTCGATGATGGGGCAGGCCAGCAGCGCGTCCGGTCGCGTGGCCTCGAGCATCTGCCCGAGGTCGCGGTAGCTGCGCTCCGCATCTACGGTGCCGCCCTCCACGGCCCTGGAGAGGCTCTCGTCGCTGGGGTCCTGCACGCCCACGAGCTCGAAGCCGTCGAGCTCTGCGAGGTGGCGCTGCCACACCGAACGGCTCCGCATTCCGGAGCCGCAGACGGCGACGCGCAGGGGTGACCGTTCGGTGGTCGACATGCAGCGCGGCAGGCTAGCGCGGCTTGCGCAGTTCGAGGTAGACGGCGCCGTGCCCGCTCGCGCCGAGCACGTCGGGCGAAGGCGCCGTCTCGAAGTTGTCGGGGCAGCGCAGGCGCAGCAGCCCGCCGTACAGGTAGGACCACGGGGCACGGGCGTAGAAGCGCTTCTCGATGCCCTCGTCGCGCTGGCGGGCGAACTCCCGCACCTCGGTCTCCCACGGGAGGCCGAGCAGGCGCTCCTCCAGAGTCCGGGCGCTGTACTGGCGCTCGAAGAAGACCTTCTCGGTGCCCGTCTCGCCCGCGTCCCCGTACAGCGGCCTGTCCTTGAACACGTCGCGCGGCTCCAGCGCCACGTTCGTGGTCAGGTGCAGCACGCCGCCGGGCTTGAGCACCCGCCACATCTCCTCCATCGCCCGGGCGTCACCGTCCCCGGGGATGTGCTCGATCACCGAGATGCACACGCAGTTGTCGAAGCTCTCCGAGGCGTACGGCAGCGCCAGGGCGTCCTCCACGCCGAGGCGCAGGGCGGGGTCCACGTGCCGCCAGTTGTCGATCTCCTCGGCGAACAGGTCGATGCCAGTCCAGTCGCCCCTTCTCTCGTGTTGCAGCAGGCTCATCAGCAGCTTGGGGCTGGAGACGTCCAGGCAGGCGCCGTGGAAGTGGCGCTCGGCCACCCTGCCCAGCTCCCAGTAGCGCCACGGGTCGAGCGGCACGAGCAGGCGCTGCAGGCCCACACGCCGGCCCTTCCAGCCGTTGCGCGCTCCCCGGGCCAGCCAGCGCAGGCCCAGGCGGTAGCTGTGGCGCCACAGCCGCTGCCAGCCGGGCCTGCGCTCCAGCCGGGCCGCCATCTCGCCCGCCACCCGCTCCACCGCCAGCTCGGGTGCCACACCGCTGTAGTCCACTCGCGCGAGGTTGGCGGGGTCCAGCGCGGCCTCCATCGCGCGGCGCAGGTCGTCAACGTCCTGTGTCCGGCAGATGAAGATGGAGTCGCCGAAGAGCTGCTTCAGGTCGCCGACGTCCGTGGCCACCACGGCCCGCTTGTGGGCCATCGCCTCGAGCACCGCCATGGGCAGCCCCTCGCTGTAGGAGGGGAGGACGAGGCAGTCGCTGCGGTCGAAGAACTCGGCCAGGCCCTCGTAGGGGATGCGTCCCACGAGCTCCACGGCGCCCTCCAGGCCGCGCTCGGCCACGGCCTCAGCGAGGTCGTCCTCGGCGTCGCCGCTCCCGGCGATCGCGAGCGTGCACTCCGGCTGCTGCTCATGGATCGCCCCGAACGCGTCGAGCAGCTCCCAGACCCCCTTCTCGCGCGTGATCCGCCCGAGGAAGGCGAGGCGCGAGATGCGCTCGGGATACGAGCTGGACTCGAAGGGCCGCAGGTCCACCCCGTTGGGGATCCGGGTGAGGCGGGACTCGTCGAAGCCCAGCTCGCGGTAGTGCTCGACGTTGGCCTGGCAGATGCTGTTGAGGCCGTCGTGGCTGGAGAGGATCCTGCGCATCGCGCGGAAGCCGCGATACCCGCGCAGCGCGATCACGTCGTCCGCCACGCCGCCCGTCTCGGCGGTGACGAGCGTGCGGTACGGGAGCAGGTGCAGGGACTTGAGCAGGCCGGTGACCAGAGCCGGGAACGTGAGCGTGCGCACGACCGCGAACTGGAACCTCCTCCGGTTGGCCAGCAGGAACGCGGCCATCTGGAGGCCCACCAGTGCGTAGGTGAGCGGTCCGCGCCGCTCGCCGGCGCGGAGCCGCACGACGTCCACGCCGTCCAGGCGCTCCTTCAGCGGCAGGTCGGGGTAGGTCCGCTCCGTGAGCACGGTCACGGCGAAGCCCATGCGGGTGAGCTCGCCCGCCAGCAGCGCGCACTGGCGCTCCATCCCCCCCAGCCGGGGCAGGTAGCCCGGCGTGACGATCAGTGCGCGGCGCACGGCTAGCTTGCGTACTCGCGCCGGCGTCCGCGGAACACGCGCGTGGCCACCCCGCGCGCCCAGGTGGGCCAGTAGCCGGGGTTCTCAATGGCCACCCGCGCGAGCAGCGGCAGCCCGAAAAGGATGCGCGCCGGCGACGCCGTGCTGAGCATCTGGACGGCTCGGTTGTAGCGGGCGCGGCGGCGGGCGATGCGGGTTGCGCGCGGCTCCAGCCGGCCGCGCTCGAGCGCCTTCTCGTAGGCCAGCAGGTCGCTGCGGGCGGCGGTGGCCTGGCTGGTGGTGGCCGCCCCCGACCAGCGCCGGTACACCGCGAGCGGTTCGGGGGTGATGAGCCCGCGGTAGCCGCGCTCCATGATCCTGACCCAGAGGTCGAAATCCTCGGCGCCGCGTATCTCGGGGTCGAACGGGCCGACCTCGTCGATCAGGCTTCGCGGGAACACCGAGCTCACGAACACCGGGTTGCGCCGGAGCAGGCGCTCGAGAGTCAGCTCCCCCGGCGGGCGGTGGATGTCGTGGTAGGTCACCTCGCTCAGCCCGTTGTCGGTGAGGATGCGCGCGTTGCAGCTTACGAACCCCACGCGCACTCCCTCCGCGGTGGCCCGGTCGTAGGCGCCCACCTGGCGCTCCAGGAACTCGGGCAGCAGGTAGTCGTCGGCGTCGAGCAGCGCCACCAGCTCGCCGCCGGCTCGCTCGAGGGCGAGGTTGCGGGCGGCGGCGGGACCCACGTTGCGCTCGCTGCGCACGACGGTCACGCGCGGGTCGAAGGCCTCGGCGATGGCGGCCGAGTCGTCGGTGGACGCGTCGTCGGCCACCACCATCTCCCAGTCGTCGTAGGTCTGGCCGGCCACCGAGCGCATGGCCTCGCCAATGAACGCCGCGCAGTTGTGCGCGGGCGTGATGACGCTCACGCGGGGCATCGATCAGCTCCCGGCACGCGCCCAGGCTACCAACGCGGAAATGCCCTCCTGGCGCTCCACGAGCGGCTCCCAGCCGAGCTCTCGCCGGATCCTCGTGGTGTCCGCCCAGAGGCCGAACTGGTCCCCCGGCGTGCCCGGCTCCTGCACCACCGGATGGTCCGCGGGCAACCCGCAGGCCGCCACCAGATCGGCGATCAGGTCGCCCACCCGCACCGGCACGCCGCTCCCCAGGTTGAGGGGCCCGCGCGCCTGGGAATCGAGCGCGCTGCGCCACGCCGCCACCACGTCGTCCACGTGGACGAGGTCGCGCACGCGGTCCAGGGAGCCCCGCACCGGCACCTGCTCCCCCCGGAGCAGGTAGGCCAGGTAGATGCTCGCCATTCCCTGCCGCAGCTCGGCCAGGTCCTGGCCCGGGCCGTACACCGAGAACATGCGGAAGGAGACCGTGCGGAAGCTCTCGTCGTCCATCACCCGCAGGGCGTGCTCGGCGGCCAGCTTCGAGGCGCCGTAGTAGGAGATCGGCCGCAGCGGCCGGTCCTCGGCCGCGGGGGGATCGTCCACGCGGCCGTACACGCCCATGGAGCTGGCGTGCAGGAACACGGGCACGCCGCGCCGCCTGGCCCAGAGGCCGAGCATGAGCGTGGAGCGGGCGTTTGCGGCCAGGTCGTGCTCGGGGTCGTCGAAGGACTTCTCCCCCGAGGACTGCCCGGCGAGGTGCAGGACGGCGTCATAGTCGCGGTCGGGCAGCCGGTCCGCGGCCCCGTTGGCTCCCAGGTCGAGGCGCACCAGCTCCGCCCCGTCTGGGAGGTTGGCCTGGCTGCCCGTGGACAGGTCGTCCACGATGTCGACCTCGGCGCCCTCGTCGAGCAGCGTCCTGGCCAGGTGGCTGCCGATGAAGCCGGCGCCTCCTGTTACGAGCATCCGGGCCATCAGGGCGTGCGAGTCTAGCCGGGCCGCTAGCCTGCGCCCGCCCATGAACGTGCTCGTCAAGTAGGGCGCCGTGCCCGCTCGCGCCCGCCGGATGCTCCGCCGCGTGCCCGCGCCGCTCGCGGCGCTGCTGGCGGTGGCCGCCGTCACTTCGCTCGCCTGGGCGACCGTGATCCCGCCGCTGCAGGGCAACGACGAGATCGCGCACTTCGCCTACACGCAGAGGATCGTCGAGACGGGCGACCTGCCCCAGGACACCGAGCCCGGCACGTCGCCCTACTCCACGGAGGTCCGGGCGGCGGCCGAGTGGGCCGGCCTGGGAGCCCTGGTGGGCAACCGCGCCGCCCGCCCGGCGTGGTCGGACGCCGAGGAGGAGCGCTGGGAGCTGATCGAGCGCCGCCTCGATGAGGGCGCCAGGGCGGACGGCACGGGAACCAACCCCGCGCGCCAGAACCCGCCGCTCTACTACGCCTACGAGGCGGTCCCCTACGCCGCCGCCTACGAGGCGGACTTCTTCGACCGGCTGTTCGCCATGCGCCTCTGGAGCATCCTCCTGCACGTGGCCACGGTCGCTCTTGCCTGGCTGATCGCCGGGGAGCTTCTCGGCGGGGCCATGTGGGTGCGCGCGCTGGCCGCCGCGGTGGTGGCGCTGCATCCCCAGCTGGCCTACATCGGGGGCGTGGTGAACCCCGACACGGCCCTGGCGGCGTTCGGCAGCGCCTTCATCTACGCGGCCATCCGCTTTGTCAGGCACGGCCCGTCGCTGCCGCGGTCGCTCGCGCTGGGCGGGACCACCGCGGCCATCCTGGTGACCCATCCGCGCGGGCTGCCCTTCGTGCTGCCGGCCGTGCTCGCCGTCGGCGTCGTCGCCTGGCGGCGCCGCGCGGCGCTGCGGAGCGTGGTGGCGGGCTCCGCCACGGCGCTCGCCGCGGTGGCCGCCGGCGCGGTGGGCTACCTGGTCGTGGTCACGGGCTCCGGCGGTGAGGCCGACGGCGGCCCGCTGGGCACCGGAGGAGGCGGCGCCAATCCGTTCGAGGTGCGTGAGTTCCTGTCCTACCTGTGGCAGTTCTACCTGCCGCGGCTGCCGTTCCAGGACCCCATGATCGGCCCGGACTACGGCTGGCAGACGGCGTTCTCGGACACCTTCTACGGGGTCTTCGCCTCCCTTGAGGTGCTCTATCCGGAGTCGCTGTACGACGTGCTGCAGTGGCTGTCGGTGGCGGGATTGGTGGCCCTGGCGGTGGCGCTCGTGCGGCGGCGCCGCGAGATCGCTCCGCACGGCGACGTGCTCGTGGTGCTGGCGGCCACCGCCGCGGCCGTGGTGCTCGGCCTGCACTTCGCCGCCTACCGCAACCTGCTCTCCAACCCCGGCGACCCGATCATCGTTGGGCGCTACCTCTTCCCGCTGATCGCGCTGTTCGGCGTGGCCGTGGCATTCGTGGTCTCGTCACTGCCGCGCCGGGCCGCGCCGTATGCGGCGGGCGCGGTGGTGGTGGCCGGCGTGCTCCTGCAGCTCACCGGCCTCGGCCTCTCGATCGGGCGGTTCTATGCATAGACGCGCCCTGGCGCTCGCGGTCGGCCTGCTGCTGGCGGGTGCCGCCGCCCTGTTCGTCCCCTATCTCACCGAGGACCGGGACGCGGTGGTGTCCACGCCCGCCACCGAGCCGCTGTTCACCACCCCCGCCCTCATCGAGCTCGAGGGCGGAGAGCGCGCCTGTGCGCGCCAGGTGCTGCTCGACCCCGAGGCAGGCGCCGCCCGCATTCGCGTGGGCACGTTCGGGGCACAAGGCCAGCCGCTCGAGCTGCTGCTCGTGGGACCCGGCTACCGGGAGAGCGTGCCGGTCCCTGGCGGCTACTCCGACAACGCCGCGCTCTCGGTGCCGGTGGAGGGCCCCGCGGAGGAGCTCATCGGCCGGGCGTGCGTGGAGAACGACGGGCGCAGGGCCGTCGCGCTCTACGCCACGAGTGAGCCCCGCACGGTCACGCGCATGGACGTGACCGTGGAGGGCGAGCCCGTGAAGGCGGACCTCGCCCTGACCTTCACCGAGGGAGAGCGCCAGAGCATCCTCGAGCGCACGCCCGAGATCCTCGACCACGCCACCGCGTTCGGCCCCGCCGGCCCCTGGCTGGCCTGGGCGCTCGCGTTCCTGGTGCTGCTGGGCGTCCCGGCGCTGAGCCTCTGGGCCCTGCGGCGCGCCTTCGCTCAGCCGAAGGCGGCCACGTCGCGCAGCGCGTCGGAGATCACGCGCGAGTAGACGCGCGACGCCCGGAACAGCTCCGCCTTCAGGCGCCCGCGGCGGCGTGTGGCAGCGTAGGCCGGCGGCCACTGCTGGAAGGCCCACACCGCCAGCTGAACCTCCTCCAGGTTGGCGGCCTCCACGTAGTCGAGCCCGGGCACCAGGCCGCGGGACGGGGCCAGCCGCTCGCTCACCAGCAGGTGGCCGGCCGCCAGGTGGAGCGCCACGGTGGGCTCATGCAACTCCGATGGGACCGCGTGCACGTTGACGCCGATCGCCGCCTCGCGCAGCAGCCGCTCGAGCAGCTCGGGCGGCGGGTGGGCTCCCGGGCTCACCAGCTCCTGGCCGTAGCGCCCGTACTCGAGGATCCACTCCCGCTCCCCCTCCACGTCGCCGCCGAGGTAGAGCGGCACGGCGGCAGCGCCCTCCGCCTGCACGTCCGCGAACAGGTGGTCGGCCACCGGCAGCGGGGCCGAGCGCCAGGCGCCCACGGCCTCGGCCGCCAGGGGATCGCAGGCCACCACCCTCGCGTAGCGGCTCAGGTCGCGGCCGCGCACGCGCGCGAGGGCGCCCTCGGTGTCGGGTGGGAGATCCTCGGGGGTGGGGCGGGGGATGGCGTCGGGTATCCAGCCCAGGACCGTGCCGCGCAGGCCCTCGACCACGCCGGCCGGGAAGCCGTCGGTCACCAGGCACACGACGGCATCGGCGCCCGCCTCGGCCAGGCGGCGCTGCGGATCGTGCTCGTCGGTGGCCACGAAGGCCGCGTCCGCGGGCACATGGGGAGCGAAGCGGTTGCGCTCGCCGGCGAACGCCACGCGCACGCCGTCGTTCACCGCCCGGGGCTGCGCTGCGACCCGAACACCGAGAGGTCGTGCAGGGCGGCGTTCACCAGGCGCGGGTACACGCGCGAGGCGCGGAACAGCTCGGCCTTGAGCCGCCCGCGCAGGCGCATGGGCTCGTACGCTTCCGGATACTGCTTGACCGCCCATATGGCCTGGTCCACCTCCCACGGGTTGGTGACCTCGATGAAGTCGATTCCCGGCTCGAGCCCGTGGGTGGGCGACAGCGGCTCTGACAGCAGCAGCCGGCCCGCCGCCAGCGAGAGCGACACGCGGTTCTCGAAGCTCGGGTAGGGCTCGTTGTGCAGGTTCACGCTGATGGTGGTGCGCCGCAGGGCGTCCGACAGCTCCTGCGCCTTGGTGCCGTGCGAGATGTGCAGCAGCTCCATGACGTGCTTGGCCCGCTCGATCATCTCCTCGCGGTGCGGTGTCGAGCGCCCTATGAACAGCGGCCGGCACTCGGGGTCGGACTCGATCCGCTCGACGTAGATCGAGTCAGCCACCGGCAGCGGCACCGAGCGCCAGACCGGCACGTGGCGCGCGGCGGCGGTCACCATCAGCGGGTCGAAGGACACGATCCGGTCGAAGTTGCCGGCGTCGGTGGCGCCCAGGTACTCCAGCCGGCGGAGCTGGTCGGGATGGGCGCCGCTGCCGTCCTCGGCGCGCGGCAGCGGCTCGGTGAGCCAGCCGATGGTGACCGCGCCGAGCTGCGCGAACAGGCCGGCGGGGATCAGCTCGGGGCGGAACACCACCACCAGATGGGGGTCGGCCGCGCGCAGGCGGTCCAGCAGCCGGCCGGGGTCGGCGCCCGAGCGGAACTCCTCGAACGCCGGCTCGGCCCAGCGGGAGGGCGCCTCCAGCGCGCAGGCCAGGAAGTACGTGTCCTGGCCCACCAGCGCCACCCGCAGCGGCTCGCCGGCCGCGGGCAGCGAGTAGCCGGCCGAGCGCAGCGGGCCCGCCACGCGCTCGGGCGCCACCTCCTCCGGGGCGGGGTCGGCCGGCGGCCGCTCCACCACGAGCTGCGGGCGGCCCCTCATCCCGGGCGGCGGGTCACGCGCCGCTTGAGGTCCTGCAGCGAGGAGGCGATCCTGTAGCCGCGCGTCTCGTGGAAGGCGTCGAGCTCCTTCTCCACCCAGTCCGCGCGGGAGCGGCGCCGCAGCAGCTCCGCGCGCGACGCCTCGGCCGTGCTCCAGGCGTGGCGCATGATGGCGCGGGCGCTGGTGTGCGCGTCCTGGGGCTCCGCCTCGGCCACCGCGCGCAGCGCGCCGGCCATCTCCTGCGCGGCCTCCTCCCACGAGGGCCAGGCCCGCGCAGTCTCCAGCGCGTTGCGGCGCAGCTCCTCGGTGTGCTCGCGGTCGGCCTGGAGCAGGTCCAGCCAGCGGGCGGCGCCGGCGATGTCGTCGAAGTCGCAGACGATGCCGTTGTGGCCGTGCACGATGTACTCCTCGTGGCCCGTGACGGGCGTCACCAGGCAGGTGGCGCCCTTGTGGAAGCCCTCGAGCGGCGGGCCGAACATGCCCTCCACGCGCGACAGCTTCACCACCACGTCGCTGTCGGCGTACTCGGCGGCCAGCTCCTGCTCGCTGAGGGGGCCGATCGCGCGCTGCACGCCCAGGTCGCGCCCGTCCAGCGGCCGAGGGCTCACAAGGGTCGAGCGCATGGGCCGCCGCGTGCGCTCCAGGGCGGCGAGCGCGTCGGGCACCGCCTTGAGCCAGTGCTCGGGGTTGCCCTCCACGAGCACACGCAGGGGCGCGTCCGGGTCGCCGGGCTCCACCCGCTCCAGCGGCGCATAGGTGTCCTTGTCGATGCCGTTTCGCACGTATTGGCAGTCCGCCTCGGGCCGCAGAGCGGCGATGAAGTCCTGGATCCAGCGGGCCTCGGTGATGAAGCTCACCGGCATGTCGTAGGTCAGCGCTACCGCGCCGCGCTCCACCGGGTCGTCGCCCAGGTAGAAGCGGTCCTCCAGGCTCTGCACGAAGTAGCCGTAGCGCTCGGCGGGCACCTCGAACAACCGGTAGGCCGTCTGCCACCAGGTGGCCACCGCCACGTCGAAGCGCTCGTCGCCGGGGAGGTCCTCGATCTGGCGGACCGAGAGGTCGGCCAGGATCCCGTAGGGCGCCGGGCGAGCGTCGTGATTGGTGAGGAGGATCGAGACGTCGAGCTCCGGGTCGGCGCGCTGCATGTGCCACGCGTGCCGGAGCACCACGCCGACGCCCCCGGACAGCTGGAGGTCCGGTAGGAGGAAGCAGGCCTTCATCGGTCCGGCGGAACGGTAGCTTCTTCCCGGTGACGGCGGCCCAGCCCAGTGCCGATTCGCGGCCGCTCGCGGTCGCCTGCCGGGATGTGTCCAAGACATTCCGGCTGCCCCACGAGCGCACCCACACCCTCAAGGAGCGGATGGTCAACCCCTTGCGCCGGAGCTCCGCGGAGGAGTTCCGGGCCCTCGACGGTGTCTCGTTCGAGGTGCGGTCGGGCGAGTTCTTCGGCATCGTCGGCCGCAACGGCAGCGGCAAGAGCACCCTGCTCAAGTGCATGGCGGGCATCTACAGCGTGGACCGCGGGGAGATCGCCGTGGCCGGGCGGGTGTCGCCGTTCATCGAGCTGGGGGTGGGCTTCAACCCCGACCTCACCGCCCGCGACAACGTGGTGATCAACGGCGTGATGCTGGGGCTGACCCCGAAGGAGGCGCGCCGGCGCTTCGACGAGGTGATCGCCTTCGCCGAGCTGGAGGAGTTCGTGGACCTCAAGCTCAAGAACTACTCCTCGGGCATGCACGTGCGCCTGGCCTTCGCGGTGATGGCGCAGATCGAGGCGGACGTGCTGCTGATCGACGAGGTGCTGGCCGTGGGCGACGCCGCGTTCCAGCAGAAGTGCTTCGACGAGTTCGAGCGCATGCGCCGCAAGGGCTGCACGATCCTGTTCGTCACCCACTCGATGGCGCAGGTGGAGCGCTTCTGCGACCGCGCGCTGGTGCTCGAACGCGGCGAGCTGGTGTCGATCGGCGACCCGGCGGAGGTGGCCACCCTCTACAACGAGCTCAACTTCGGCCGCGGCGGCGCCGCGGTGGGCCCGGTCGACGAGGAGGAGCGCCCGGGCGATGGGTCGGCCGAGCTGGTGGAGGCGCGGTTCGAGACGCCCGCCGGCGAGCGCGTGGACGCCATCGCCCAGGGGGAGCCGTGCAGGCTTGTGGTGGAGTTCGAGGCACGGGCGCAGCTGCGCGACCCTGTGGTGGCGGTGGAGTTGATGAACGAGGAGGACCTGCGCATCTTCGCCACCAACTCCAACTGGCTGGACGTGCCCACCGGCGCCTTCGCCCCCGGTGAGCGCGGCACGTTCAGCGTGGCCTTCGACGCCAGCCTGGCTCCCGGCCGCTACACACTGGTGGCGCAGCTGCTGCGCCCCGGCCCCGGCCAGGACCTGCTCGACCGTCGTGCCGGGTTCCGCTCGCTGGTGGTGCACGGCGTGCGCGCCGGCGGCGGGCTCGTGGACCTGCCCCATGACGTGGCGTTGGAGCGCGGCGGGCCGGCGGCCGCGGTGGACCGATGAGCGCGGCCCAGGCGCACGCGGCCCCACCCGAGCTGCGACCCGTGGCCGGGCCCTCGGCGCTGGGCGGCGACCCGCGGCGGCTGCTCAACCTCACCGTGCTGCTCGCCGTCACCGAGTTCCGGCTGCGCTTCTTCGGCTCCGCGCTGGGGTACTTCTGGCAGCTCGCGCGCCCGCTGATGATCTTCGGCGTGCTGTACGTGATCTTCACCCAGGTGGTCAAGTTCGGGACGGAGCCCATCGACCACTACCCGGTCTACCTGCTGTCGGCGCTCGTGATCTTCACGGGCTTCGCCGAGGCCACCTCGAGCGCGGTGAAGATGGTGGTGGAGCGCGAGAACCTGGTGCGCAAGGTGCACTTCCCCCGCCTGGTTATCCCGCTGTCGGTGGTGCTCACCGCGCTGTTCAACCTGGGCCTGAACCTCGTGGCGGTGTTCGCCTTCGTGCTGATCTCGGGCATCGAGCCGCGCGTGGAGTGGCTGCAGGTGCCGCTCCTGCTCATCCCCCTGGTGGTGTTCGCCACGGGCGTGGCGATGCTGCTGTCGGCGCTGTTCGTGCGCTTCCGCGACGTGGGACCCATCTACGACGTCGTGCTCCAGGTGATGTTCTACGGCACGCCGATCTTCTACTCGTTCGAGACGGTTCCGGAGAGCGTGCGCACGGCCTACATGTCCAGCCCGCTGGCCTCCATCGTCGAGCAGTTCCGCCACGCGGTGATCGATCCCGACGCCGCCACGGCCGCCCAGGCAATCGGCGGCGCCGGGTACCTGCTGATCCCGGCGGCAGTGGTGGTGGGCGTCTTCATGCTCGGGCTGTGGGTGTTCCAGCGCGAGGCGCCGCGGGTGGCGGAGGAGCTGTGAGCGGCGGCGACGGCGAGCTCGAGCACTGGCGCGAGCGTGCGCTGGCCGCCGAGCGCTGGCGTGAGGAGGCGTGGGCGCCGCTGCAGGAGCGCCTGGCGCAGGCCCAGCGGGCCGAGGACCTGGCCGCGCGCGTGGAGCAGATGGAGTCGAGCCTGTCCTGGCGCATGACCGCGCCGCTGCGGGCCGCCGCCGAGCTGCGCCGGAAGCTGCGGGCGCGATGAGCGTGGTCACCGTGGCCATCCCGGTGCTCAACGGCGAGCGCTATCTCGGCGAGGTGCTGGCGATGGTGCGTGCGCAGGAGCTGGACCGCGAGCTGGAGTTGCTGGTGGTGGACTCCGGCTCCACCGACGGCTCGCTCGACATCGCACGCGAGCACGGCGCGGTGGTGCACTCCATCCCGCGGGCGTCGTTCTCCCACGGGGCAACGCGCAACTGGATGATGGAGCTGGCGCGCGGCGACCACGTGGCCTTCCTCACCCAGGACGCCACGCCCGCGCACCCCCGCTGGCTGGCCGCGCTGCTGGCCGGCTTCGAAGCGGCCGGCGATGTGGCGCTGGTGTTTGGCCCGCACCGCCCGCGCCCGGATGCCAGCCACATGATCAAGGCGGAGATGTGGCGCTTCTTCCGGTCGTGGGGCGAGGACGGCATCGACGTTCAGCGCGTGGACCTCTCCGACGAGCACGACCTGGCCGCCTACCGGCGCGAGGCCTGGCGCCGCCAGTACTTCTCCGACGTCAACGGCTGCGTGGCCCGCCGCGCGTGGCAGGAGATCCCGTATCGCCCCGTGCCCTACGCCGAGGACCAGCTGCTGGGGCGCGAGATGGTGGAGGCCGGCTGGGCCAAGGCGTTCAGTCCCGAGGCCGAGGTGCTGCATTCGCACGACTATCCGCCCGGGGACTTTATGCGCCGCTACTTCGACGAGTACCGCTCGCTGCGCGAGGTGCTGGGCCACGTGGAGCCGGTGGGGCCGCGGCGCAGCGCGCGCGACGTGTGGCACCTGGTGAAGGCCGACCGCGCCTACCTGCGCGAGGTGGAGGGGCTGTCCAAGCCGGCATCGCTGGGGCCGCTGGCGGTGTCGGTGCGCCACCACGCGCTGCGCACCGCCGGCGCGGTGCTCGGCACGCGGGCCGACCGGCTGCCGCGCCGCGCCCGGGAGGCCCTCTCGCTGGAGGGGCGCGACTCCTTCGAGCCCGTGGCCATCCCCGGCAGCCCGCTTGCCGACGGCGCGGCGCCCGCGCGCCGGCTCGAGCCCGCCGACCCGGGCTGGGACTACGGCTTCGTCCGCGACGCCTTCCCGCGCCGCCCGCTCAGCCTGGAGCCCGCGCGTGACCTGGCGGACAAGCACTCGCTGGAGCTGGCCTGGGTCCTGCCGCCGTGGAAGCGCGGCTCGGGCGGCCACACCACGATCTTCCGCATCATCCGGATGCTGGAGGAGAAGGGCCACCGCTGCTCCGTGCACGTGTTCGACCCCATGCACCGCGACCACCGCCCCGCCCACGAGCTGGCCGACGAGGTGCGCGACCACTTCATCCCGCTGGACGCTCCCATCGTGCGCGGGCTCGACGGCTGGACCGGGGGCGACGTGGGCATAGCCACCAACTGGTGGACCGCCTACCCGCTGCGCGACCTGCCGCACTGCGCCGAGAAGGCCTATCTGGTTCAGGACGTGGAGCCGGAGTTCCATGCGCGCTCGGCCGAGTACCTGTGGGCCGAGGAGACCTACCGGATGGACTACCGCTGCATCGCCTACACGCCCTGGATGGCCGAAATCCTGCGCGATCGCCACGGCCTGTGGGCCGAGTACTTCGAATGCGGCACCGACCTCCTGACCTACCGCCCCGGGCGCGAGGACACCCGCGAGCCCGCCACCGTGGCGGTGTACGCGCGGCTGGAGACCGAGCGCCGCGCCGTCGAGCTGGCGCTCGCGGCGCTGGCCGTGGTCAAGGAGCGCCGGCCCGAAGTGCACGTGGTCACCTTCGGCTCGGAGCGGCGGCTGCCGGCGCCGTTCGAGCACGAGAACCTGGGCGTGGTGAGCCCCGCCTCGCTCGCGGCGCTCTACCAGCGCGCCACCGTGGGGCTGTGCTTCTCGCTCACCACCCACTCGCTTGTGGCGCAGGAGATGATGGCCGGCGGCCTCCCGGTGATCGAGCTCGAGGGCGAGAACGTGTCCTCCCAGCTCGGCGCCTCGGGCGAGCACGTGGTGCAGGCCGCGCCCGACCCGGTGTCGGTGGCCGACGCCGTGCTGGCGCTGCTGGACGACCCCTCCGGCCGCCGCGAGATGGCGGTCCGGGCGCGCGGCTTCGTGGAGACGCGCACCTGGGACCGAGCAGGCCGGCAGGTGGACGAGGCGCTGCGGAAGTTCCTGAGCGAGCCGCGCTCCTGATGCGCGCCAGGTTGTCCACGGCAGCCGCCCCCGCGGCGGTCTTCCTCCTCGGCGCGGTGCTGCTGGGACGGCAGTCGCTGCGCGTGCACACGTTCCAGCCCGACGAGTTCATCTACGTCACGCAGGCGCGCGAGCTGGTGAAGCGGTTCCCCGACGCGCTCTTCGACGAGCGCCTCTTCTACCTCGGGTTCGAGCGCGTGCACCAGCTGCTGCAGGCGGCGGCCATCTCCCTGTTCCCGCCGGTCGACGCCCTCAGGGCGGGCAAGCTGATCCCGGCGGTGGCGTTCGCCTCCGCGGCCATCCCGGCGTGGCTCCTGGCTCGCGGGCTCGGGCTGGGGCGGGTGGCCTCCGCCGCGGCCGCCGCGGCCGCCGTGGCCGTGCCCTGGGTGGCGCTGTCCACGTCGTTCCTCAACGAGCCGGTGGCTTACCCGGCGGTGGTGTGGGCGGTGTGGGGCATCTGGCGCTGCGCCGTGCGCGGCGGTCCGGTGAACGACCTGCTGGCCATCGGCCTGGTCGCGCTGGCGGCCCTGTCGCGCTCCAGCCTGGTGGTCATCGCCGGCGCGCTGCCTCTGACGATCCTGGCCCACGAGCTGCGTTTCGCCGGCGGGGCTTCCGTGCGCGCGCGGCTCGTGGAGGTCGCGAAAGGCCTGTGGCGCCGGCACACCATCCTGCTCGTGGCGTTCACGTTCGCGGCCACGTGGGTCCTGTTCCTCGGCGGCGTGGACTCCGCCCGCGGCTACTACTCGGCCTCGCTGTTGCCCCAGATGCTGCAGGTACGGCTCAAGGCCGAGTTGCTGGGCGTGATGCTTGCGCAGGGCCTTCTGATCGTGACGTTCGTGTTCGCGCTCACATGGATCGCGCGCACGCTGGTCAAGGGCGACGACCCGCGTTCGCACGCGTTCGTCGTGGCGGCCCTGGCCACCGCGCTGCTCGTGGCCTACTCCGCGGCCGCGGTCTCCTCCACCCAGGAGGAGCGCTACCTCTTCTACGCCGGGCCGCTGGTGGTGCTGTGCGCGGTGGCCGGCGTGGCCCGCCGCGAGCTGCCACTGCCGCTCGTAGGGCTGTTCACCGCGGCGGCCGGCGTCCTGGTGCTCACCAGCCAGACGTTCGTGGAGGTGGGCCCGTACGACCACTTCTCGTCACCCGGGCGCTCGTTCTGGCGGAGGGTGGTGCTGGGCAACATCAACACCCGCGCGCCGGGCCCGCTCGACGAGCATGCGGAGGCGGTGGCGCTGGTCGTGCTCGCCGCCGTGGCCGTGGGCGTGGCCCTGGCGCTGAGGCCGGGGCAGCGCGCGGCGCGCTGGGTGGTGCCGGCCACGCTCGGCGGCATCGTGGCCTTCGGCCTGGTCACGGCCGGCTACAACTCACACCGCTTCGTCACCGGCGCCGGGGAGCCCAACGGCGGCGGGTTCGACGAGCGCGCGTTCATCGACAAGACGCTGGGCCGGGAGGCCTCGTACCGGTACCTGGACGGCAACGCCTCTCCCACCCGCCCCCTGATCTGGCAGGAGGTGGCGTTCTTCAACGCCTCCTTCCAGTACTCCTACGTTGGTTACGGCGGCATCAGGGCAGCGGTGTCGCGCAGGACGGGCATCCTGCGCAACCCCAACCCGCTCGCCACCGAGATCGTCGCGCTCAGGCAGTACCGCCCGGTGGGGCTCGCGGCGCGCAGGATCGGGGGCACCGACTACCTGTCCGAGCGCCTCGGCATCTTCGCGCTGGCCCAGCCGTTCCGGGCGCGCTGGCTCGAGCTCTCGGGGGTGAACGTGGAAGGCGGCGTCGTGCCCACCCAGGATGCGCGCTTCCGGGTGTTCGGGGGTGAGCTCGACCCCGGGCGCCGCCACTGCCTCGTGCTCAGGCTGTCCACGATCGCGGGCACGCGAATCACGGCCACCACGGGGTCGACGCGCGTGACGGCGGTTCGCGACCCGGGAACCATCGGCATCACGCCGGTCCCTCTCGACGACATCGTGGACCGGGGCTACCGCGACGTGAGGGTTGGCACGTCGAGCGACCTGCGGATTCACGTGATGGCAGTGCGGCCCTGTCCTGAGGCCGGCTGACGCCGGTCAGCGGATCCGCGGAGCGCCCACGCGCAGTCCCACGCGGCGCCCGTCGGCGAGCTCGGTGGAACGGCGGGCGCGAACGCTGATCTCGCGGGCGGTCCCGAGCGCGAGCTCGCGCGTCTCACCCGGGCCCAGCCGTCCGCTCAGCGTGCGCCCGTCCACCTCGACCAGGTAGGGCACGGGCCTGCCGGCCTCCGCCGGGGCGGTGATCGGGAGGGTCACGTCCCCGCGCTCGAACACCGTGACCGTGCGCGGGCGCGTGCCGGTGGTGAGGCCGGCCACGTCGCCGCCCTGCGCCAGCCAGCGGGCCCGGTACGGGTGCTCGGGGGCGATCAGCTGCAGCCCGTTGGGCGCGGTGGCCACAACCTCGCCGCGCAGCGCGAACATCGGGTCGGTTGCCGACACCACCATGTGGTCGGCCTCGGTGGGCGTGGTCACGCGCCCGGTGCCGGAATCCACCTCGAGCGGGATCGAGTCGAAGCCGGTGAAGGGGGTGCGCCCGAAGGACGCGTACGAGGCCTGCACCCGCTCGTTCCAGAACTGGGTGCGCATCAGCACCTCCCGCCCGTTCGAGCCCACCGGCGCCGACAGGTCGCCGCGCATGATGCCCACCTCTCCGTCTCCGGGAGCCGCCTGGTCCACCCAGTCACGCGGAGTGCCCTGCTCCCCGGCGAGGCCCTGCCAGGTGCCGTTGATGGCCGGGATGGCGCGGTTGAGCAGGTAGTGCTCCTGCACGGCCCCGTAGACGAGGACGGCTGCGAGGATCGCGGGCGCCGCGACCGCGCGCCAGCGCAGCCTGAGCAGCAACGGCAGCGCGAGCGCGAACACGATCGTCACCAGCACCAGGAGCTCCGCCGTGGTGAGCCCGTCGCCGGGACCCAGCTCGCGCAGGCCGGCCGTGCGTCCCTCGATCACGCGGACGAAGCCCGTGAACGCGGCCTTCACGATTGCGAAGCCGTCCGCCCCGGCGCTGGGGTTGTAGTCAGGGATCGACAGGATGGCCGCCAGCGGGATCGCCGCCGCCACCAGGCTGAGCCGCGGGCTGGGCGCCCGCAGGTCGCTCAACAGCGCCACCGTGCCGAGGATGAGCAGCGGCGCGACGTAGAAGATGTAGCGCTCCTGGATCTGGCCGCCTGCCACGTTCTGGGCGAAGTCGCCGGCCAGGTAGGCGAGGCCCACCACGGTGAGACCGCTGAAGATCGCGAAGCCCAGCTCGCCGGAGCTCCGCGGGCTGGTCCCCGCCCGCTTGAGCCATGCCAGCCACGCCAGGGCGGGCACGATCCCGAGCCCCACGACCACGTGGGCGAGATGCCAGGAGGACGACTCGAGCCATCCGGGCGGGAAGCGCATTCGGTCCGCGGCGAACTGGTAGATGCCGAGCGGGTTGACTCCCGCCACGGCCAGGATGCCGAGCACGGCCATGATCGCCGCCAGCATCAGGCCGAGGGAGGCGTGCCTGCGCAGCCGCTCTCCAAAGCCGCGCCCGGCGTCGTCCGGCAGCCGGGCCCCGTCGGCGGCTGCCGCCTGCAGCACGGCCGCGGCCACGAAGATGGGCAGGAGCAACGCGAATTGCACCCGTGCATAGCTCGCCACGCCGATCGCCAGCAGCGCGAGCGCATGCGTGCGCGGGCTCGGGCTGTCCAGCGCCACCGCGATGGCGAAGCAGGCCCACATGAAGGCGGGGTAGGCCAGCGACTCCGTCATCACCACGGTCGTGGCAACCGCCCATGGCACCCAGGCGCTCGCGAGCCCGCCGAGCACCGCCAGGCCGAGCGGCGCGCCCAGCCGGCGGCCCAGCAGGTACACGGGGAAGATCACGCTGGCGAACAGCAGGGCGTTGAGCACGTGGGTGGCGGTGAACGCGTCGATGGAGGGCAGCAGCGCATGGAGCGGGGCGAGCAGCCGCGGGTAGAGGGCGTTGGGCAGCCCGGCGGGCACGTCGTAGACCTCGGCTCGCAGCAGCTCGCCGTTCGCGAAGCCTTGCGCGACCTTGGTGTAGAGCAGCTCGTCGATCAGCCAGACGTAGTCGTCAACCTGGCTCGCGCGGATTGCCAGGTACCCGGCGGTGACCGCGAATGCAACTGCCACCACCACGCGCGGGCGCCGCGCGAGGGCGGCGATCACGGCCGCGGGCCTCACCGCACGTCCCGGATCAGCAGGGTGGTTCCCTCCGCCGCGCGCCCGCTCGGATCGCCCGCCGTGGCCGCCACCTCCGCGTATCCGCGGGAGGGCACCCGCACCGGCACTCGGACGGTCGCGGTCTCGGACGGGCCCACCCTGCCGCGGCGGTCGCCGTCGTCCGTCTCGAGCTCGTAGGAGAGGGGTTCGGTGGAGGTGTTCACCAGTGACAGCGTGAGCGTCCGCCGCGCCTCGGCGCCGCCGCCGTACACGCGGACATGCGCGGTGATGCCGATCCCCACCCCTCCCGATGTGGTGGCGCCCAGGAGCGCCCAGCCGGCGGCGTAGGGCCTGGGGGCACGGAGGATCTGAAGCCCGTCGCGCTCGGCCACGACCGTCTCCCCCCGCAGCCCGAAGCGCACGTCGGTCTCCGCCATCACCAGGTGCCCGTGGCTGTCGAGCCCGCTCAGCTCGCCCGTGGCCGGGTCGAGCTCGATCGGGCGCCAGTAGGCCTGGCCGTAGCTCTCCGAGCGCCCGGTTGCGGCGAGCACGTCCAGATCGGCGTTCCAGAATGCGGCGTCCCACCACGACACGGCGCTCGTGGTGGGCGAGCCCACCACGCCCAGGATCGCCGCGGCCCGCGCGTCCTCGGGGAGCGCCCGGTCGATCCAGCCGCGGCCTGCCAGGAACTCGGCGCTCGGATCCTGCTGGCTGGCCGCCACCTCGCGCATCACGTAGCCGGTCTGTACCGCGCAGAACACGAGCACGAGCGAGGTGACCGCGGCCGCCACCGCCCCACGGGACAGCCGGAGCCTGGCCAGTGCGATGGCGGCCGTGCCCACAGCCGTCACGATGGCCAGGAGCGTCGTGGTGTCCAGGTCGGGGTTGCCGAACAGGCGGCCCACGTCGTACGCCCTCCCGTCCAGCACCTTGTGGAAGGTGGCGCTCGGGGAGATGATGTTGGCGCCCGCCGGCGTGAGCGTCACGGTGGCCACCAGCCACGCGCTCGCCGCCCCGGCCACCAGCGGCGGCACCACGAGCGCGCGCCGCTCCAGCAGGGCGGCCACCATCCCGATGAAGATCAGCGGGACGAGGTAGAACAGGTAGCGGTCGTGGATGGCCGGGGCGAAGCGGGCGGTGAACGACCCCACCGTCACCAGCATCACCACCATCACCGCCACCAGCACGCAGGCGAAGGCGTGACGTTCGGTTGAGAGCGGCCGCACCAGCGTGGCCGCGGCCCAGGCCGCCGCCAGCGCCAGCGGGATCACGCCGATCCCGATCGCCACGTAGGCCAGCACGTCGCCGGCCACGTCGAAGGCGCCGGGCGGCAGCAGGTCCCCGCGCGTGACCAGGCCATAGCTCCCGAACAGGTCGTCCCTGCCGAGCACGGCGACGAGGGCGGCGGCCAAAACCGTGCCCGCTGCCAGCGGCCAGTGCGAGGCCAGCGCTGTGCGAGCGCGGTCCAGGCGAGAGCGAGGGGCCGGGTGGTCCGGCCCTCGGAAGGCCAGCTCGTGGATGAGCACGGCGGCGATGAACGCCGGTGCCAGCACCGCCAGCTGGAGCCGTGCCAGCACCGCCAGCGCGATGGCCGCGAGCGCGATCAGGTCGCGGCGCGGCGAAGGGTCGGACACCGCGCGCTGCATGGCCAGCGCCGCCCACACGAACGCGGGGTAGGCCACCACCTCGGTGAGGATCGTGGCCGAGAGCGCCAGCCACGGCACGGCCACGCTCAGCGCGGCCACGGCGTAACACCACAGCCGGCTCAGCGTCAGCTCTCGGGCGAGCAGGTAGGTGGGGATGGCCGTGCTCGCCATCACCAGGCCGTTGAGAACGTGGACCACGTCGAACGCCGTCGTGGTGCCCAGCAGGGCGTAGGCCGGCGCTGCGAGCAGCGGCTCGAGCTGCGCCCACGAGGTGAACCAGAAGTCGCTCGGGGTGAGCGGAAGGAGGTCCTCGCCGATCGCCACCGCCTGCTTCATGTAGGCCAGCTCGTCGGTCATGACGAAGTACTGGGAGATGCGGAGCACGTAGGCGGCGCTCGCGGCTGCGGCCACTCCGACGATCAGGCCCAGCGGGAAGGCGGGATGCACGGCCTCCGCCCGCCGGATGAATGCTGTGAGCGCCGGAGGCAGGGCGCGCAGGCTAGCAGCGGCCTGGCTCACCGAATCGCCGCCTCCACCCGGTCCGCAACCAGCCGTGCCAGTGCCAGCGACGAGGTGGCCGCGGGCGACGGGGCGTTGCGCACGTGCAGTGCGCCCGGGGTCTCGGACACGGCGAAGTCGTCCACCAGGCGGCCGTCGCGCCCCAGCGCCTGCGCGCGCACGCCGGTGAAGGCGGGCTCGAGGTCGCCCGGCTCGACCCCCGGCAGGTAGCGGGCCACCTCGCGGGCGTAGGCCCCGCGCCGTGCCGCCCAGCGGGCCTCCGACAGCCCGGGGCGCCAGAAGCGCCGCATCATCCGCCAGGTGCCGGGCCAGGCCAGCGAGCGGGCCCGCGGCAGCAGCAGCGCCGTGGGCCCGGCCAGCACCTCGCCGTCCAGGCGCCGGGTCAGGTGCACCCCTAGGAACGGCAGCGCCGGGTCGGGCACCGGGTAGATCATCGAGCGCACCAGCCTCGCCTTCCCCGGCCGCAGCCGCAGGTACGCGCCGCGGAAGGGCACGATGCGCGGGTCGGGATCGGCGCCTGCGGCCACGGCCAGGCGGTCGGCTGCGGCGCCCGCGCAGAACACCGCGAAGCGGGCGCCCAGGCCCGCGCGCACCTCGCGCTCCTCCACCGGGCTGGCCGGCATCACCCGCCCGCCGGCCCCCTCCACGTCCTCGCGCAGCGCGCGGGCCACTGCGCCGAAGTCCACTACCCCCGTCTCGGGCGAGTGCAGTGCGGCCATGCCCGCGGCGTGCGGCTCCACCTCGCGCAGCTCAGCGGCCGAGAGCCGCCGCAGCCCCGGCACGCCGTTGGCGCGGCCGCGGCGCTCGAGCTCGTCCAGGGCGGGCAGCTCGGATTCGTCAAGCGCCACGATGAGCTTGCCGCTGCGCTGCGCCGGGATCCCGCGCGCGGCGCAGTAGTCGTACAGCTCGCGGGCTCCGGCCACGCACAGCCGCGCCTTGAGCGAGCCGGGCGCGTAGTAGATGCCCGCGTGCACCACGCCGCTGTTGCGCCCGGTCTGGTGCAGGCCCACCTCGGCCTCGCGCTCGCGCACCACGAGCGACGCTCCCGGGTGACGCGCGAGCAGCTCACGCGCCACGGCCAGGCCGACGATGCCCCCGCCCACCACCACGAAGTCCTCCACGCGCTGGAACGCTAGATGGTTGCCTCTCCCTCGGCCCGTTCAGCGTCACGCAGCGATCGTGCTGTTCCGTGCACGCGGGCCCCGGGAACTCATCGCTCGCTAGCCTGCGCGCCCATGGAGGCCCTCCCCACCCGGCTCGAGGGGCCGGTGCTCATCAAGCCGGTGGTGCACGGCGACGCGCGCGGCTTCTTCCACGAGAGCTACCGGCGCAGCGCCTTCGAGGAGCTCGGCGTGGGCGACGACTTCGTGCAGGACAACCACTCGCGCTCGAGCCTCGGCGTCGTGCGTGGCATGCACTTCCAGGACGGCATGGCCAAGCTCGTGCGCTGCGCCAACGGCGCCATCGTCGACGTGCTCGTGGACGTGCGCCGCGGCTCGCCCACGTTCGGCGAGTGGGAGGCCTTCCGCCTCGACGACGAGAACCTGCACCAGCTCTACTGCCCGGTGGGCTTCGCGCACGGCTTCTGCGTGCTCTCGGAGACCGCCGACGTGGTCTATCGCTGCAGCACCTACTACGACCCGGCGGCCGAGGGCGGCATCAACCACGCCGACCCCGACGTGGGCATCGAGTGGCCGGAGGGGCTGGAGCTCACGCCGTCCGAGCGCGACGCCGCCGCGCCGCTGCTGCGCGACGTGGCCGGCAAGCTGCCCTTCGAGTACCGGCCCTAGCTGCCCGTGGGCGACAAGCGCCTCACGCTCGTCGCGACCATCCTGGCCTCCGCGGTCGTCTTCATCGACACCACTGTCGTGAACGTCGCGCTGCCGGCGCTGCGCGAGGACTTCGACGCCGGGCTGGCCGCCCAGCAGTGGGTGGTGGAGGCCTACCTGCTCACGCTGGCCTCGCTCCTGTTGGTGGGCGGCTCGCTGGGCGACCTCCTCGGCCGCCGCCGTGTGTTCATCGCCGGCCTCGTGGGCTTCGGAGCCACCTCGGCGCTGTGCGCGGTCGCGCCCAGCGTGGAGCTCCTCGTGGCGGCGCGGGCGCTTCAGGGGATCGCGGGCGCCCTGCTCGTGCCCAGCTCGCTGGCGATCGTCACGGCCACCTTCGACGAGGACGAGCGCGGCGCCGCCATCGGCACCTGGACGGCGTGGACCGGCATCGGCATCGTGATCGGACCGCTCGTGGGCGGGCTGCTGGTGGACGCTGTGTCATGGCGCCTGGTGTTCGCGCTCAACCTGCCGCTCGTGGCCGCCACGCTCGCGCTCGCCCTGCGTGTGGTGAGAGAGAGCGCCGACCCCGAGGCAGGGCGCCGGGTGGACTGGCAGGGCGGACTGCTGTGCGCGCTCGCCTTCGGCGGCGTGGTCTTCGGCCTGGTGGAGCAGCCCACGGAGGGCTTCGGATCGCCGCTCGTCTGGGTCCCGATGGCCGCCGGCTCGCTCGCCGCCGCGGCGTTCCTGGCGCGCGCGCGCAGCGCGCGCAGCCCGATGCTGCCCCTGGGCCTGTTCCGCAGCCGCAACTTCTCGGCCGCCAACCTCGCCACGTTCGCCATCTACGCCGCGCTCGGCGCGATCACGTTCTTCTCCGTGCTGTTCGTGCAGCAGGTGGGGGGCTACAGCGCGTTCGGGGCGGGGGCCGCGTTCATGCCCATCTCGCTGCTCCTGTTCCTGCTCTCGCGCCGCTTCGGGGCGCTGGCCGACCGCATCGGCTCGCGCGTGCTCATGACCGCCGGGCCGCTCGTGTCCGGCATCGGCGCGCTGCTGTTCCTGCGGGTGGGGGAGGAGGCCGCCTACGTCGCGGATGTGCTCCCGGCCGTCGTCGTCTTCGGGCTCGGGCTTGCGATGACGGTGGCGCCGCTCACGGCAACGGTGCTCGGCGCGGTGGAGCAGCGCCACGCCGGCGTGGCCTCGGGAGTGAACAACGCGGTGGCGCGGGTGGCCGGCCTGATGGCGATCGCGGCCGTGGGCGCGATCGTGTCCGCGGGCTTCGGGTCGAAGCTCGACGAGCGCCTGCCGGCGGACGGCCTCGGCGCCGAGGCGCGGGCGGTGGCCGAGCGTGCGCAGGAGCGTCCGCTGGCGCCGGTCGAGGACGACCGCGTACCCGCCGCGGAGCGCGACACGCTTCGGCCCGCGCTGGACGACGCCTCGGTCGCGGGCTTCCACGCCGGCATCCTCGCGGTGGCGGCGCTGCTGTTCGCGGGCGCCGCGCTGTCCGCGGCGGGGGTGCGCAACGCCGTACGTACAACGTCCGTACACTAGGTACATGGCCAAGAGCGCTCGTCTCAACCTCCGCCTCAGCGATCAGGACGAGGCACTCATCCGCCGGGCCGCCGACGCGGCGCAGGCGACGAAGACCGAGTTCGTCCTGGCCAGCGCCCGCGAGGCGGCGCAGCGAGAGCTGGCCGATAGGACCAGCTTCGAACTCGATGCCCGGGCCTGGGACGAGTTCACCGAGTTGCTGGAGCGGCCGGTTTCGTCGTCCAAGCCCGGTCTGCGGCGGCTCTTGGGCGGGTCCGACAGTTCCACGTGACCGATCCGCGGGACCCCGTCCCGCTCCAGAGGGAGCACCGCACCGCCGGCTTCGACTGCGGCAGGCCGGAGCTCGACACCTGGCTGGAGCGCCACGCTCTTGCCGCTCACCGGAGCGGGTCCGCGCGGGTGTTCGTATCGATAGCCGACGACGGTCGGATCGCCGGCTACTACGCACTCGCGGTCGCGCAGGTCAGCCACCGCGATGCCACCGAGCGGGCCGTGAAGGGGATGCCCGCCGCGCCGATTCCCGCCGCCCTGCTGGCGCGGCTGGCGGTCGACAGCAGCCTTCAGGGACGGGGCCTCGGCGAGCGGCTCCTACGAGACGCGATGCTCCGCGTGTTGGGCGCAGCCGAGTCCATAGGGATTCGGGTGCTCCTGGTCCACGCCAAGGACCCGGCCGCCCGGGAGTTCTACGAGCGCTACGACTTCGAGCCATCGCCCACGGATCCCCTCCACCTGCTGCTGTTGCTGAAGGACGTGCGCGCGGCGCTTTCTCCGTAGGCTGAGCCGGGATGGACTCGCTGGACCTAGCCTTCGCCGGCATCGCCCGCCAGGCCGGGCTGGTCCGCTCGCGGGAGCTGTCCCCAGTCGAGCTGGTGGAGACCTGCCTCGCCCGCACCGAGGAGCTCGATCCCGCGCTCAACGCCTTCCGCACAGTGTTCGCCGAGCGCGCGCTGGCCGAGGCGCGACAGGCGGAGGGCCGGGCCGGGGCGGGTGAGGAGCGGCCGCTGCTCGGGGTCCCCGTGGCGATCAAGGACGACGTGGACGTGGCGGGGGAGGTCACCGCGTGCGGGAGCGCCGCCCACGGAGGGCCGGCCGCGGCCGACGCCGAGGTGGTGCGCCGCCTGCGTGCGGCGGGCGCGATCGTGCTCGGCAAGACCAACGTTCCCGAGCTCACGATCTGGCCCTTCACGGAGACAATGGCGTTCGGCGCTACGCGCAACCCCTGGCGCGTGGACCGCACGCCCGGGGGCTCGAGCGGCGGCAGCGCGGCCGCGGTGGCTGCCGGCCTGGTCGGCTCTGCGCTGGGCTCGGACGGCGCCGGCTCCATCCGCATCCCCGCCGCCTGCTGCCACCTCTTCGGCCTCAAGCCCACCCGCGGCCGCATCCCGCACCCGCTCGGCTGGCACGGGCTGAGCGTGGTGGGGCCGCTCGCGCGCCGCGTGGCCGACGCGGCGCTGTTCCTGCACGTGGCGGCGGACGGGATCGGGTCCGAGCCGCCGCTCCCGCCGGGGCGCCTGCGCGTGGCGATGTCGAAGGCGGCGCCGCGCGGGGCCATCGCCGAGCTCCACCCGGAGATGGAGCGGGCGTGGCGCCAGGCGGGCGAGCTGCTTCGCTCACTCGGCCACGAAGTCGTGGAGCGCGACCCCGACTACGGCCATTCGATGGTGGACGTCGTCGCGCGCTTCCTGCGCGGAATCCACGACGACGCGCGCCACTTCCCGCACCCCGAGCGCTTCGAGCGGCGCACACGCGGCATGGTCCGCCTCGGCGGCGCCATCCACCCGCGTGCCATGGCCGCGCTGGCCGAGCGCCAGGCGGCCCTCGCAGCGCGCGTCAACGAGGTCTTCGACCATGCCGACGTGCTGCTCACACCCGCCCTCGCCTGGCTTCCGCCCGAGGTGGGTCGCTGGCAGGGCCGGGGTGCCCTGCGCACGCTGGCCGGTCGCGGCGGGGCCGCCGCCTTCACGCCCTGGACGGCGCCCTGGAACGGCACCGGCAACCCGGCCGCCACCGTCCCGGCCGGCCTGACCGAAGACGGCATTCCGCTCTCGTTCCAGCTGGTGGGCCGGATGGGCGACGAGCCCACGCTGCTCTCTCTGGGCGCGCAGATCGAGGAGGCCACGGGCTTCTCGGAGCGGCGCCCCCCGCTGGCTGCCGCAGAGGCGGTGCCGTCGGCGGGCCGATGAGTTCGCGGGCCCACGGAGGTCAGAAGGCTGAACTCTCGATCTCAGGAGGCCACCAAGTGCAAAAGCTCACCTTCGACATCTCGATGTCGCTCGACGGCTTCGTCGCCGGGCCAAACGCGGGCCCCGACAACGGGCTGGGCGACGGCGGCGAGCAGCTCCACGAGTGGGTCACCCGGCTGGCCGTCTGGCGCGAGCCCCATGGCAAGTCCGGCGGCGAGACCAATCGCGACTCCGAGATCTTCGAGGAGTCCCAGGCCAACGTCGGGGCAACGATCATGGGCAGGCGCATGTTCAACGGCGACCAGGGCCCCTGGGGCGACGAGCCGTCGATGGGCTGGTGGGGCGATGAGCCTCCCTTCCACATGCCGGTGTTCGTGATCACCCACCACCCGCGCGAGACGGAGCAGATGCAGGGCGGCACCTCGTTCACCTTCATCACCGATGGGATCGAGGCCGCGCTCGAGCAGGCCCGGGCGGCGGCCGGCGACAAGGACGTGTTCGTTGCCGGAGGGGGCAGCGTGATCCGGCAGTACCTCGACGCCGGCCTCGTCGACGAATTCCAGGTGCACGTGGCCCCGGTGCTCCTGGGCGGCGGCGTCCGGCTCTTCGACAACCTGCGCGAGTTGCCCACGCTCGAGGTGACCAGGACCGTGGAGTCCCCCGCCGTCACGCACCTGCGGTACCGCGTCCTCAAGGACTGAGCCGAGCGCGTGCCCACGCCCCGCTCCATCCAGCGGACCTACTTCCTGCTGCTGCTGGGCAACACGCTGGCGGCGTCGTTCATCTGGGGCATCAACACGATCTTCCTGCTCGACGCAGGGCTCTCCAACCTGGAGGCGTTTGCCGCGAACGCCTTCTTCACGGCCGGGATGGTGATCTTCGAGGTGCCCACCGGGATCGTGGCCGACACCGTGGGCCGGCGCGCGTCGTATCTCCTGGGCACCGTGACGCTCACCGTCACCACGCTGCTCTACGTGCTGCTGTGGGAGATCGAGGCGCCCTTCTGGCAATGGGCGCTGGTCTCGGTGGGGCTCGGCCTGGGGTTCACCTTCTTCTCCGGCGCCGTCGAGGCCTGGCTGGTGGACGCCCTGGGTGCCACCGGGTTCGAGGGCGACCTGGAGTCCGTCTTCGGGAAGGGGCAGATCGTCGAGGGCGTGGCCATGCTCACCGGGTCGGTGGCCGGCGGCTACATCGCCCAGGTCACGAGCCTGGGCGTGCCCTTCGTCCTGCGCGCCGTCGTGCTGGTGATGACGTTCGCGCTTGCGTTCACCCTGATGCGCGACATCGGCTTCGCGCCGCGGCGGGGCGAGCGGGCGACGAGGGAGATGAGGCGGATCGCGAGCGCCTCCATCGAGTTCGGCTGGCGCGTGCCCGCGGTGAAGTGGATCATGCTCTCCTCGCCGTTCACCGCGGGTGTCGGCATCTACGCCTTCTACGCCCTCCAGCCATACCTGCTGGAGCTCTACGACGACCCCGAGGCGTACGGCATCGCCGGTCTGGTGGCCGCCATCGTGGCCGGTGCGCAGATCCTCGGCGGCATCGCCGCGCCCTGGCTGCGGAAGCTGTTCCATCGCAGGACCTCGGCGCTCCTGGCCGCCACGGGTGCGAGCGCGGTGAGCCTGGCGCTGATGGGCGCCTTCGAGCACTTCTGGGTCGTGGTGGGGCTGATCGTGGTGTGGGGCCTGCTGTTCGCGGCCTCGATGCCCATCCGCCAGACCTATCTGAACGGGCTGATCCCGTCGCAGCAGCGGGCCACGATCCTCTCCTTCGACTCGCTGCTGGGCTCGAGCGGCGGCGTGGTGGTGCAGCCGGGCCTCGGGCGGGCCGCCGACGTCTGGGGCTATGGCAGCTCGTACCTGGTGGGAGCGGGCATCTCGGCGCTGGCACTGCCATTCATCCTCTGGTCCCGCCGCCAGGACGCCCCCGCCGACACCGGGTCGGGGATGCCCGGCTCCCAGCCGGAGGTCGAGGTGGTCCCTGCGGCGGTGGAGTCGCCCGGCTAGATCGAGCGGGTGAGCCCGCCGTCCACCAGCAGCGCCACGCCGGTCACGTAGCTCGCCCGCTCCGAGCACAGGAAGGCCGCCGCCGCGCCGAACTCGTCGACGGTGCCCAGCCGGCCCGCCGGGATCTGGTCGCGCGCGGCCTGTTCCGCGCCCTCGAGCGAGCCCTGCGTGTCGGCCAGGCGGTCGGTGGCGATCCGGCCGGGCACGATCGTGTTCACGGTCACGCCGTCGCCGGCAACCTCGCGCGCCAGCGTCTTGAAGGCCGCCAGCGTGCCGCTGCGGTGCGCGTTGGAGAGCATGAGCACGGGGATGGGCTCGCGGACCGCGCTCGAGGAGACGTTGAGCACCCGCCCGAAGCCGCGCTCGCGCATGCCGGGCAGCACGTGCTCGATGAAGGCCATGGGGGCGAGGATCAGTTCCCGGTAGGCACTCTCCCACTGCTCGCGCGTGAAGCCGAGCGGATCCGCGTTGGGCGGCGGCCCGCCGGTGTTGGTCACGAGCACGTCGATCGGGCCGAGCGACTCCTCGATGTCGCCGAGCAGCCGGGGGATGTCGTCGAGCTCGAGCGTGTCGTGCACGAAGCCGGTGGCGCCGATCTCCGCGGCCGCGGCGTCGATCCGCTCGCGCGACCGTGAGCTCATCGCCACCCGCGCGCCCTCGCCCGCCAGGGCGCGCGCGATGCCCAGGCCGATGCCCTTCGACGCGCCCGTGACGAGCGCGACCTTGCCCTCGAGGCCGAGATCCATCGCGAGCGCAGGCTAGCGCTGCAGCGCCGTGGCCCGCTCGACCGGGTCGAGCTCCTCGAGCGCGGCCGCCGCGGCGTCCACGACCGTGCGCAGCGGGAAGGCGTCGCCCCCCAGCAGCACCTGGATCTCGTCGCGAAGGCGGCGCATGACCTGGGTGTGGATCTGGGACACGCGCGACTCGCTCACTCCCAGCGACACGCCGATCTCGCGGAAGGTGAGGCCGCGGCGGTAATGGTGGGTGAGCACGCGGCGCTCACGCCAGGGCAGCGAGAGGATGGCGTCCACGACCCCGTTGCCCAGCTCCTCGGCCGCGAGCGACTGGACCGGGTCGTCGGCGCGGTCGTCCTCGATCATGTCGAGCAGGCGGACCGGCTCGCCGGGCGGCTCCGCCAGCAGCTCCGCGTCGAGCGCCGCCACCTGCGCGAGCAGGTTGCGGGCCAGGCGGTCGTGCACCTGGTCGGCCGTCAGCCCGAGCGCGGCCGCCAGCTCGCCCCGGGTGGCGCTGCGGTGCAGCTTCTGCTCGAGGGCCGACTCGATCTCGCGCAGCTCCCGGGCTCGCTCGCGCACGTGGCGCGGCGCCCAGTCGTGCGCGCGCATGTCGTCGATGATCGCTCCGCGCACACGCGTGCGCGCGAAGGCCGCGAAGCGGGGGGCGTCGGCGGGATCGAAGCGCTCGATGGCCGACAGGAGCCCGAACAGCCCGGCGGAGATCATGTCCGCCTCCTCGACGTGCGCCGGCAGCTTGGCCCGCACCGAGACGGCCACCTCCTTCACGAGCGGCCAGTAGGCGAGCATGAGCGCGGCGCGCGTCTCGTCGTCGCGCCTCGCGGCATAGCGCCGCCAAAGTCCTGCTGTCTCACGGATCGCGGCCATGCGAGTCCTCCCATCCCCCTCTTCGCCGCCCAGCGTGTCCGTTCCTGCCGCATTTGGCAAGCGAACCCGTGCAAAGAGCGATACCGCCTGCGCCCGGGCGCCGCAGGCACCGTCATCTCCCTCAGGCAGACCGACGGGGAGGACTCGCAAAATGTGCCAGGCCCAGGACCTCTACTCGCGGGTGTCGAACATCCGTGACGAGGCGTTCCAGCTCATCAAGGAGCTGTCGCACGCAGCAGATCAGGACGATGCGGACCCGCTCCGCACCCTCGCGCTGGTGCGCATGCAGGCCGTGGCCAACAGCCTCGGCCGCATCCAGACAGACCTCCGCGCGGAGCCCTACGAACCCGCGCGCGTGCTGGACCTTTAGTTCAGAGCGGTCCTTTTCCGCCATCCGTCGAAGCCATCCCCGGACGCTTGAGGTCCGGCGTCGAACTGGCGAGCACGGAAGCACGGGAAAGGACCGCAATGACCATCGATCGCACACATGACCTGATGGACGGGGTCGCCACGCTTCGCTCCGAGACCTTCGAGCTGCTCGGGCGCATGCGCGAGACCGTCTTCACCACGGTGGAGCTGGCCCTGGTGTCGGACCGGCTGCAGGGTGTGGCGAACGAGCTCGGCGCCGTGGAAACGCTGATGTCAGGGAGGACGGACTGATGAACCGCAACAGGATCGCTGCCACGCTGGTCGCCACGCTGGCCCTCGGTGCCGCGGCTCCCGCCGCGTCGGCGCAGGAGCAGCGGGCGATGTCGCCGGACCAGCAGTACGCATACACCTGCGGCCATCTCGGCACCGATTGCGCCGGCGAGGAGAAGGCCACGAGCAACCGCAAGGGCACCCGCCGGGCATGTGGCGCGAAGCAGCGCCGCGCCGCCAAGCGGGCCGGCCGCAAGGCCGCCCGGCGCTACACGCGCGTCTGCAATGCGCGCAGGGCAGCGCGGAGGGCCGGTGCCCGCCGCTAACGCATACGCGCTCCGCGCGCCGGCGGAGGACGAGGGAGTCGAGCGGCTCGACGCGCTGCTCGACGTCGTCGCCCTGCCGCCGGCCGCGAGCTCCTGGTCCGGCCGGCCGGACGAGCCGTGCGCGCCGTCGCCCCTGTTCCGGCAGGTCCCCGCTGGCCTTCAGGAGCGCAAGTCCGACAACTGGCTGGCCTGGAACGTCGGGCGCGTGCGCCCAGACCCGTTCGGCGTGCTGTTCGAGCGCTACTGGCGGCCGATCAGCGCCTTCTGCTTCACGATCGTGGGCACCCGCGAGGAGGCAGAGGACGCCGCGTCCGAGACGATGTCGCGCGCCTACGCCACGCTGAGCCGGCGCGCCGAGCGGCCCGAGTTCCGGCCGTGGATCCACACGATCGCGCGCAACGCCGCGCTCGACCGCATCCGCCAGCGCAACCGCGGCCCCCAGCTCGCCTCCTCCGACGAGGCGCTGGAGGTGCCCATGAACGAGACCCCGGGCGACGTTCTCGGCCGCCGCGAGGGCCTCGAGCGGCTCGTGGCCGATCTTCAGGCGCTGTCCGAGCGTCAGCGCGCCGCCATCGTCATGCGCGAGCTGTCGGGCATGTCTCACGAGGAGATCGCCGCCGCGCTCGACACCACGCCCGCTCGCAGCCAGGCCCTCGTGGCGGACGCCCGCCAGTCGCTGACCGATCGGCGCGCCGGGCGCGAGATCCGGTGTGGCGAGTACCGCCGCGCGGTGGACGACCGTGGCCGCCTGCCGCGCGGGCACCGCCTGGCCTCGCACCGCGCCGCCTGCTCGGAGTGCAGCGGCTACGCGCGCCCGCGGCTGCTCTCGGGGGTCTTCTTCCTTCCGGTGATCGAGCTCTTTGCACGCGCGGGACGGCGCGTCGCCGACGTCGCCGGGCCGGCCCTCTCGGGCGCGGGCCCGGCCGGCGCGGCAAAGGTCGCGGCGGGCGCTGCCGTCGTGGCCATGGCGGTGCCCGTGGCCCATCGGGGCCCCGAGCAGCGCGACCCGGTGAAGGACGGCGGCGGGGCGCCCGCGGCGGCTCAGGCCGAGCGCGGCGCCGGCGGGGCCGCGGTCTCACCGGACGCCGGCGCGCCGAAGCGCGAGAGCGGGCGCGCCGCCGAGACGAGCCGGGCGCCGAAGGAGGAGCCGCGCAGCGAGCGCGAGGCCGCCGCGCCCGCGGAAGACGCTCCCGCCGCGCCGGCGCCCGCCGCGGGTGGCGAGCAGGCCCCGGCGCAGCCCGCGCCCGCGCCGCAGCCGCAGGAGTCGCCTGCTGCCTCGCTCGATCCCCTCACCCAGGAGGTCGAGCGCATCACGGGACCGGTCCGCCGCCAGGCGACCGAGCTCCTGGACAACTTGCAGGGCACCGTCAGGGTGCCGCAGGGCACGCCCATGCCGGAGGTCCGGCTCCCGGGCGTGCAGATCGATGGGGATGGCGTGCGCGTGGACGTGGGAGACCTCGTCGGCGGCGTCGTCCAGGAGCGGTAGGACCCAGCAACTCTCGACAAAGGCAAACCCGCCGTGAGGCGGGGACGCAGAGCCAGGGGCCTCGAAGGATCGAGGCAGCCCAGCAGCCGAAGGAGGACCGACAAGATGTTCAACCAGGGGAGGCACGGAAGCCTCCGTCGCAAGCTCACCGGGGCGTTCGCGTGCGCGCTCATCGCCCTGACCGCCATCCCCGCCGCCGCGGGGGCCCGTCCGCCGATCGAGACGATCGTGCAGGACGACGCCGCGCTCATGCACCAGACGGACGACCAGGTCCGGGCCAACATGGAGCGGCTCAAGTCGCTGGGCGTGGACCGCGTGCGGCTCACCGCCGGCTGGTCGGTGCTCGCACCGAACGCCGACAGCCCGACGCGTCCCGATTTCGACGCGAGCGACCCGAACGCCTACCCGGACACGTGGGGTTTCTGGAAGGCGCTCGACCGCGCCGTGGTGATGGCCAACGAGGCCGGCCTGCAGACGATGATCGACATCGCCTTCTGGGCGCCGCTGTGGGCCACGCAGGGCGACCCCAACGACGGGCGGGCGAAGTGGAACATCAACCCGGCCGAGTTCGCGGAGTTCACCAAGGCCGTGGTGCGCCGCTACAACGGCGACTTCGTCCCGCAGGCTCCCGAGACCGAGACCGACGACCAGGCGCAGGCCCCCGAGCCCGAGCCGGAGCCGTCGCGCGACCAGGACTTCCTGCAGCAGCTCTTCGGCCCCTGGTTCGGGCAGCAGCAGGCGCCACAGCAGCGCTCGGCGCGTGAGCGCCAGGCGCCGCGCGCGGCCGCGCCGCTGCCCAAGGTGAGCTGGTGGACGGTGTGGAACGAGCCCAACCACCCGGGCTTCATCCAGCCGCAGTGGGAGCGCACGTCGGACGGCTGGCGCCCGAAGTCGCCACACATCTACCGCAAGCTCGTGGAGGTCGCCTACCCGGCGATCAAGGGCATCCAGCCCGACAGCCTGGTGCTGGTGGGCGCCACCTCGAGCACCGGCGCCACCTCGCCGCGCAGCGAGCAGAGCGGCACGGCGCCGCTGCTGTTCATCCGCGAGCTCGCGTGCGTGGACGAGGACCTCGAGCCGATCTCCCGCGGTGACTGCGCGAACTACACGCCGCTCCAGGGCGACGGCTTCTCGCACCACCCGTACTCGCTCATGCACCGCCCCGACTACCGTGACCCGCGGCACCCGGACAACCTGCCGATCGGCGCGCTGGACCGGCTCACCAAGACGCTCGACAAGCTCGTGAAGATGCGCCGCATCTCGCCGCGGATCCGCGACGTCTACCTGACCGAGTTCGGCTATGAGACCAACCCGCCCGACCCCGACAAGCCGTGGACCCCGGCCCAGCAGGCCCTGTACCTGAACTGGTCGGAGTACCTGGCCTGGTCGAACAAGCGCGTGCGCAGCTGGCCGCAGTTCCTGCTGCGCGACATGGGCCGGGTCTCGGCCGAGGCCACCGCGCGCGGCAAGCGCGAGTGGGGCGACTGGCAGTCGGGCCTGCTGTTCGAGGACGGCACCGCCAAGCCCTCGGCCACGAGCTTCAAGCTCGCCCTGTTCGCCGAGTGCCAGTGGAGCCGCAAGCGCGTCCGGGCGGGTGGCCGCACCCGCAGCGGCCGCGTGCGCACGAAGCTGCGCTGGAAGCGCGGCGCGGTGCGCATCTGGGGCCACGTGCGCCCGTCGGCCAACGCCGCCACGGCCACGGTCAGCGCCACCCGCAACCGCGGCTCTGCCTGGAGCTCCGCCGCCACCTCGTCCAGCCGCCGGCCGGCCGCGGTTCGCAGCGCGAGCGCGGGTGCGTTCCAGACCAACGCGACCGGCGTGTTCGTGCGCTACGCCGGCTACACGCGCGGCACCCAGTACCGCGTGGAGAGCTCCGCCGCGGGGGCCGGGGCCTCCGGGCTGGGCGTGACGCCCCGCAACTGCTCACGACCGGCGAAGGCCCAGAGGGCGCGCCGGCGGTGAGGCTCTACTTCGCCCTGCTCCGCCTCGTCTTGCGCCTCTCGGAGGCGCCGGGACGGCGAGCAGGGTCGGAGGTCGGTCCAACCCACGAGGAGGGCCCGGCAGGACGCCGGGCCCTCCTCGCTCCTACGGCTCCGTGGCGTGGCTCCCCGCCCGGCCGCGGTCGGTCTTCTCGTAGGAGTGCTCCAGCAGCCCCCGGGTCTCGTCCGGGTCCGGGCCCGCGTACGCGGTAGCCGCGGCGGGCCTCGAACGAGCCGAACATCGCCCGCTCCGAGGCGATCCGGATGTCGCACGCCAGCGCCGTCTCCAGCCCGCCCGCCAGCGCCCAGCCGTTGATGGCCCCGATCACCGGCTTCTCGATCCCGTGCAGCCGCGGGTAAGCCCGCCCAGGCCCGTCTTGACGTTGTCGAGCACCTGGCGTGGGCCCGACTGCAGCACCGGCGGGATGTACTCCTTCAGGTCGGCGCCGGCGCAGAACGCGTCGCCGGTGCCGGTGAGGATGGCCACGTTTGCCTCGCCGTGTCGCGGAAGCGCTCCCAGGCGGCCCACAGCAGCTCGTGCGTCTCGGGGTCGATGGCGTTCTTCGCCTCTGGCCGGCTGATGGTCACGTACGCGATCCGGTCGCGCGCCTCGTAGTGCACCTTCGGCATCCGTCTCTGCTTCGGGTCCGATGCGCCCGCGTCCACGCGGGCCGACGTTTGTATGAGCTATTCACACAAACGTCGGAAGGCGGCGGTGCTCAGCCCTCGGGAGGGGCGGGTTCCGGCGGGTCCGGCGGCGGCCCCGTCTCCCGGTAGAACACGAGCTCGCCGGCCTCGCCGGGCGCCGCGCCCTCGTGGAAGAGGAACGCCGTCATCACCAGCGCCGGGGCGCCGCTCGGCGCCGTGACCGACGTCACCGCCGGGTTGCCGAACGCGAGGCTGCCGCCGTGGGTCCGTAGCTCCAGTGGCACGATCCGTCCGCTGGCCTCGTCGCGCAGCCAGGTGCGCCACCTGCCCCAGTCGCCCGGGACCAGCTGGGCCTCGTGCACCACGAAGCGCTGGCCGCCGAACGTGATCCGGTCGCGGTCGCCCACGTTCCCGCGCACGCCGAGCGCATCGAAGGCGGCGTTCAGCTCCGGCTCGTCCTCCACCCGCCAGCGGCTCCAGTCCGACAGCACCCCGGACGCCTGACGGTCCACCTGGGCCTCGCGGTAGTAGTGCAGGCCCACGCGGATCTCCGCCGGGGTGGCCACCACGATGTCGGGCGTGCCCTCCGCCGTGGGGGCGAGCGTGAGCGGGGCCGTGAACTCGCGATCGGGCGCGCCGGATAGGAGGGTGTCGAGTGACGGATAGCGGCGGAACTGGAGGTGCACGCCGTCGCGCAGCGTCTTCTCGTAGGCGGCCACCCAGACGCCGTCCACCTGCCGGGCCAGCGTGCCTTGGGCCGCGCCCACCTCGAGGTCGCGCTCCCAGGTCCAGGTGAGCAGGTCGGCGGAGCGGGCCAGGCAGAGCACCAGCACGTCGCCCACGAGCGCGTGGTACACGCCCACGTAGCCGCCCTGCCCGTCCCCGGCCACGTCCAGGCCGTCGAGGCGGATTCCGCGGTCGTCGGTGGCCGCATAGCGGAAAGCGGTGGCCTGGGTCACGTCGCCGATCAGCGCGAGCAACTCGGCTCGCGCGCCGGTGGCCGGATCGGGCCGGTCCGGCGGCGGCGGTGGAGGAGGAGCGGGAGGAGCAGGCGGCGCAGGTCCCGCCGGGTTGGGCTGTGCCTGCGGGGGTGCAGAGTCGTTAGGCGCGAGGACGCCCGGCCGTGGCGGTGGCCGGGCGTCCACGCGCAGCCGCGGGCGGACACGGCCCGGGCGGCCCTGACGCGACCGCATTACCACCGGCCGCCGGGCCAGGGACTTCACCACCAGGCCCACGTCGCCGCCGCGCACCGCGCGGGTGACGTCGAGCTCCAGCCAGCCGCGCCGCAGCGGCCCGCGCCGGCTGGCCACCCGCCGGCCGCGCCGCGGCCGCGAGCGCCAAGTCACGCGTCGCTCGCTCCAGCGCCCCCGCGAGCGGTACACCACGACGCCGCGGCGGCTGGCGCGCGACACGTACACGCGCAGCACGGCGCGCTCCACGCCGGCCGGCGGGCGACGGAAGCCGAAGCGCAGCAGCGTCTGCCGGCCGCGGCCCGTGGCAATGCGCGGGCCGCGGCCCAGCGGCCGGCGCTCGCCGCGCTCCACGGTGGCGTCGGCCGTGGCCGTCACCTGCTCGCCGCTCGCCGCGTCGGGCGCCACCCAACCCCCCATGGCGAGCGCGACGACTGCCGACAGTCCGAGCCGGGCGCGGCGCATGCCCTCCGGAACACCGCCCGCCGCGACCGGTTGTGCCGATCCGAACGAGCGCTGCGTGTGTTGCGGTCAGGCCAGCGCGTGCACGGCCACGGCCGTGAGCCCGCCGCTGGTGGCCGTAAACGACGCGAGGGTGATCGCCACGTACAGCGGGTTCTCCTTCACGCCCGGTCCCCACGCCAGCGGGATGAACAGCAGCGGGTTGACCACCGTCCCGAACGCCACCATCCCCCTGATCCAGCCCGGCAGGTCGGGCACGGCCACCTGCACCGCGATGAGGATGAGGCCCATCATCACCCAGTCCAGGTGCACCTGGCGGATGCGTCCCGGGGCCACCACCCCACGCGAGCGCAGCCACTCCGGGCGCTCGGTGGCCAGCAGCACGAGCCAGCCCGACAGCCCTGCGAGCGCGAGCGAGACCAGGCCGAGCGAGGTGAGCAGCGGCACGGTCAGGCTGCCGCTCGGCGGCGGTAGGCGCGGCGGCCGTGGGCGCGCTGGTAGTTCCAGGCGAAGGCCGCCATGGGCCCGCGGCGGTGCAGCCAGAAGCCCCCGGGGACGGGAAGCGAAGGCTCCACCGCGCCGAGCTCCACGTCCGCCACCACGATGCCCTCGCCCTCGTCCACCGACCGCTCGGCCAGCACCGTCCCGTCACCGGCCACGATCGACGTCGGTCCCTCGTAGCGGCCGGAGTAGGAGACGCAGGGCGTCCAGGGCATCGGGCAGCGCAGCTCGCCGCAGTGGGAGGCGTGCACCAGCGGCACACCGAGCATGCGCGCGAATGCCGCGGGGGTGCCGATGGCGGTGGCGCGGTTGTCGCGCTCCCAGCTCTCGAACAGCCGCCGCGGGCGCCAGGGCGGGATGCTCCACCAGGCGGAGCCGCCCAGGACGGCGTCCACGCGCCCCGCGAGGCGCCGCACCGTCTGCGAGCGCATCAGCTCCCAGCACAACGCCACCCCCACCGACCCGCCGCCGGGCAGCCCGATCACGCCGTCGTCGGAGCCGCCGACGTAGGCGGCGTTCTCCCACATCGTGGGCAGGTCCTTGTCGTGGCGGCCGAGAACGCCGTCGGGGCCGGCGAGCACGAACGCGTTGCGCACCTCGCCGTCGTCGTCGGTGGCGAGGAAGGAGCCGCCCGCGAGCACGCCGTTCGCCGCGATCGCGCGCAGCAGGGCGAGGGCAGGCCCGTCGTAGGGAACGGCGCCCGCGACCACCTCGGGCAGGTACGCCATCCCGGTGGTGAAGAACTCGGGCAGGACCACGACCTCGGCGCCGTCCGCCACAGCCTCCGCTGCCAGCTCGCGGCAGCGGCCAATGTTGAAGGCCACGTCCCCGAGGCGGGGCTCGAGCTGGATGGCGGCGCAGCGGCGGGTCGTCCCCACAAATTGAACGGTACTACAAAAAGTCTCCGGCCACCCGTGCATCCGCGTCGCGCAGCTTCTGCGTGGCGCAGCCCTCCACGATCAGCCGCCTGCCCAGCGCGAGCGCCTCGCGCAGCTGCGTCTCGTCCAGGCGCAGGCGGTCCTCCCGCACGCTCAGCGCCACCACGCCGTTCCACGCGCCCCACACGAAGCGCGACATCGTCCAGGCGTCGACGGGGAAGGCCTCGCCCGCCTGCACGGCGCGCTCGATGCCCTCCGCCACCCCGCCCACCAGCAGGTCGACGCGCTCGGCGATCCGGCGCTCGGCCTCGGGCGGCTCGTCGCCGGGGGCGAGGTCGAGCCCGCGCAGGGCGATCATGCGGAAGTAGCCTGGGTGGTCGAGGTGGAAGCGCATGTAGGCGTCCCCGGCGGCCAGCACCTGCTCGAGCGGCGAGAGCTCCGCGTCGTAGGCCTCGGCCATGTAGCGCTCGTTCACCTCCAGCGCACGCTCCACCAGCTCCAGGTAGAGCGCCTCCTTGGAGCCGAAGTGGAAGTAGATGGTGCCGACCGACACCTCGGCCGCCTCGGCGATCCGCTCGATCGTGGCCCGGTGGAATCCCTCGCGGCGGAACACCTCCTCGGCCGCCTCGAGCACGGCGGCCGTGGTGCGGGCGGTGCGCGGGTCCACCTTCGCCATGCGGGCAAGGCTACGGCCCCGGGCGCCCTCCCGTCACAATCCGCCCATGCACGTGGAGAGGGTGGTCCTGCGGGTGTCGGATGTCGAGCTCAGCGCCGGCTTCTACGAGCGCGTGGCGGGCCTTGGCGTCCGCTCCGTCGACGTCGACCGGGCCGACCTCGGCGGCCCCGACGGCGGCCCCGTCCGCCTGGAGCTGCGCCGCGCCGAGCGCGGCGGCCCGGCGCCGCGCCGCGCCGCGGGGCTCTTCCACACCGCCTTCCGCTACCCGCAGCGCGCCGGCCTCTCGGCCGCCCTGCGCCGGCTCGCCGAGGAGCGCGTGCCGATGTCGGGGGCGTCCGACCACCTCGTCTCCGAGGCGCTCTACCTCGATGACCCCGACGGCCTGGGCGTCGAGCTCTACCGCGACCGCCCGCGCGACCAGTGGCCCGAGCCCGACCCGGGCCAGCAGGTGGCCATGGCCACGCTGCCGCTGGACCTCGACGGCCTGATCGCCGAGGAGCCGGGCGACTCCGCCGGCGTGGACGTGGGCCACGTGCACCTCAAGGTCGCCCACGTGCCGGACGCGGTGGGCTTCTGGACGGAAGAGGTCGGCATGGAGGTCATGGCCACCTACGGCGCCGACGCCGCTTTTATCGCGGACGAGGGCTACCACCACCACGTGGGCGTGAACACCTGGATGTCGAGCGGCGCCGAGCTCGAGCCGGCCGACGGCGCGGGGCTCGAAGCCGTGGTCATCGGCGGGGCCGCAGAGCCCGGCGAGCTGCGCACGCCGGACGGGGTGTGCGTGCTGCTCGAGGGCTGATCGGGCATCCTTCCCGCCATGGGATATCTCGACATCGCCGACCGCACCTGGCCCGTCCTGCACCGCGTGATGGGCGCGCACACCGTGGCCTACCGGATGACCGGCGGCCTGGTGGGCCACCGGATCCCGTTCCTCCCGCGCATGCTGCTGCTCGAGCACGTGGGCGCGAAGAGCGGGCGCCGGCGCACCTCGCCGCTCGTGTACTTCCGCGACGGCGACGACATCGTGCTCGTGGCGTCGAAGGGCGGCTTCGAGCGCCACCCGGCCTGGTTCCACAACCTCCGCGCCAATCCGGACACACGCGTGCAGGTGGGCCACCGGCGCCCGCTCGTCCGCGCCCGTGTGGCCACCGACGCCGAGCGCGAGCGGCTCTGGCCCAAGGCGGTCGAGACGTATGCGGGCTATGCCGGCTACGCCAAGCGCACCGACCGGAAGATCCCGCTCGTGATCCTCGAGCCGCGCGGCTAGGCCGCCGCGGGCTCCGCCGAGGCGCCCGACAGCCCGAACGCTTCGGCGATCAGCTCGTACGAGCGCCGTCGCGCCGCGTGGTCGTGCACGATCGTCACGACGATGACCTCCTCCGCCCCGTAGTCGCGCGCCAGCTGCTCCAGCCCGGCCCGCACCGTGGCCGGCGAGCCCAGCACCATGCGCCGCTGCCGCCCCTCGGGACGGGCGCCCACCGGCTTGCCCTCCGCCTCGAAGAAGCGCAGGGCCTTCTCCACCGGCGGCACCGGGATCAGCTGCCCGCGGCGCAGCAGCTTCATGGCCATCCGCGCGCTCGACGCCAGGCGCTCGGCCTCCTCGTCGGTCTCCGTGCACAGCGCCCACGCGCCCACCGACAGGCGCGGCTCCGAGAGCCGCCCCGCGGAGGCGTCGAAGCGCTCGCGGTAGAGCGCCGCGATCTCGGCGCCCTCGGGATTGATGAAGTCCGCGAAGGAGTAGGGGAGGCCGAGCTGGCCGGCCCAGATCGCGCTCTGCGGCGACGAGCCCAGCAGCCACGGCTCGGGCAGCTCGGGCCGGCCGGGCAGCCAGGCCGGCAGCCGCGCGAACGGGTGGCCGGCGGGAATGTCGTCCTCGAGGTAGGCCAGCAGCTCGGCCAGCTGTTCGGGGAAGTCGTCGGCCATCCCCTGGCGGCGGTCGCGCTGGAGCGCGAAGGTGGTCACCGGGTCGGTGCCCGACGCGCGCCCGAGGCCGAGGTCGATGCGGCCCGGAAACAGCCCGCTCAGCACGCTGAACGACTCGGCCACCTTGAACGGGCTGTAGTGGGGGAGCATCACGCCCCCGCTGCCCACCCGGATCCGCTGCGTGGCCGCTGCGATCGGCCCCGCCAGCACCTCCGGGCTGGGGCCCGCGAGCATGGGCCCGCCGTGGTGCTCGGCCACCCAGTAACGCTGGTAGCCGAGCTCGTCGGCGAGCCGGGCGAGGTCGAGCGTATTGCGCAGCGCGTCCGCCCCGGTGGACCCCTCGGGAACCGGCGACTGGTCGAGGACGCTCAGGCGCATCCTCAGCGGTGCTCGGGGTTGTCGAAGTCGAAGCGGCAGCCCGCGTCCCACTCGGAGCGCTGGTTGCCGTGCGCGGGCACGCCGCCGGCGTCGCGCAGCATCTTCGCGAGATGCATGAGGTTCCAGGTCATGAACGTGGTGTTGCGCTGGGTGAACTCGTTCTCGGGCCCGCCCGAGCCCTCGTCGAGATAGGACGGGCCCGGGCCCGCCTCCCCGATCCAGCCCGCGTCGGCCTGCGGCGGGATCGTGTAGCCGAGGTGCTGGAGGCTGTAGAGCACGTTCATCGCGCAGTGCTTGATGCCGTCCTCGTTGCCGGTGATCAGGCAGCCGCCCGCGCGGCCGTAGAAGGCGTACTGGCCCGCGTCGTTCAGCAGCGACGAGCACGCGTACAGGCGCTCGATGATCTGCTTGGTCACCGAGCCGTTGTCGCCCAGCCAGATCGGCCCGGCGATCACGAGGATGTCGGCCGCCAGCACGCGCGGGAAGAGCTCGGGCCACTCGTCCTTCTCCCAGCCGTGCTCGCGCATGTCGGGCCACACGCCCACCGCGATGTCGTGGTCGATGGCCCGCAGCTGCTCCACTTCCACGCCCTGCTTCTCCATGATCGCGACGCTGCGGTCGATCAGCCCCTGCGTGTGGCTCTTCTCCGGCGAGCGCTTGAGCGTGCAGTTGATGAACATCGCGCGCAGCCCGTCGTAATCGGTCATCCCATCCCTCTCCGTCTGGACCAGGTGGGGGAACGTTACGGGGGGCGGCCGGCCGGCCGCCCCCCGATGCGTTCTCGGTCACGCCGCGTGGGCGAGCTCCCGCTCCGGGCTCTCCGCGGGTTGCTCCGCGGCGGCTTTCGGCACCCGTATGAAGCCGAGCGCCACGAGGCCGCCCGCGACGGCGATCCCGGCCGCGCCGAGGAACGCCGCGCGGAATCCCTCGGTCAGCTCCACGGGGTTGCCGAGCTGGTCGCCCCCGAAGGCGATCGACAGCGCCGTGATCGCCGCCAGGCCGATCGCCGACCCCACCTGGTAGGTGGTGTTGACGATCCCCGACGCCAGCCCGCCCTGCTCGGGCGGGGCCGCCCCGATGGCGGCCATCATCGCCGGGATGAACGTGAGCGACATCCCGAGCGCCGCCACCAGGGAGGCGGGCAGGAACGAGCTCAGGTAGCCGCCGCCGTCCGAGGGGACGGTCGCGAACAGCGCGATCCCGCCGGCCAGGATGGCCAGGCCGAGCACCATCGGCGGCTTCACGCCCACCCGCTCGACCACCCGGGCCACGACCCCGACCATCACGACCATGATCAGCACGGTCATGGGCAGCAGCGCCGCCCCGGCCTCGAACGCCCCGGCGCCCAGCACCTGCTGGAGCCAGAGGTTGGCGGTGAACCACATCGGGATCCACGCCGCCCCGAGCAGCGCCATCACCACGTTGGCGGGGCCGAGGTTGGGCAGCCGCCAGACGCTCAGCGGCATCAACGGCTCACGCCGCGCCGACTGCAGCGTCACGAACAGGACGAGCAGCGCCACGGCTCCGCCGAGGACGAGCAGGGTCTGGACGGAGCCCCAGCCCTCCTCGTTGGCCCGCACGATGCCGAACACGGCGAGCGCAAGCCCGGCCGTAGCCGTCACGGCCCCGGCCAGGTCGATCCTGCCGCGCCGCGTCATGCCGGCCGGCAGCAGCCGCGGTGTGGCCGCGAGCACCGCCAGCGCCACCGGCACGTTGATCAGCAGCGTCCAGCGCCAATCGAGCGCGTCGGTGAGCACGCCTCCGAGGAACACGCCGGCGGTGCCGCCGGCCGGCGCGGCCGCCCCGTAGAGGCCCAGCGCCTTCGTGAGCTCCTTCGGGTCGTGGCTGAACAGCACCATCACCATCGTCAGAGCCGCGGGGGCGACGAGCGCCGCAGCGGCGCCCTGAACGGCCCGGCCGGCAATCTCCACGGTCGTGGAGTCGGCCACGCCGGCCACCAGCGATCCGGCGATCAGCACGACGAACCCGAGGCTGAACATCCTGCGGGCGCCGAAGGCGTCGGACAGCTTGCCGCCGAGCAGCAGCAGGCCGCCGAAGGCGATGACGTATGCGTTGAACACCCACGACAGGTCGGCCTGGCTGAAGCCGAGCTCCTGCTGGATGTCGGGCAGGGCCACCCCGATGATCGAGGTGTCCATGATCACGAGGAACTGCGCCGTGGCGATGATGAGCAGGGCCCACCAGCGCCGCGGGTCTGCGGACGTCTGGGACATCGATTCTTCTCCTTGGGAGCCCCGAGGCTCCCGCTCTGAAGGTCACCGGGAAGGAGCGCGCGGGGCTCGGGCGTTCAGCCCGCGATCAGCGGCCGCGCGCGGTGGCACATCGGCTCATGGCGCCACCTCCATCGTCACGCGGGCCTGCTCGCCGGCGGGCTCGTCGTCCTCGAGGAGCTCCCCCACCAGCACGGCGGTGCCGAAGACGAATGCCACGGCGGCGATCGCACCCACCACGCGCGGCGACGGGCCGCCGTGGATGCCGGTCTCGTGGAGGACGGCGTGGCCCCTCCCGCGGGTGAGCAGCCAGCGCTGGACCGGAAAGGCGAAGACGCCGGCGATCACGAGCGCCACCGACAGCGCGCCCCAGAACAGCTCATTGGTCAGCCCCGCCTCCATCGCGCCGGGGATGGCCAGCATGATCGCGTTGTCGACGATCTCCATGACCGTGATGCTGAGCGTGTCCACGGCAAGCGCGATCGGCACGACCGCGCTCAACGCCATCCCGGCACGAAGCAGCGGCAGGCTCGTGAGCGAGTAGCCGAAGAGGAACGCCAGGCCCACAGCCAGCGCGATGGTGCCCCACTCGGAGAAGCCGAGAGCGGTGCCGATGACCATGCCCAGCACCTCGCCGATGGCGCAACCGGTCAGGCAGTGCAGGGTGGCGCTGAGCGCCACCAGGTCGAGCGCGCGCCCGCTCGTCGGGAGGGTGTGCTGATCGGCGGTCATCGGAACCTCCTCAGCCGCAGGGCATTCGCCACCACCGACACGCTCGACAGGGCCATGGCCGCGCCTGCGATCACGGGGTTGAGGAAGCCGGCCGCCGCCAGCGGCACGGCCGCGACGTTGTAGCCGAACGCCCAGCCCAGGTTCTGCTTGATCGTGCGCAGCGTGCGCCGCGAGAGCCGGATGGCGTCCCCGGCCGCGCGCAGGTCGCCGGAGACCAGCGTCAGGTCGCTGGCCTCGATGGCCACGTCGGTGCCGGTGCCGATGCTCAGCCCGAGGTCGGCCTGGGCCAGCGCGGGGGCGTCGTTCACGCCGTCGCCCACCATCGCCACGACGCGGCCCTCGCCCTGGAGGCGCCTGACGATGTTCGCCTTGTCGGCGGGCAGCACCTCGGCGATCACGTCGTCGATGCCCACCTCGGCGGCCACCGCGCGCGCCGTGGCCTCGTTGTCGCCGGTCAGCAGCACGGGCCGCAGACCGAGCTCCCTCAGGGTCGCCACGGCCCCGGCGCTGCTCGGCTTGACGGTGTCGGCCACCACCAGCACCGCCTTGGGCTCGTTGTCCCAGCCGGCGGCGATCGCGGTCTGGCCACGCGCCTCGGCCAGCCGGCGGGCCTCGTCGAGCTTCGCCGGCAGCTCCATCGACCAGTCGGCCAGCAGCCGCGGGCGGCCGACCACGAGAACGTGCTCCTCCACGACGCCCTCCACGCCGAGTCCCTCGCGATTGGCGAAGCTCTCGACGGCGGGCAGCCCGCCCAGCTCGTCGCGCGCCGCAGCCGCGATCGCCTGGGCGATGGGATGCTCGGAGGCGTCCTCGAGCGCGCCCACCAGCCCCAGCACCTCGGCGCGCGAGACGCCGTCGGCGGTGGCCACCTCCGCCAGGCTCATGCGCCCGCTGGTCACGGTGCCGGTCTTGTCGAGCACGACCGTGTCCACCTCGCGCGTGGACTCGAGGATCTCCGGGCCCTTGATGAGCAGGCCCAGCTGCGCGCCGCGGCCGGTGCCCACCAGCAGGGCCGTGGGCGTGGCCAGGCCCAGCGCGCAGGGGCAGGCGATGATCAGCACCGCCACGGCCGCCGTGAAGGCGAACGTGGCGCCTTCGCCGGCGCCAAGCCAGAAGCCGAGCGTGGCGAACGCGATGCCGATGACCACGGGGACGAACACGCCGGAGATGCGGTCGGCCAGGCGCTGCACCGGCGCCTTGCCCGACTGGGCGTCGGTCACGAGGCGGGCGATCTGGGCGAAAGCGGTGTCCGCGCCGACCTTGGTGGCGCGCACGACCAGGCGGCCGCCCGCGTTCACGGTCGCGCCGGCCAGCTCGGAGCCCGGCTCCACCTCGACGGGCACCGACTCCCCGGTGAGCATCGACATGTCCACCGCGGAGCGGCCCTCCTCGACGATGCCGTCGGTGGCCACCTTCTCGCCCGGCCGGACCACGAAGCGGTGGCCCACCGCGAGCTGCTCCACCGGCACGCGCCGCTCGGTGCCGTCCGCGCCGAGCACCGACACGTCCTTGGCGCCCAGCTCGAGCAGGGCGGCGAGGGCGGCGCCGGCACGGCGCTTGGCGCGGGCCTCGAAGAAGCGCCCGGCCAGGATGAACGTGGTGACCACGGACGCCACCTCGAGATAGATCTCCGACGTGCCTGTCCCGGCCTCGGGGATGAGGTCGAAGCCCATCTCCATGCCGATCATCCCGGCGTCGCCGAGGAAGAGCGCGTACATCGACCAGCCAAACGCCGCCAGGACGCCCACGCTGACCAGGGTGTCCATCGTGGCGGTGGCGTGCTTGAGGTTGGCCCAGGCCGCCTTGTGGAACGGCCACGCGCCCCAGAGCACGACGGGCGTAGCCAGCTGGAGCACGAGCCACTGCCAGTAGTCGAACTGCAGCGCGGGGATCATCGACAGCAGCAGGACCGGCAGCGAGAGGACCGCCGAGATCACCAGCCGCCGCCGCAGTAGGGCGGTGGGGTCCTCGGCCTCCGCCTGGTCGGCGGCGCCGGTCGTGGCGCTCGGCACGACGGCCTGGTAGCCGGCCGCCTCCACGGCGGAGACGAGCCCGTCGGTGTCCACGGCGCCCGGGTCGTAGGTCACGGTGGCCTTCTCCGTGGCGTAGTTCACGCTGGCGCTCACGCCGTCGAGCTTGTTGAGCCTGCGCTCGATGCGGTTCGCGCACGAGGCGCAGGTCATGCCCGTGATGGGGAGCTCGACGTGCTGTTCAGTGACCGTGGCCATCGGTGCCCTCCTGGGTGCCATCAGTGTCGCGGGTGAAGACGGCCGTTTGCACCCGGCCCTCGTGCTTGAACTGCAGGAACAGCCCGTAGCGGCCCTTCGACGGGTACTCCACGGCGAAGCGGATGTCGCGGCCCGCGGTCGCGTCGCTCTCGGGGTGCACGTGCAGGTAGGCGAGATCGCCATCGCGCAGGGCCACCAGATGGCCGCGCGCGCCGAGGTAGGGCTCGATGTCGGAGAGCAGGCGGCCGTCCTTGTGCACGGTGAAGCGGAGCTCGCCGTCCGTCTCGTCCAGCTCGACCTCGTAGCCGTCGCCGGCGGAGGCGGTGGTGGCGGGATGGGGCAGCTCGCGCGGGGTGAAGCGGCCGGGCACGTTCACGTCGATGCCAAGCGTCTGGGCCTCGCCCCCGCGCGTGAAGTCGGCGTACACGCGGTAGGCGCCGGCCTCGGGCAGGCGCAGCTCCACCTCCCAGCTTCCGTCCCGCGCCTGGCGCGGATGGAGGTGCTGGTAGCCGCTCAGGTCGCGCCGCACCACGATCAGGTGCATGCGCCGCTCGTGCTCGACGTCGAAGTTGGTCACGGTCCGGTCGCGGGCATCGACGATGCGGAAGCGGAAGCGCTCGTCGCGGCCGCGCGCGAGCTCGGTGCCCTCGGCCACCAAACGCAGGCCGCCGGAGGCGACCGCCAGGCCGCGCGGCTGATCGGCGCCGGCGGTCGCCGGGTGGGAGGCGTCCCCAGTCTCTCGGGAGCCCGCCTCAGAGCTCGCGTGGGAGGCCTCGGGCTCCTCCCCGCGCGCGTCCGGGTCGAGGGCGCCGCCGAGCAGGGCTGCGCCCCCGGCCAGGACCGCAAGCAGGGCGGCGTACAGGCCCAGGCGGATCGCTGTCGTCATGCCGCCACCTCGTAGCCCGCCTCGTCGATGGCGTCGCGGATGGCCGCGTCATCGAGGTCGTGGCCGCCGACGTCGACCCGCTTCGCGGCGAGATCGACGTCAACGGAGGCGACGCCGGCCACCTGGGAGACCTCCTCGGTGATCGCGACGACGCAGTGGCCGCAGCTCACGCCCGGGACGGCGTAGGTGAGGGTGGAAGAGGCTTCGGTTGTCATCGGGCTGGGCTCCTAAATAGGGGCCGGGGGTATCTCGCAGCGCACTGTAGCATACCCCTAGGGGGTAGCGGCTATAATGTTCCTGCACCCACGCGCGAAAGGAACTCCATTGACCCCGCCCTCCACCACTCCCGTCACGCGCGGCTACACCGCGAGCAAGGACCAGCTGCTCAACAGGCTGCGCCGGGTCGAGGGCCAGGTGCGCGGCGTCGAGAAGATGGTCGAGGAGGACCGTTACTGCATCGACGTGATCACTCAGATCGCCGCGGTGCAGGCGGCGCTCGACAAGGTGGCGCTGGGCCTGCTCGACGGTCACGCGCGCCACTGCGTGGTGGGCGGCCGCACCGACGGCGAGCCGGAGGAGCTCACCGACGAGCTGATGGCGGCCGTGGGCCGGCTCATGCGCCGCGGCTGAACCGGCGGGCGCTGTCAGACGGACACCCACTCGCGGAACGCGCTCGCCTGCCGCTTGAAGGAGCCGGCGTCGCCGGAAACGCCCGCAGCCGTCCTGGATCGGACCGCTATGCGCGGCCCAAGCCAGGACGGCTGGGTGTGGAGATCATCAGCCGCAGCCGGTGTTGTTCCCACACGAGCTGCACGTGTAGCACGACCCCGTGCGCTGCATCATGCCGCCGCACTGGCCGCAGGCCGGGCCGAGGTCCAGGCCGTGCAGCTTGGCCGGCATCACCGGCGGCTCGTCGGTCATGGCCGAGGCGGCGGGCTTGGGCGTGGCCGTGGCCTCGCCGCCGGATGCCGTGGCCCCGCCGCCGGACGCCGAGGCCCCGCCGTGGCCACCGTGGCCGCCGTTGGCGGGCGGCCCCGCCGTGTCGCCGCGCATGAGCGCGTCCTGCGCCTCCTTGCGGGTGCGGACCTCCGGGGTGAGGATGCCCAGCTCCTCCTGGACGTCCACGTCGAGGAAGCGCGACGCCAGCCAGCGCATGATGTAGTCCGGCAGCGACTTGGCGAACGGGATCTCCGGGTTCATGGTGATCCCCTCGGGGTCGAAGCGCATGTAGCTGAACTTGCGCACCAGCGTCTCGAGCGGCACGCCGTACTGCAGCGCGATCGAGATGGAGGTCGCGAACGCGTTCATCATCCCGCGCAGCGTGGAGCCCTCCTTGCCGATGTCGGTGAGGAACATCTCGCCCACCGTGCCGTCCTCGTACATGCCCGCCGTGATGTAGCCCTCGTGGCCGGCCACGGAGAACTTGTGCGTGATCGACTGGCGCTCGCGCGGCATCCGCCGGCGCTTGGGCGGGGCCTCGCTCAGGGCCTGCGCCACCGCCTTCTGGATGGCCTCCTCGGGCACGTCCTTCTGCGCGTCGGTGCGCAGCGCCTGCGCCGTCTTCGAGCCGTCGCGGTAGATGGCCAGCGCCTTCAGTCCGAGCTTCCAGCCCTGCGTGTAGGCCTCCGCGATGTCCTCCACCGTGGCCGACTGCGGCAGGTTGACCGTCTTCGATATCGCGCCCGAGATGAACGGCTGCGCCGCGGCCATCATCTTGATGTGGCCCATGTGCGAGATGGCCCGCTCGCCCACGGCCACGTCGAACACCGGCCGGTGCTCCTCGCGCAGCGCCGGCGCGCCGATGATCGTGCCGTGCTCGTCGATGTGGGCGACGATCTGCTCGACCTCGTGCTCGGAGTAGCCCAGCGTGCCGAGCGCCGACGGCACCGTGCGGTTGACGATCGTCATGTTGCCGCCGCCCACGAGCTCCTTGAACTTGACGAGCGAGAAGTCGGGCTCGATGCCCGTGGTGTCGCAGTCCATGAGGAAGGAAATGGTGCCTGTAGGTGCAAGCACCGTGGCCTGCGCGTTGCGGTAGCCGTTTCGCTCGCCCAGCTCCACGGCCTGGTCCCACGCGCGCCGCGCGGCCGCCACCAGCTCGTCGTGGCGGGGCTGGCCGTAACGGCCGTCGGCGTTCGCCGCCGCCACCGGCTCGACCTCCGGCAGCTCGTACGAGGCGTCGCGGTGCTTGCGCATGACGCGGTTGTGCGGCTCGCGGTTCTCCTCGTAGCGGTCGTACGGGCCCGTGGCCTCGCCGGCGATGCGCGCCGACTCGCGGTACGCGCGCCCGGTCATGAGCGCGGTGATGGCGCCGGCCACGGCGCGGCCCTCGTCGGAGTCGTACGGCAGGCCGTTTGACATCAGGTAGGCGCCGAGGTTGGCGTAGCCCAGGCCGATCTGGCGGAAGGCTCGCGCGTTGCGGCCGATCTCCTCCGTCGGGTAGCTCGACGGCCCGACGACGATCTCCTGGGCGAGGAAGACGATGTCCACGGCGTGCTCGAACGCCTCGATGTCGAAGCTGCCGTCCTCGCGGCGGAACTTCATGAGGTTGAGCGACGCGAGGTTGCAGGCCGAGTCGTCGACGTGCATGTACTCGCTGCACGGATTGGACGCGTTGATGCGGCCCGAGTTGGGCGACGTGTGCCAGTCGTTGATCGTGGTGTCGTACTGGATGCCCGGGTCGGCGCAGCGCCAGGCGGCGTCGGCGATCTGCTCGAGCAGGTTGCGCGCCCCGACGGTCTCGAGCGTGCGCTTCTCCTCCCGGCCCACGAGCTCCCAGTCCTCGCCGCGCTCGGCGCGGTCCATGAACTCGTCGGTGACGCGCACCGAGTTGTTGGCGTTCTGGTACTGGATCGAGGTGAAGCCCTCGCCGTCGATCGACATGTCGAAGCCGGAGTCGCGCAGCGCGGCCGCCTTCTCCTCCTCGCGCGCCTTGCACCAGACGAAGTCCACGATGTCGGGGTGGTCCACGTCGAGCACGACCATCTTGGCCGCGCGCCGCGTCTTGCCGCCCGACTTGATCGTGCCGGCCCAGGCGTCCGCCCCGCGCATGAAGGAAACCGGGCCGGAGGCGAGACCGCCCTTGGACAGGTGCTCCTTGGAGCTGCGGATGTTCGACAGGTTGATGCCCGAGCCCGAGCCGCCCCGGAAGATCATGCCCTCCTTGGTGTTCCAGGCGAGGATGGACTCCATCGTGTCGTCCACCGAGAGGATGAAGCAGTTGTGCACGGCCACGTTGTTCGAGAGGTACTCGCCTGACTCCGTCTGAATGTCGAAGACGTCCTGCTCTCCCATCGCCTCGATGGCGACGATCTCCTCCTCGCGAAGGTCCGGGCAGGCCTTGGGCGAACGCAGATCGAGGGACTCGAGGAGCTTCCGCTGCTTGTCCGCGCCGATGAAGCCGATCAGCTCGGCGAAGCGGGCACGCTCCGAGCCGATGGAGACCGCGACTTCGTGGATGTCGTGACGGTCGGCCCGTGGCTCGTGCTTGTGCGTGCGACGGGAGTAGATACCCAGCGTGTTCAGAAGAAGCTGAACATCTTCCGTCCACCGCTCGCCGATCACCGCAAAGCCGATGCGGGCGTTCTCGCAGCCGCGGTCGCGACGGACCGAAACGTAGCCGTCCGCCTGGAAGATGCTCCGCAGGTACGCCGCGATCTCGTCATGCGACGCCGTCCGGAGCGAGTCCGGCACGCGAATGTCGGTACCGCGCGCGAGCAGCCCCCAGCGCTCCACGAAGTCGCGCAGGACCTCGCCGTACATGCGGATGCGGCGCACGCGGATCTCCTGCGTGTCCGCGTCACGGACGTGACGGTGGACCTCGGGCAGTGCGACGTCCAGGTTCTCGACGACCCAGCGGTACTCGTCGTCGTTGGCCACCTGGAACTCGACGATCAGCGAGCGGTTCGTGCCGTGGTCGTACTGTCCGACGAAGCCATCGGCCTGAAGCCAGCCGGCGAGCGCGGCCTCGGCCACGCGGACGTCATGATCCTCGTTCTGCTCGAAGGCGAGTTCCCCGGGCGCGGCGGGCGTGCCGGCGGCAACGAGAGCGGGCTCCTGAACCTTGGCGCGGTGGGGATGCAGGTGGAGACGCATGCCCGGCTGAAGCTCGTCAACGCGTAGCCAGCGAGGGGCGGTCCGCCGCTCGCTGACCGCCTTGACCACGTGGTCTGCCGTCGCCTCCACGAACTGTCCGTTGCTGAGCCGGACCCGATAGACGGGCTTCCGGCCATTTGCCTTCACCGCCACGACACGAGTCGTCCCGTGGGCGTCGTACACCTCGCGCCCGACCTGCTCCTCGTCGACGAGCTCACCGATGGGGACCATGCCCTCCGGCGTGGAGACGAGGGCATCGTACGGCTGGCAGGCCGAGCACTGAGGGCTCTCCTCGAATCCCACGTTGAACCACACCGGTGAGTTGAAGGCCGCGACCTGGTGGAGAAGGATGTGCGTGAGCTCTGCCTCGAAGCTGTCGGCGTCGGCGGCCGACGCGAAGTAGCCCCCGTCGCGGCCCCAGCCGGCGATGGTGCCTGAGACGCGGCCCACCATCTGCCGCACCGAGGACTCGCGCTCGGGCGAGCCCATCTTGCCGCGGAAGTACTTCTGGGCCACGATGTTGGTGGCGTTCTGCGACCAGCTCCTGGGGAACTCCACGCCCTCCTGGCTGAAGCCGCCGACCTCCGCGGTGCGGATCTCCCACTCGACGGCGTCGAATGGATGCACGCCGGGCTCCGTGAAGCGCCGCGCGACCGTGACCCCCTGACCGGTCCTGGCGGTGGTCTCGGCTGCGGCGCTGCGGGTGTCCGGCATCAGTCTCTCCTTCTCCTCGGGCTGTGATCGCACTCCCACTCCGACGGGGCTGTCCGGAGGGGGAATGACCGATGCTGCCCGAGCTGTCGGACGGAACGGTTCGGCCGCAATTTGCAGGGAAATCGCACGGCCTGGCGGCTACTTACAGGATAGCGGGAGAGAGGCCCGGGCAGGGCCTCAGCGACCGATCCGGAGCCAGTCGCGAAACTCCGCGAAGACGTCCGCTCCGCGGCCCCCGGCCTCGGCCGTGGCGGCCGCCAGCGGGCGGGTCAGGCGCTCGGCGCTCCAGCCGAAGAACCACGCCACGAGCGCCGCCAGGCCGGCCAGCGCGGCGGCGGCGGCGAGCATCCCGAGCAGCCACACGGGAGCGGGCGCCTCGGCCCCGCTCAGGGAGCCGGAGGCGGCCACGGGCGGGGCCGGCGCCTGGGCCACGGCCTCGAGCACGTTGCGGGCGGGCTCCTCGGGCGCGGGCGGCTCGGCCACCTCCACCACCGGCTCTGGCGTGGGGGCGCTCGGCGGCGGCGCGGGCGCGGGCGCCGGGGCGGCCTCCTCGACGGGCTCGGGCTCCGGCTGCTCGTCGCAGCCGCCGGCGGCCAGCGTCTGCAGCGCGGCCTGGATCTGGTCGATCAGGCCGGGCGCGTACTGCTCGATGTCGCCGGGGAGGTTGAGCGTGGCGTTGAGCTGGTCCGCCGTGTACTTGCAGGGCGTGATGTGGCCGTCCGCGCGCCAGTCGTCGACGATCGCGCGGAACGGGTTCTGAGCGCCCGCGCCGGGCACGAAGGCCCCGAGCGCCGCGACGGCGAGGCAGGCGGTGAGAATCGAGCGCCGCATCCCCGAACAAGGTAGCGCCGGGGTGGGACCTCGGGGCCGCCGGGCACAATGAAGCGGACGAATGTCGGTGGCCACCCCCGAAGCCCCCCGCGCAGAGCTCGCGCCGCCCGCTGCCGTGGCGCCGTTGCCGGCGCGCCGCCGCGCCCGCGCCAACCGGCCCGCCGCCGCGCTGGCGCTGGCCGCGCTCGCGCTCATGGCCTACGCCGCGTTCGCGGGCGGGGGCATCTCGATCCCGGACGAGTCGCGCCTGCAGATCGGCATCGCCGCCGTGTCCGCCGCGGCGCTCGCCGGGCTGCTGTTCGCCGCCCGCCGCCCGCACGCCGCGCCGACCCTGCGCGCGGCCGCCCCGCCGGCCGGCTGGGCCGGCCTCGCACTGCTCGGGCTGTTCGCCGTCTGGAACGGCATCTCGCTCGCCTGGTCGATCGCGCCCGAGAACAGCTGGCTCGACTTCAACCGGATGATCGGCTACGCCCTCGTGGCGGGCCTCGGCCTCGTCATCGGGGCGAGCCTTCCGCGGGCGGCCGAGCGGATGGCGCTCGGCTTCGTGGCCCTCGCCGCCGTGGTCGCGCTCTACGCGCTGGGGGGCAAGGCGCTGCCGTCGCTCGACCTCCTCGGCCTCGTCGACCTGAACCACACCGCCGACTTCTCCCGCCTGCGCGCGCCGTTCGGCTACTGGAACGCGCTCGGCCTCTTCTGCGTTCTCGCCGTGCCCATCGCGCTGCGCGCCGCGGCCGACCTCGAGCGAAACAGGACCACGCGCATCCTCTCCGAGCTCACGCTCGTGCCCCTGCTCGTGACGATCGGGCTCACCTACTCGCGCGGCGCGCTGCTGGCGCTGCTGTTCGCGGTCGCGCTGCTGGTGGCGCTCAGCCCGGACCGCCTCCGCCTGCTGGCGTTCGCCGGGGCCGCCGTGCTGGGCGCCGCCCCGGCGCTCGTGCTGGGCTTCACGAGCGACCCGCTCACCACCGACGCCGTGCCCGTCGCCGAGCGCACCGACGAGGGCATCGCCTTCCTGATCGCGCTGGTCGCGGGAGTGGTGCTCGCGGCCGCGGCGGGCTGGGCGCTGCGGCGCTGGGACGAATGGGTGGTGATGACCGCGCGGGCCCGGCGCACCGCGTGGCGGGTGACCTGGATCGCGGGCGCGGTGCTCTCGCTGGGCCTGCTCGGCGCGATGAACGACTCCGAGCGCGGCGTGGGCGGCACCATCGAGCACCAGTTCGACCAGTTCACCGAGACCAAGGCCGAGAAGACCAACGACCCCGGCCGCATCCTCAAGACCAACTCGGGCAACCGCTGGACCTGGTGGGAGGAGGCCGCGGGTGCGTGGTCCGACCGTCCGCTCGCCGGCCATGGCGCCGGCAGCTTCCAGCTGCTCCACCTCCAGTACCGGGAGAACACGCTGCCCGTGCGCGACGCCCACAGCGTCCCGCTGCAGTTCCTCGCCGAGACGGGCGTGATCGGCGCGCTGCTCGCCCTCGGGGGCCTGGCGCTGCTGGCCGCGGCGGCCGTCCGCCGTCTGTGGCGCGGCCCCGCCGGCCAGCGGCCCTACGTCACCGCGCTCGCGGCCGCCATCTCCGCCTACGCGGTGCACATGTGGTTCGACTGGGACTGGGACGTGCCCGCGGTCACCCTCCCCGCGCTGCTCTTCCTCGGCATCCTGGCCGCCCGGCCGCCGGGCGCGGGCGGGTCGGAGGTGCGGCCACTCGCCCCCGGCCGCGAGCCCGGCGGGCGGGTGGGCATGCTCGCGCTCGGCGTGGCCATGTGCTGCGCCTTCGCGCTGTCGGCGCTGCTGCCCGCGCTCGCGCGTGACCGCACGAGCTCGGCCTTCGAGCACGCCGCGGCGGGCACGCCGGAGGAGCTCGCGGCCGGCGCACGCGACGCCGAGATCGCCCGCCGCCTCAACCCGCTCTCGGACGACCCCACCGCAGCCGCCTCTGCGATCGCCGAGCGCCGCGGCCGCTACGACCGCGCCGCCCAGCTGCTCGCCGAGGGCGTGGACCGCGCGCCCAGCGATCCCCAGGCGTGGCTGCGCGTGGCCACCTTCAACTTCCGGCGCGACGACCTCCGCGCCGCGCTCCCCGCCGCCCAGCGCCTGGCCGAGCTCGACCCGCGCGGCGAGTCGGCGCTGCTGTTCCTGCCCGCGCTCGACCCGAGCGTGCGCTCGGCCACGGCCACGGGCACGCCGCTGCCGCGACTCGTCCCGCCTCCGCCGGCCCCGGCCCCGGCGGCGCCTGCGCCGCCTAGCGCAGCGAGTCCAGAGTGAGCTCGAGCCCGCCGCGCAGGTCCACGCGCGGCTCCCAGCCCAGCTCGGAGCGGGCGCGGCCTGCGTCGAGCGCGATGTGGCGGATCTCGCCCGCGCGCTCCGGCGCGTGCTCGGGCTCGAACGGCTCGCCCGAGATCGCCCCCAGCGCCTCGACCAGGTCGAGCACCGTGCTGCCCACGCCCGTGCCGATGTTGAGCGCCCCCCGGGCCTCCGACTCCGCGGCCGCGAAGGCCGCCGCGACGATGTCGCCCACGTACACGTAGTCGCGCGTCTGCAGGCCGTCGCCGAACACCGTGGGCCGCTCGCCCTCGAGCAGCCTGCCGCAGAAGATCGCGATCACGCCGGCCTCGCCGAGCGGGTCCTGGCGCGGCCCGTAGACGTTGCCGAAGCGCAGGGAGACCGTGGACAGGCCGTCGATGCGGCCGAACAGCTCGCAGTAGCCCTCGGCGCACCACTTGGACTGACCGTAGGGGGCCTCGGGCTCGGTGGGGTGGTCCTCCGGGGCTGGTATGACCCGGCCCTCGCCGTAGATGGCCCCGCCGGTGGAGGCGTTCACGAACCGGCGCACGCCCGCAGCCCCCGCGGCGCGCAGCAGGTTGATGGTGCCGCCGACGTTCACCGCGGCGTCGAAGGCCGGGTCGGCCACGGAGCGGCGCACGTCGATCTGGGCGGCGAGGTGGAAGACCACGTCGGGGCTCGCTCCGTCAAGAGCGTCCGTCACGGCGGTGCCGTCGCGAATGTCGAGCTCAGTGAGGTGCGCGCCCCTGCCGATCGCTCCCTCGAGGTTCTCGCGCCGTCCGGTGGAGAAGTTGTCGAGCACGGTCACCTCGTCGCCGCGCTCGAGCAGCGCGTCCACGAGGTTGGAGCCGATGAAGCCCGCGCCGCCGGTGACCAGAGCCCGCATGAGGCCGGGGATCGTACTGCTAGCTTCCGCCGCTCCCGTGAGCGGCCTCTTCGTCACCTTCGAGGGCATCGACCGGTCGGGCAAGACCACCCAGGCGCGCATGCTCTGCCAGGCGCTCGGCGACGACTGCCTCCCCGTGCGCGAGCCCGGCGGCACGGAGGTGGGGGAGAGGGTGCGCGAGCTGCTCAAGGACCCCGCGCTCGAGATCGGCCCGGGGGCCGAGGCGCTGCTGTTCGCCGCCGCGCGCGCCGAGCTGGTCGCGCGCGTCATCCGCCCGGCGCTGGACGAGGGCCGCGTTGTCGTGTGCGACCGCTTCCTCGACTCCTCCCTCGCCTACCAGGGCGCGGCGCGCGGCTTGGGGGTGGAGGAGGTCGCGCGCGTGAACGCGGTCGCCACGGGCGGCCTCGAGCCCGACCTCACCTTCCTGCTGTGGATCCAGCCCGAGGCGGCGGCCGGGCGCGCCGGCCAGGCCGACCGCTTCGAGCACGAGGGCGCCGCGCTGCAGGAGGCGGTGCTGCGCGGTTACGAGGGCATCGCCGGCGGAGGGCGCTGGCGCCGGGTGGACGCCGCGCGCCCGCCCGCGGAGGTCCACGCCGAGGTGCTGGCCGAGGTGCGGGCGGCGCGCTCGTGAGCGAGGCCCCGCAGATCGCCGGCACGGACGAGCAGCCACACGCGCGCATGGTGCTCGGCGGCGGGCTGGCATCCGGCGCGCCCTCGCACGCCTACCTCTTCCACGGTCCGCCGGGCACCGGCAAGCGCACCGCCGCACGCGCGTTCGCCGCCGAGCTGCTGGCCTCGGGACAGGACGAGCCCGACTCCGTGCGCCGCCGGGTGGGCACCGGCTCGCACCCCGACCTCACCTGGGTCGCGCCCACGGGCGCGCACGTCATGCGCGTGGAGGATGTGGAGGAACCGGTGGTGGGCGCGGCCTCGCGCACGCCGTTCGAGGCCAGCCGCCGCGTGTTCGTGCTCGAGCGCGTGGACACCATGAACGACGAGGTGGCCAACCGGATGCTCAAGACGCTCGAGGAGCCGGCCGCCTACGTGCATCTGATCCTCCTCACCGACGCGCTGGGCCAGGTGATCGAGACGGTGGTGTCGCGCTGCCAGCTCGTGCGCTTCGACCCCCTGCCCGCCGAGCGCGTGGCAGCCGCCCTTGAGCGCGACGGTGTGCCGGCCGAGCGCGCCGCGGCCTGCGGGCGCCTGGCGCTCGGCAACGCCGCCCGGGCGCGCTTCCTCGCCTCCGAGGAGGGGGAGGGGCTGCGCGCGGACGTGGAGAGCCTCGTGCGCGACGCGCTCGCGGGTGAGGGCGACCCGGAGCCCTGGCGGCCGCTGCTCGACCGCGCCGAGGAACGCCGCGCGGCGGCCGAGGAGGCGGCGGCGCGGCGCGCCGCGGAGCGCCTGGAGTACGAGCCCAAGGGCCGCGACCGGCGCGCGCTCGAGCGGGACCTGGAGGAGGCCGCCAAGCGCGACGGCCGGCGCGCCCGCACCGAGCTGCTCGACCTCGGTCTGACCCTCGCCGGCCTCAGCTTCCGCGACCTCGTGTGCTCTGCCGAGGGCGCGCACGACGCCGTCCTCGCCCGCGACCGGGCCGCCGCGCTCGCGGCCGTGGCGGAGGGCCGCGACACGCGCAGGCTGCGCGACGCCGCCGAGCGCTGCGAGGACGCCCGCCAGTCGCTCGAGCTCAACGTGACCGAGGACCTGGCCCTCTCCGCGCTCAGCTTCCGCCTGCGGTCGCTCGTGGGCGCCTGAACGCGGTCAGCCCGCGGTCCGGCGGGCGCAGTAGGCGTCCCGTTCAGCGGTGGTCTCGCCCAGCAGCGCGTACGACATCGCCATCTCGAGCACGCGGGCACGGCTCTCGGCATTGCGCTCGATGCGCGCTGCCTCCTTGGCTCGCGCGGCCGGCGTGGGGGCCGCGATCAGCGTCTCGGCGTTGCGGTAGGCCTCGCTGCGCCAGGTGGCGATGAGGTCGGCCACGTCCCGGGCGCTGAAGTCCAGCGCATCGAGACGGAAGCCCGCGATCGACGGGTCCAGCAGCTCGGACGCGGCGGCGAGCATCGGCTCCTGCACGTCGGCGAGCAGCCCGTTCACCCGGTCGTAGTCGGGCCGGCCGCTCTCGCCCTCCGCGGTCTCGAGGCCGATGTCCGCGAGGGCGAACGGCAGGTCGCGGGAGATGTGGGCGTTCATCCCGAGCAGCATGTCCCCGAGGCCGGTCACGCGGCGGGCGTCCGCCGCCTCGAACGCCACGCGCCACGCGGCCGGGACATCGTTGCCGCGCGTGAAGGAGTCGAAGGCCGAGAAGTAGAGATGGGCGAAGACCGCGTCGAGGTGGTTGAGGTACTCCGGATCGCGGAAGATCCGGGTGCCGTCGTCGCCCACGCCCTCGGTCACCTGCAGGTACATGAACGCGAAGGCCGCCTTGTGGTCGCAAGCGGCGGCCAGCACATCGAAGCGCCGCCGCATCTCGCTCACGACCTCCTCCACGCAGGCGCGCTCGCCGCGGTTGCACACGTTGGGCGAGGCCGGGTTCTCCGGCCCGCCGAGCTCGCGGGCGATCGCCTCCCAGCGCTCGCTCGGCGGGATCGCGCCGGCGCCGGCCGGCTCGTCACCGGCGGGGTCTGCGCAGCCGGCCCCCAACAGGGCGAGCGCGGCCAGCGCGGCCGGCGCGGCACGCATCTCAGGCCTCCGGCCGCCGACGCCAGAGCGCGGCCATGGCGGCCAGGATCCCTGCCAGGGTGAGCGCGAGCAGGACGCCGGCGTCGAGGAGCCAGGTGGGCCAGTCGTGGCGCCAGCGCCGCTCGCCCTCGTCTCCCGTGTCCGACAGCGCCCGCAGCACCGGCAGCGGGTCCTCGAGCCGGACGCTCGGCAGCTCGCGCGCCACACGGTCCACCGACTGGAGTCGGTCCAGGTCCACGGTCGAGGCAGTGGCCGAGAAGCCCCACTGGGTGCCGGCCACGTAGCTGGCCTGCTTGAGCACGGGCTTGTCCACCAGGTCCGGGAACAGCCCGCCCATCGCGAGCAGCATCTCCACGATCAGCACCACGGGGAGGATCGTCATCGCCCGGTCGACGCTCCGCGCGATCGCCGACACCAGCAGGCCCAGGGACATCCCGGCCAGACCCGCAAGCGCCGCGGCCAGCATCAGCTCGCCCAGGGGCCACGCCAGCAGGCTGCCCTCGGCGGGCCCGTCCTGGCGGGCCAGCGCGATGGCGGCGAGCACCGCAGACTGGAGCACCGTCACGGCTCCGAGCACGAGGGCCTTGGACCATACGTACGCCGACACCGACAGCCCCACGGCGCGCTCGCGCAGGAAGATCGCCTGCTCCTTGACGATCTCGCGGATGGCATTGGACGCGCCGAGCCATGTGGCCCCCAGCACCACCACGAGCAGCACCAGGCCCGCGCGCGAGACCACCCGCAGCTCCCCCTCCGCCAAGGTGCCCAGCTCGCCCGCCGGCAGCGCCGCTAGCATCAGCAGGCCGAGAAGCACCGGCTGGAGCACCAGCAGGGCGAGGTTGCGCCGGTCGCTGGTCACCACGCGGGCGTAGCGCCGGGTGAGCATCGCGAACTGCGACAGCCAGTGGCGCGGGTTCGGCAGGCGCGGCACCGCGCGCCGGCCCGACGGCGTGCGATCGGCCGGGCTCTGCCGGCGCGTGGCCACGTAGCGCTCGAAGTATGGATGCTCGCGGAACGCCGCCGACCAGTCGTGGTCCTGGTGGGTGCTGAGGTCGCGGAAGACCTCCTGAAAGTCGTCCCGGCCGAAGTACGCCGGCGCGAGCTGGGCGGGGCCGAAGTAGGCCGGCCGACCGCCGGGCGCGAGGAACAGCACCCGGTCGCAGAGCCGCAGGCTCTGGACGCTGTGGGTCGCCACCACGATTGTCCGTCCGCCGTCGGCGAGCGTGCGGAGCAGCTGCATCAGGTCGCGCTCGTAGCCGGGGTCCAGGCCCGAGGTGGGCTCGTCGAGGAAGATCAGCGAGGGCTTCGTGATCAGCTCGAGCCCGACGCACACGCGCCGGCGCTGGCCACCGGACAGGTCGGCCACCAGGGTGTGGCGCACGTCGCTCAGGCCGAGCTCGTCGATCACCTCGTCCACGCGGCGCTCGCGTTCCGCACCCGGGACGTCGGCCGGGAAGCGCAGCTCGGCCGCATAGGAGAGCGCCTCTCGCACCGTGAGCGGGTCGTGGACCACGTCCTGCTGGGGGACGAACCCGATGCGCGTGCGCAGTTCGTCGTAGGAGCCGTAGAGGTCGCGGCCCCCGTACATGACGGTGCCGTGCTGAGCGGGGCGGAATCCCGTGAGCGCGTTCAGCAGCGTGGACTTGCCGGCCCCCGACGGGCCCACCAGCGCCAGGAGCGCCCGCTCGTCGAGCGAGAAGGTCACGTCGTCGAGCAGCAGGCGGCCGCTGTCGGTGCGCACGGTGAGCCCGATCGCCTCGAAGGTCACCTCCCCCTCGTCCACGTACTCCTCGAGCCGAGATCCCACCAGCCTGAAGGCGTGGTGTCCCACTGTCACGACGTCGAGGTCCTCCAGGATCACGCTCTCGATCCGCCGGCCGTTCACGAAGGTGCCGTTGTCGGAGTCGAGGTCGACCAGCTCCCAGCGGCCGTCGTGTCGCAGCGTCATGCGCGCGTGGTGGCGGGACGCAAGGAGGTCGTCCACCACGCAGCCGTTGTCGGGCGCTCGGCCGATCGTGATGCTCGTCGTGAGCGTCTGGTGGACGCCCGAGAGCTTGCCGAGACGGCGCTGATCCTTCGGCGCGCGACCCGGGGGCGCGGTCTGCGCCTCGTCGAGCGCGGAGATGCCCTGGGTGGCAGCGCGCTCGCGGGCGAGCGGGCGCAGCTCGATGGCCGGCCCGCCGGGTGAGCCGAGCCGGACGATCAGCGGCTCGGAGACCGCGCACTCCAGGATCCGCGCCCCGCCGACGAACGTGCCGCGGGCACTCGCGTCGCGCACGGTCCAGCCCCCGTCCCCGAGGTCGATTCGCAGGTGCACGCCCTCCACCCGAGGGTCGTCCAGGCGTAGGTCTGCGGCTGCGTCGCAGCCCACCGTCACAGGGCCCGTCGCCACGATCTCACGACCCTCAGCAACGATGCTGAGTGCGGTGCCCGGGGCGCCGTGGACCGGCTGGTCGTGACGCGTGGACATGCGCGATCACCGTAAGGCTCGCCCCGCGCAGCCGCAAGCCGCCACCGGCCTCGCGCGGCCGCGGCGGCGCGCGAACGCGCGCCGATCCACGGCTACACTCGCGTGCGCGCCCTGCTCGGCGATTGGAGGGCGCCGCGCCGACGTAGCTCAGCTGGTAGAGCACTTCACTCGTAATGAAGGGGTCGGGAGTTCGAGTCTCCCCGTCGGCTTTCCAGCCTCTACGATTCGCGACCGCCTATGACGAACGCCGACGACATGCTCGCGGCCGCGGCCTCCCGAGCCGACCAGCTCGCGGCCCCGGACCTCGACCCCCGGCCCCGCCGCAAGGTGGCCGTGCTCTCCTGCATGGACACGCGGATCGACCTCTTCCCGATGCTCGGCCTCGACCGCGGCGACGCGCACATCATCCGCAACGCCGGCGGGCTGGTCACCGACGACGCCATCCGCTCGCTGAGCATCTCCCAGCGGCTGCTCGGCACCGAGGAGATCGTCGTGGTCATGCACGAGGGCTGCGGGCTGCACGGGGCCTCCGAGGACGAGTTCGCGCAGGCGCTCGCCGCAGACGGCGTGCTGCCGAACTGGCGGCTCGGCGCCTTCGACGACGTCGAGGCCACGCTGCGCCACAGCCTCGCCCGGCTGCGTTCGAGCCGGGAGCTCAACGCCCGCGAGCATGTCCGCGGCTTCATCTTCGACCCCGAGACCGGGGCGCTGCGTGCCGTCGAGACGGCCCGCCCCTAGCTGGTTGATCCACGACTCGGAGCTCGCGCCGACCCGCGCGAAGGATGCTGCTTTGGGGGTCGTATGCCCCCTATCCAGGACGGTTGCCTTTGATCCGTCGCCGCTGGCTAGGCCACCCGGGGGGCGTCAGCCGCGGCCGGTCGCGGCGGCGCGGCGGAGCGCCGCGATGGTCACGTTGCACGCATGCACGGCGCGGACGTCCTTCCGCGCCAGCGCGCGCTGGCGCGTCCGGCGTGTCTCGTTCAGGAGGCGCTTCTGTCGAGGGTCCATGGCTTTGTCATCGGCCGGTGGCACGCGGGTCTCCAGTTGTTACAGGATTCCCCGGTCGGCAACCGACTCCTCCCTGATGCCCGCGCCGCGCGACAGGCACACCACTGCCTCTATCTTCAGGCGGGTGCCAGCCGAGCAGCCACCGGCCCCCCGCTTCGACACCGCCCGCCGCGGCAGGCCGCTGTCGCGCCGCGCCCTCCAGCGGCAGCGGACCATCGAGTCCGCGCTGGCGGCCGCGTTCATGCCGCGCTACATGGAGCGCCTGCGCGAGATCGAGGACGAGCTCGCCCTGCTGCGCTTCCGGCTGGCGAGGGAGCGCTCGCGCATCGTCGACGAATGCGGTGATGACGAGCGGCGGTTCGCCCGGCGCTGGCACGAGACCGTGGCCGTCTGGCGCTTCGACGACCTCAACGAGCTGATCACCCGGCACAACGAGTGGTACCCGGTGGAGGCCGACCTGCCGGTGGACCCCCGCACACGCGACTACGTGACCGTCGGCGGGCGCGAGTTCCGGCGCCCGATCGTCGACGCCAACTGGGTCCTCGAGCGCTTTCCCGCGACGCTCACGCCCCGCGCACCAGGCAGGTCGTCGTGATCCACACGCCCGCGTCGGGTGCGCGCACGAGCGGGAAGCACGTGTCGCCGGTCACCGCGAACCACTCGGCCTCCTGACCCGCCGCCCACGAGGGCGGAACGCGGTCCACGGTCGCGCCGGCCAGCGCCCCCGCCGCCATGTCCGCCGCGTCCATTCCGCGCGGCACCCGCCGGCGCGCGCGGAAGCGCACCACGGCGTGGTGGGTCAGCTGCACCCACTCGACCTCGGGGTGCCCGGTGTGCACGCGGGGGAGCCGCACGTGGCTCCATGATGCCGGGCGGCGGCTCCGCCCACGGGCTCGGCCCGACGTTCGTCCAGCCACCTCAAGCGGTGCCCGACGGCGACCGATGCGGACAGGGTCCATGGATGTCTCGCGGCTCCTTCCCGGCTCGCGCCGCAGCCGGCGCGCAGCCGCCGATGATCTCTCCCCGCCGGTCCTCGGCCGTGTGGTGCCGTGGTGGGCGCCGCCGGCGCTCGTGGCCACGCCCGTCGCGGTCACGGCCGCCTTCAGCCTCGGGGCGATGCAGGCCCGTCCCGCCATCGCCCTCACAGCCGTCACGTCGGTGCTCGCCGCGCTCGTGGTCTCGGCGCTGCGCTCGCGCGTGCAGCGGCTGATCGGCGGCATCGCCGACGCGGGCCGCAGCGACGCGCTCACCGGGCTGCGCAACCGGCGCGGCTTCGGCGAGGCCTTCGAGGTGGAGTTCGAGCGCGCCCGCCGCAACAACCGGCCGCTGAGCCTGCTCGTGGCCGACCTCGACGCCTTCCGCGACCTCAACGAGCGGCACGGCCACGACGCCGGCGACGTGGTGCTCGCGCGCGTGGCGCGCGTGCTCACCTCCCGGCAGCGCCGCATCGACATCCCCGCGCGCATCTCGGGCGAGGAGTTCGCGGTCATCCTCCCCGACACCGACGAGCACGGCGGCTACGTCCTGGCCGAGCGGCTGCGCCGCTCCATCCGCGACGACCTCGCCGACGGCCCCGCCACCACCACCGCGAGCTTCGGCGTGGCCAGCTGCCCGCACCATGGCGCCAGCTCCGCCGAGCTCATGCACGCGTGCGACTACGCCGTGGCGGTGGCCAAGCGCCTCGGTGGCGACCGCTCCGTCATATACAACGCCCAGGTCTCGGCCGAGCTGCTCGAGCCCGACGCGCGCACCCGCGTCCAGGGGGAGGGCCACCTCGCCGCGGTGCTGGTGCTCGCCGAGACGCTCGACATGCGCGACACCGGAACCTCTCTCCACTCCCAGACCGTCGGGCGCTACGCCAAGCTGCTGGCCCGCGAGCTGGGCCTGGGCGACGCGATCGTGGAGCGCGTGCACCTGGCCGGCGTGCTCCACGACGTCGGCAAGATGGGCATCCCCGACTCCATCCTCCAGAAGCCCGGATCACTCGACGATCACGAGTGGGCCGAGATGAGGAAGCACCCCGAGCTGGGCGCGCGCATCCTCCAGGGGGCCAACCTCGAGGACATCTCGGGCTGGGTGCTGGCCCACCACGAGCGCCCCGACGGCCGCGGCTATCCGGAGGGCCTGTCCCGCGAGGCGATCCCCATGCCGGCGCGGATCCTCGCGGTGGCGGACGCCTACGAGGCTATGACCACCGATCGTGTCTACAAGGCCGGCATCGCGCACGACGAGGCGCAGGCCGAGCTCGTGCGCTGCGCCGGCAGCCAGTTCGACCCGGACGTCGTGGGCGTCTTCATCGAGCTGCTGCGGCGCGAGCCGGCCGTCGCCGCCGGCTGAGCGCTCCGCCCCGGAGCGCACCCGCTCCGTACCCTGAGCGGCGTGTCCTACTTCCAGTTCGTACGCCTCTACTCCGCGGTCGAGGTCGCGATCTTCGCAACGCTGCTGGTCGTCTGGATCGGCCATGTGGACGAGAGCGCCGAGACCGTGCTCGGCTGGACCCACGGCTTCGGCTGGATCGGGCTCTGCCTGCTGGTGGCCAACGGCTGCGTCCGGCGGGTCTTCCCGTGGCCGCTGCTGGCCGCGACCGTCTCCCCGCTCGGGCCCGTGGGGAGCTCGGTGGGCATTGAGCTCGTGCGGCAGCGGCAAGTAGCCTGATCGCCGTGTTCCCGCTCAACCTCCCGAACGTGCTCACGGTGCTGCGCATCCTGCTCGTGCCGGTGCTGGTGGTGGCGCTGCTGGAGGAGACGCCCAACGGCTCCACCATCGCGGCGATCGTGTTCGTCGCGGCCGCCCTCACGGATGGGCTCGACGGCTACATCGCGCGCTCGCGCGGGAGCATCACCAGCTTCGGCAAGGTCATGGACCCGGTGGCGGACAAGCTGCTCATCGCCGCCGCCCTGATCTCGCTCGTCAGCCTCGACAAGCTCGCCGCCTGGGTGGCGATGGTGATCATCGCGCGCGAGTTCGCCGTCAGCGGGCTGCGCATCTTCGCCGGCGCCCAGGGCGTGGCCATCCCGTCCAGCCAGCTCGGCCGGGCGAAGACGGTCGTGCAGGTGGCCGCCGTGCTCGCCCTCATCGCCGCCAGCGACCACACCGCCCCCTGGGTCGACGGCCTGGTCTACGCCGCCGTGGTCGTGACCGTCGTGTCCGGGGTGGACTACTTCCTCAACGTCCGCCGCCGGATCGAGGAGGCGGCGCTGCGCCGCCGGGAGAGCAGCCGTGCGCGGCACAGCACGGGCTAGCCTCGCGGCCGTCCTCGCCGTGCTCGCCCTTCCGGGGGCGGCGGGCGCGGAGCACGCCGCGAGCTACGGGCTCGTGGCTTCCAACGCCAACTTCCTGCCGAGCGACCCGGGCGCGCGAGCCGATGCCTACCGGGCGCTGCACGACGCCGGCGTGCGCGCCATCCGGCTGGACATCAACTGGCACGACGTGGAGCCGCCGGGGCCGCCGCTCCGGGACTTCGACTTCGCCGAGCGCGACCGCGAGGTCGCGATGATCCGCGACGCCGGGCTGCACGTGATCGGCCTGCTCGCCTACGGCCATCCCGACTACTCGGCCCTCGGCGGGCTGCTGGCGCGCACGCCGCTCGGCGGCGGCGTCCCCCCGTTCGCTGTGGGGGCGGCACACCTCGTCCCACCCGACGACCCGCGCGACTTCGCCCGCTACGCAGCCGCCACGGCCGAGCACTACGGCGACGAGGTGATCGCCTGGGAGGTCTGGAACGAGCAGAACGAGGGCTGGCGCTTCTGGGCGCCGCACGAGGACCCGCTCGCGTACGCGCGGCTGCTGTGCGCCGCACACGACGCGCTGAAGGCGGCGGATCCCGACACCCCGGTCGTCTACGGCGGCGTGTTCTTCCCCGCCGTGGCCAACCTGCCGGGCATGTCGGGGCCGGAGTTCGTGCGGGCCACCTACCGCGCCGACCCACGCCTGGGCCGCTGCTTCGACGTGCTCGCCTACCACCCCTATCCCTACCCGTTCACCTCGCCCGAGGTCGACGTCCCGATCCGCGGCTCGGTGCTGTCCGCCGCCGGGGAGATGCGCGCCGCGCTTCCGCCCACCGACCGCCACAAGCCGCTCTGGATCACTGAGGTCGGCTGGCCCACGCACGACCGCTCCTACGGCGTCAGCGAGACCAAGCAGGCGCAGTACGTCGCGCGCATGCAGGCCGCTACGTTCGCCCAGGGCCTGCCGGTGCTCACCTGGTACACGTACGGTGGCGCGGAGGACCCCACGGGCGCCAACCAGGAGGCATGGTTCGGCTTCTTCCGGCCCGACGGCTCGCCCAAGCCGGCGGTGCGCGCCCTCTCCACCTTCACGCGCGTGTTCGAGGGGGCGGAGTTCGAGCGCGACCTCTCGCGCGAGCTCGGGCTGCCGCGGGGCCGGCTGCTGCTGGGCGGGCGGGGCTTCGCGCTCGAGTACCTCGGCGCGGGCGAGCGCATCGTGGCGCTCTGGCTTGCGGGCGAGTCGGCGGCCGACGGCCAGGGCCCGTTCCCGCAGACCGACCGCACCCGCGCGCTGGCCCTTCCGGTCGACGCCCCCGAGGTCCGCGTCGTCTCGCACCTGGGAGATGAGCGCAGCGTCGCCGCGCAGGACGGCCGCGTGGCGCTGACGATCGGGCCGGGCCCGCTCTACGTGGTCGAGCCGCGCGGCTGAGGCGCGTGGGCGGGGCTCAGCGCTCGGATTCGAGCCACTCGCGCATCGTCACGTGCCGGCGCACGTGCTCGCCCTCGCGCAGCTCACGCGACAGGTTGCCCATGAGCCCGTAGCGCTCGGCGACGACGTTGTGCTTGTGGATGGTCTCGAGGTTCTCCTGCCGGGCCATGACGAACGCGTCCGGACCGAACTGCTCGAACTCCTCGACCGCCATCCGCACCATCTCGCGGACGCAGTCCTCCACGAAGCGCGGGTGGCGATGCGCCTTCTCCACGACCTCCACCTCGTCCGCGCGCTTCATCAGCTCGTAGATCTCTGAGCTCATGGCGCGCTCGACGATGCCGAGGATCGTGAGCGCCTCCACCGACTCCGTGCAGCCCTCGGGGCAGCCCACCCAGAGCGTGCCGATCCCGCGCTGGTTGTGGGTGGCCACGGGCACCGCCTCGAAGATGCGCCCGATCTCGTCCTCTGTGAAGCCGTCGGCCTCGAGCCGCTCGCGGGAGCGGCCGGCCACGAGCTCCTGCGCGCACGGGCAGGCGGTCATGCCCTGGGCCTGCACGCCCACCAGCCGGCGGGTGCCGCGGGCGGAGGCGACCGCCGAGCCGAACAGCGTGTAGATCTCCTGCGTGCGGCTGCCGGACTCGGGCGCGCGCTTGTACTCGGGGTAGCGCGCAGCGATCGTGACCTCGGCGCGCAGGGCTCTTTGGCGCTCGCGCACGCGCTCGGCGATGTGCATCGCCAGCGTCTCCGCCTTGAAGGCCTCGTCGAGCACGACCTCGTCGATCGCCTCGTTCACGATCTCCTCGAAGCGCGACATGTGCGCGCCCTTCTGCTCGGGCCCGAGATCCACGTAGCACTCGAGCTCGGCGTAGAAGAGCTGCTCGGTCCCGTTGGAGGAGATCCTGACCACCTTCTCCACGCCCGTGACGCCCACGCGCGAGAGCGACACGCTGGCCGCCGGGCGACGCGCCTGGACGTCGGCGATGAGGGGTTCGCTCACATGGGGGACGATAGCGGTACCTCTCTGCGATCCAACCGCCTTGATCGGTGCTAAGGTGGCCGCGGTTTGACGCCCGGGGGGAGCGCCGAAGGCCTTCCTTCGATCCTGGCTCAGCCCCTCGCGGCAGCTGCCGCGGACTCCAAAACCGAATCCTGAAGTGGCACGGCGGGCGCTGAGCGTCCGGTAACGGCGTCTCGAAGGAGCGAGGGGTGACTGCGAAAGACGAGGGCGTTCTGCTTACGGAGGAGACGGCCGGCACGTCGTTCGACACGGCCGGGCCGTTCACCGAGATCGAAGAGCTCAGACAGCTCGTCGAGGAGGGCCGGGAGCGCGGCTACCTCACCTTCGAGGCCATCGCGCAGTGCCTCGAAGAGGTCGACGTCACCAAGGAGCAGGTCCAGCACCTGCACGCCTACCTGCTCGAGAACGGCATCGACGTCGTGTCCGCGGCCGACGGCCGCCCGGCGGTGTCGGAGAACGGCCGGGTAGAGGCGTCGGGCCAGAAGGACCCGTCGCAGCGCAAGAAGGTGGAGATCGACCTCACGGTCGAGCCCAGCCTCGACTCGCTGCGCCTCTACCTTCGCTCCATCGGCAAGGTCGAGCTGCTCACCGCCGACCAGGAGGTCGGCTTGGCCAAGCGCATCGAGCGTGGCGACATGGTGGCCAAGCAGCAGATGATCGAGGCCAACCTGCGCCTGGTCGTGTCCATCGCCAAGGGCTACCTCGGGCGCGGACTCACGTTCCTCGACCTGATCCAGGAGGGCTCGCTCGGGCTCATCCGCGCGGTCGAGAAGTTCGACTACCGCCGGGGCTACAAGTTCTCCACCTACGCCACCTGGTGGATCCGCCAGGCGGTCACGCGCGCGATCGCGGACAAGGCCCGCACCATCCGCATCCCGGTGCACATGGTGGAGAAGCTCAACAAGGTCGTGCACGTCGAGCGCCAGCTCGTGCAGGAGCTGGGCCGCGAGCCCACGCCCGACGAGATCGCGCGCGAGCTGGAGTGCACGCCGCGCGAGGTCAAGGACATCCTGCGCATGGCGCAGCTGCCGGTCTCGCTCGAGAAGCCGATCGGCGAGGAGGAGGAGTCCGAGCTGGGCGACTTCATCGAGGACGAGACGGCGGAGTCGCCGTTCGAGCTCGCCTCGGAGAACCTGCGCCGCGAGAACGTGTGCCGCGCGCTGGCGGCGCTGCCCGAGCGCGAGCGTGAGGTCATCGAGATGCGCTTCGGGCTCAAGGGCCACCAGGCCCGCACGCTCGAGGAGGTGGGCCGCGCCTTCGGCGTCACCCGCGAGCGCATCCGCCAGATCGAGAACAACACGCTCAAGAAGCTGCAGTCGCTGCCCGAGGCGCAGCGGCTGAAGGACGCTTCTTAGCCCCGGCAACGCGCCGGGTGGGGCAAGCATCCTGCCCTGGGGGTCTATACGACACCCAGTCCAGGACGGTGCCTCATTCGCGGTCGGGACGGTCGAGAACCGAGCCTCTAGACTCTCGATTCCCTTGACTCGGGGGGATGTCCGAGTGGTTAAAGGAGACGGGCTGTAAACCCGTTGGCATTGCCTACGCAGGTTCGAATCCTGCTCCCCCCACTCGGTGCCAGAATGCACCGCAACAGCGCCCAGTTAGCTCAGTTGGTAGAGCACTTCCATGGTAAGGAAGGGGTCGTCGGTTCGAGTCCGACACTGGGCTTCCGGCCCGCCGGACCGCGACCGGCGACGTCGCTCGCCAGCCCGAGCCCAGATCCGTGCCCCGAGAGACTGGTGCTCGTCCGAGGCTCGGCCGGCTGCGGGCCGAGGAGACTTGTCTCACGGCCTTGAAGCTCGGGCTTCAGTCTGAGAGGGTCGAGCGGCCAGAGGATTCCGAGGAAAGGTGGCCCGATGCCAGTGATCTCGCGCGAAGACGCGGTTGTCGAGTTCGCGGACGGAGACGCCGAGTTGCGAGCAGCGCCGGCCGGTGACATGACGGTCGCCTTCGTGCGCGCACCCAAGGGCGCTGATTTCAGGCCAGCGTTGCAGGGCCTTCCCGGCGACATGTGCGGCTGCCCCCACTGGGGCTACATGCTGAAGGGACGCATCCGGATGCACACGCCGGACGGCGAGGAGGATTACCAAGCGGGCGACGTCTTCTATTGGGCGCCGCCTCATGCGCCCGAGGCGCTCGAGGATTCGGAGTACGTGGACTTCTCCCCGCCAGAGCAGTTCCGGCCCGTTCTCGATCACCTCAAGGGTCAGTAGCCACCCCGAAAACCAACCCGCGTGGCCGTCGCGCCCCAGCGGCGCCGCGCTTGCGCTTCGCGCGGATGCGGCTGATGTCCAGGAGGCGGTCGCAATGGACGCGAGCCTGAGACTCGCTCGTGGCGCGGGAGTAGGAGCTACCCGGCGACCGAGACGGTCTCAGCCCGGGCCCACAGGTCCCGAAGTGACGAACCGAGCCGCTCGGACTCCACCCGATGCGGCGGCTCGAAGTGATGGCACTTCTCGAACACCTCGAGCGTGAAGTCCGGGAACACGCCGGCCAGGCGCTCGGCGATCTTCGCGTACTGGTCGGGATTGCTGAGGGCGCCCAGCGCGAAGTAGACGGGAGCCGTGAAGCCGCGAAGCGCGTCGAGGTCGAGCTCGCCGGCCTTGAACGCCCGTATGAACGCCCTTATCCCGGCCGGCCGCTTCGCCATCCACGGCGGCGGAGGTCCCGGCGGTGGCGGCGGTGGCTCGACACCCGGCCCCAGGTTGCCGCGCACGAACGCCGGCATCATCTCCTCCGGCGGGAGGGCCACGATCCGCTCGAACTCTCGCCATACCGCCTCCTCGGCCGGGTCACCCCCTTCGTTGCCCGCCCACGCAGGCTCGAGCAGCGCGAGCGTTCGCAGCCGCTCCGGGTGCTTCGCGGCGAAGGCCAGGCTCGAGGCGCCTCCACCGGAGTAGCCGACGAGGTGGAAGCGGTCGAACCCGGAGGCCTCGGCGGCTCGCAGGATTCCCTTGCTCTCGACGTCGAGCGCATAGTCGGGCGGGGGCTCCTCGCCCGCGTAGACCTCGAGATCCTTTGCCACCGCTTCGACTTCGTCACCGAGGACGTCCAGCAGTGCCCCGTACGCCAAGGTGGCGGGGAGCACCGCCCCGGGAAGCAGGATCACCTGTGGGCGCGCATCCACGAGATCTCGGCCGCGATCATAGGTCACTCTCTTTGCGGGTACGAGCACTGACGCGGTGAGCGGCCGCGGCAGAACTCGCACACGGCCTGGGTGAACTGCTCGGGCCGCTCGAGGTTGCTCACGTGACCGGCGCCGGGGATCAGGACGAGCGTGGTGTCTGGGATCGCCTCCTCGAACTGGCGTGCGATGCGGGGCGGCGAACGGGCGTCGAGCTCGCCCCAGATCAGCAGGGTCGGCACGGCGATGCGTGGCAGCAGATCGCGCTGGTCCGCCTCGGCCATCACAAGCACCGCGGTCCTCATGCTCTGGGGGCGGACGTCTGCGGCCATCTCTTCCAGGAGCGGCAAGAACTCAGCCGGCGGATCACCGGCGAAAAGCCCGGGAAGCGTGGGCTCGAACTCGTCGGCAGGCGCGGCGAGCATCTGCCGTACGCCTTCGACCCGGGCGCGCACGTCCTCCTCAGGCAGCGATCCCTTCCATCCCGCGTAGGTGTCGACGAGGATCATCGTCGCGACGAGCTCCGGATGGTGGCGGTAGAGCTCCTGCACGACGGTGCCGCCCCAGGAGAGGCCGGCGACGTGTGCCGGGCCGAGCGCGAGTGCGCCGATCAGCGCCGCGAGGCAGTTCGCGTAGTCCGCGAGGCCGAAATCCGCAGGCACATCCGAGGAGCGGCCCGCCCCCGGCTCGTCCCAGGCGACGACCGTGAACTCCTGGGCCAGGGCGGCGAGCTGCGGTCGCCACACGCGGCCATCCTCGGCAGCGCCGTGCACGAACACGAGCGGTGGCCCCGTCCCGACGCGCTCGTAGGCGATCTCGAGGCCATTCGCCCGTACGACCTCCACCCCCGCAACCTATCGGCTCTCGAGGAGCTCCTCGATGAAGCCGAGTACCTCAGGCGCGGCCGGATCGATGAGGTGGCCTCCGCCCACCAGCGCGGTGCGAGCGTTGGGAAGCGCGCCTGCCATCGCTTCGGTCATCTCCCGCTGCTCAGGCGGGGACTCGGATGCCGCCACGAGCAGCGCGGGCTTGTCGATCGTCGCGAACGCGGCGGCGTCGGGCATCGCCTCGTCGACGTAGTGGAGCTCCGCGAGGAGAGCCGGGCCGTTCTGCTCTCGCGGGGGCGCGGTCGCTCTAGGCGTGGGACCTGCGCTCGGCCAACGCGGCGTCGGCTTCGTCCAGCCACGCGAGCTGCAGTTGCAGCAGGCGCTCGGCGTAGCGGTCGTTGAGTGACAGCAGGTCGACCCTGTGGGGGAGCGTGCGCGACCAGCGCTCACGCGCCTCCCGACCCACTCCGTTCCATGCACAACGCTCAGAGTTCGCCTCTGAGCAGGGAATTCACAGCCCCGGCCTTCCTCGACGCGACCCTGCCGAACCGGGCCCGGGCCGATGGTAAGGAATGGTCGGCGGTTCGAGTCCGGCACCGGGCTTCACTCACCCGCCTGGCGCCCCGCGAAATTTGGCGCATACGGCCATGCGCCCTTCGGGTAGGGACGTAGGGCTATGAAGACCGACTTCGACGTGGTCTGCGCCTTCCTGGGCTGCGAGGGCGCCTCGAGCAGCCGCTTGCAGTCCGAGGTCCGCTCCGGCAAGGCCACCACCGATCCCCGTTCCGGCGAGCCCGTCGAGGGCACTCCGACGGCGGTGCTGTGGAACGAGGACCAGCCGGTGGCCGCCCTCATCGGCTCGGTCGTCCTCGTGAACCGTGCCTCCCGCGAGTCCGAGCACCGCAAGCTCGTCGCCGAGGAGGCGGCGCGCCGCGGCCGCGAGGTGCAGCACGTCCGCGAGCCGGACCTCTGGCGCCTGGCGGCCTGACACCGGGCCCTCACGCGCGCGACAGAAATGGGCCGCTTTCGCTGCGCCAGAGACGCGCTAGACTCCTGACAACCTCGCGGCCCGGCGGGGTTTTTCTTCGCCCGAGGCCGCCCCCATCAACGCGAGAATCGAAGAGGAGCCATGGCTCGCGGAGACGTCCGAATCGCTGTCACGCTCGCTTGTGAGGACTGCAAGCGGCGCAACTACCAGACCAACAAGTCCAAGCGCAACAACCCCGATCGCATCGAGCTGCGCAAGTACTGCCGCTGGTGCTCGAAGCACACGGCCCACAAGGAGACGCGCTAGCCGCGCGAACCCGCCCACCGTGGCACGCAACCGCCAGAGAGCCAAGCAGCGCCAGGCGGCCCGCCGGGCGGAGCGCCTCGCCGACGGGGGCGACGGCGGGCGCCGCAGCGCCGAGACGCGCGACGAGCCCGGCGCCCAGTCAGCCGGCACGGAGGAGTCCCAGTTCGAGCTCGAGGCGCCGGCCCCGCCCGAGGAGCTCGGTCGCAGCGACATGTCGCTCGAGGACGAGCCCGCGCTCGACGAGCCCGCCCAAGGCGAGGCCGAGGAGGCCGGCGACGAGCTCGAGGACTACGACTTCGAGGACGAGGAGCAGCCCCTCGGGCCCGAGGGCAAGGGCCATGCCACCCCCGTGCAGGAGGCTGACCGCGAGCAGCACCGCGGGCGCGGTAAGGTCATCGGGTTCCTCGCGAATGTCTGGGCCGAGCTGCAGCGGGTCCAGTGGCCGAACCGGCAGCAGGTCACCACGCTGACCGGTGTCGTCCTCGGCTTCGTCTTGCTTGCGGGCGGCTACCTCGGTCTGCTCGACGCGATCTTCTCGCGGGTCATCCAGGCAATCCTCTAACCAAGGACTTCAGAGCACCCAACCATGTTCCGCTGGTACGCCGTCAACACCTACTCGGGTCACGAGAAGAAGGTCAAGCAGAACCTCGAGCACCGCGTGGTCTCGCTGGGCCAGGAGCGCAACGTCCGCCAGATCGTCATCCCCACCGAGATCATCTCGGAGATGAAGGACGGTCAGAAGGTCCAGACCGAGCGCCGCACCATGCCCGGCTACGTGCTGGTGAACATGGAGCTCGGCGACGACTCCTGGAGCCTCGTCAAGAACACTCCCGGCGTCACCGGCTTCGTGGGCCCCCAGAACAAGCCCGTCCCGCTCTCCCAGGCCGAGATCGACCGCCTCCTCAACCGTGAGACGGCCGAGCGCCCGCGCACGCGCGCGCAGTTCTCGATCGGCGAGTCGGTAAAGGTCGTCTCCGGCCCGCTGTCGGACTTCTCGGGCGAGATCTCCGAGATCAACGAGGACCAGTCCAGGCTCAAGGTGCTCGTCTCGATCTTCGGCCGTGAGACCCCGGTCGAGGTCGGGTTCGACCAAGTGAAGAAGATCTAGGGACCGCTACTCTCCCGATCGCCATGGCCAAGAAGGTCCTAACCCTCATCAAGCTCCAGGTCCCCGGTGGACAGGCCAACCCGGCCCCGCCGGTCGGCCCCGCGCTGGGCCAGCACGGCGTGAACATCATGGAGTTCTGCAAGACGTTCAACGCCCAGACGCAGAACGACCAGGGCACGATCATCCCGGTCGAGATCACGGTCTTCGAGGACCGCTCCTTCACCTTCATCACCAAGACGCCGCCGGCCGCCGTGCTCATCAAGCAGGCCATCGGCCTCGACAAGGGCTCGGGCGAGCCCAACCGCAACAAGGTCGGCACCATCTCCAAGGCGCAGGTGCGCGAGATCGCGGAGAAGAAGCTGCAGGACCTCAACGCGCACGACGTCGACCAGGCCTCCAAGATCATCGAGGGCACCGCGCGCTCGATGGGCGTGGAGGTGTCGGGCTGATGAAGCGCGGCAAGCGCTACCGGGACGCCTACGCGCAGGTCGACCGCGAGCACGAGTACGAGCCCGCCGAGGCCATCTCGCTCGTCAAGGAGCTGGGCACGGCCAAGTACGCGGAGACCGTCGAGGTCCACATCCGCACGGGCCTCAACGTGCGCCACGCCGACGAGCAGCTGCGCGGCACGATCGCCTTCCCGCACGGGCTCGGCAAGAACATGACGGTCGCCGTCTTCGCCAAGGGCGACAAGGCGCGCGAGGCCACCGACGCCGGCGCCGACTTCGTGGGCGACGACGACCTGGCCAAGAAGGTGGAGGAGGGCTTCACCGACTTCGACGTGGCCATCGCCACGCCGGACATGATGCCCGTCGTCGGCAAGCTCGGCCGGGTGCTCGGCCCCCAGGGCAAGATGCCCAACCCCAAGGTCGGCACGGTCACGATGGACGTGGCCAAGGCCGTCTCGGAGTCCAAGGCCGGCAAGGTCGAGTACCGCACCGACCGCACCGCCATCGTCCACCTCTCCATCGGCAAGACCGACTTCGAGGAGAAGGCGCTGCTCGAGAACTACGCGGCCCTCATCGACGAGATCGTCCGCGCCAGGCCGTCGTCTGCCAAGGGCCGCTACCTGCGCACGATCACGCTCGCCACCACGCACGGGCCCGGCGTCCGCGTGGACCCCGCCCGCACGCGCGACATCCTGGCCGAGGATGGCGCCCGCGGCGAGGCGCCCGCAGCTGCCTGACCCATACAGGTAGCCGCCAGCCGTTCGGGTAATACATCCGTCCGCGTTCGGGCGAAGTTGTAAAACCCGCGGCTACCTTCGGCGACATGACCGCACGGAAGCCGTCTCTCCTCGCCATGTTCATCGCCACCATTGCGCTCGCAGCCGCGTATCCCGCGTCGGCTGCCGCGGCCGATGCCCCGCCGCCGGAGCCGCCGGACGCGACGGCGTCCGGGCTCCTGGGCGACCTGCTCATGCCGGTCGTGGACCTCGCGGGCGAGATCATCGGCATCGTCGACACCACCGGTACGGTCGAGAACGTCCTCGGCGAGGTCGTGGGTGTCCTGGATGAGACCACCGGCCAGGTGCTCGACTCACTCGGGAACGTGATCGGCGGCGTTCTCGGGACTCCCCTGACGGGCGAGGGGCCTGCCGCCCCGCCGCCGCCCGGCAGCACGCCCGCCGACGCCCAGACGGCGTGCGGGAACGCACTGAGCGCCGGCGCCGCGGGCGCGCGGATGGCGGGGAGCGCGGGCGGCGACGCCATGGCCGGCTCGCCCGGCGACGACGTGCTCGACGGCGGGCTGGGCATCGACTGCATCGCCGGAGCTTCGGGTGCGGACACGATCTCCGGCGGCCCGGCCACCGACGGCCTCGACGGCGGCCCTGGGGTGGACACCCTCTCGGGCGGCCCGGCCAACGACCTCATCCGCGGCGGGGGCGACCGCGACTTCATCACCGGCGACTCGGGCAACGACGTCATCGACGGCCAGGGCGGCTCGAACATCATCGACGGCGGCTCGGGCAACGACGTGATCGTGGGCGGCCCGCTGTCGGACTCGCTCAACGGCGGCGCCGAGGACGACGTGATCCGCGGTCGCGCCGGCGATGACGGCATCACGGGCGCGTCGGGCAACGACCGCCTCTACGGCGAGGGGGGCGACGACCGCATCGAGGGCGGCCTCGGCTCCGACTACATCGACGGTGGCCCCGGGGGCGACAGCATCGTCACCATCGACGGGGCGCCGGACACCGTGGTCTGCGGGCCGGGCCACGACGTCGTCCGCGCCGACGGCGGCGACCGCATCGCGGGCGACTGCGAGGTCGTGATCCGGCGCGAGGGCAGCTTCGGCTCCGATCCCAACAAGCCCGAGGATGCGCTCGACCTGACGTTCGCCGGCAGCGGCGGCACGCAGGCGAGCACGAGCGAAGCGGGCCGCGAGCTCCGCGGCGGCGAGGGGGGCGATGTGCTCGCATCCATGCTCGCGGGCGGTGCGCTCACCGGGCTCGGCGGCCCCGACCTGCTCAGCGGAGGATCCGGCAACGACGGGATCGACGGCGGGGCCGACCGCGACGTGCTCTCGGGCGGCCCGGGCAACGACGGCATCGCCGGCGGCGACGCCCGCGACTTCATCGAGGGCGGCCCCGGGCACGACTATCTCGACGGCCAGGGCGGCTCGGACGTGATCAACGGCGCACAGGGCAACGACACGCTGATCGGCGGGCCCGGCTCGGACTCCCTCAACGGCGGCTCCGACGAGGACAAGATCTCGGGTGGTCCCGGCAACGACGGGATCACGGGCGCCTCCGGCGACGACATCATCTCCGGCGGGGAGGGCAACGACCGCATCGAGGGCGGCCTCGGCACCGACCAGATCGACGCCGGGGCGGGCAACGACAACATCGTCGCCGCCGACGGCATGGTCGACACGATCGTCTGCGGCCCCGGCTACGACGTCGTGCGCGCGGACGGCGAGGACCGCGTGGCCGCCGATTGCGAGCTGGTGATCGCACGTCGCGGCGACCGCTACGTGGTGGTGCGGCGCTGAGCCGCTACCATCCCCGGCCGCACAACCGATCTCGCCCGAGACCACCGGCGGGGCCACGGCCCAGAAGCCCGGTGCAGGCGGAGCCTCGAAGTCCTTCGTGAGCCCGCCTGCGTGCGGGCTTCTGTATTGGAGAGCTTCGAGTGAACAGAGACCAGAAAGCAGCCGTCATCGACGAGGTCGCCGCCGAGATCGAGGGCGCCGACGCCATCTACGCGGTGGACTACCGCGGCATCTCGGTGCCCCAGGCGGCCGAGCTGCGCACCAGGCTGCGCGAGGCCGACGCGAGCTTTCGCATCGTGAAGAACCGCCTCACCCTGCGCGCTGTCGACAAGGCCGGCGCCGAGGGGCTGAAGGAGCTGCTCGAGGGCCCCACGGCCCTCACCTTCGTCCGCGGTGACGCCGCCGTGGCCGCCAAGGCCATCACCACTTTCGGTCGCCAGACGGACCTGCTGGAGATCAAGGGCGGCATGCTGGGCGCCGACGTCCTCACGATCGACCAGATCAAGGACATCGCGCGACTGCCCGGCCGCGAGCAGCTGCAGGCCCAGCTCGTGGGCGTGCTCGCGTCGCCCATCACCGGGCTGGTGCGCGGGCTTGGCTCGCTGATCTCCGGGCTGGCCATCCAACTCGAGCAGATCCGCGAGCAGGGGCTCGTCGGCGGCGACGCCCCGGCGCCCGAGGCCGAGGAGGCCCCGAAGGCCGAAGACGCTCCCCAGCCGGAGGCGGAGGCGGCGGGCGACCCCGTCGCCGAGGCCGAGGCGGCGGAGTCAGAGGTTGAGACATCCGAAGACCAGACGCCCTCCGAGGGCGAAGAGAAGGAGGGCTAGTCATGGCCACAACCACCGAGAAGTGGATCGACGAGCTCAAGGGCATCTCCGTGCTCGAGCTCGCCGAGCGCATCAAGGCACTCGAGGAGGAGTTCGGCGTGTCGGCCCAGGCGGTCGCTGCGGCGGCACCCGCGGCCGCGCCCGCCGGCGACGGCGCGGCCGAGGAGGAGTCGACCACGGTCGACGTAGTCCTCACGGGCCCCGGCGACAAGAAGATCCAGGTCATCAAGGTCGTCCGCGCGGCCACCGGCCTGGGCCTCAAGGAGGCCAAGGCGCTCGTGGACGAGGCTCCCAAGCCCGTCAAGGAGGGCATCGAGCGCGAGGAGGCCGACAAGCTCAAGGCCGAGCTCGAGGAGGCCGGCGCGGGCGTCGAGCTCAAGTAGGCCCGCCGCTCACGCACCACGCTGCATCGACGGCCGCCTCCCGGGCGGCCGTCGTGCTGCCCAGCCCTCCACGACTGGCCCGCTCCGCACGGAGCCGCTACCCTTACTCGTCCGGCCAATAGTCGTAGCCGTCCCTCGGCAAGAGCCGCGCCACATATTCGCGCGGCCTCGGGACGGGGTCCGTGACGGTCGCTACCCGCCCCAAGGGGGCGGAGCTCGCTGTGCTATCTTGACGGGTCGCGCTTTGCGCCCGCCCGCTGCCCGCCTCAACCTCGAAGGAGTCTGTCGTCTTGGCACGTGTTGATGCCCTCCGTCAGCGCCGTTCTTTCGCGCGCTTGGACACCCCGCTCGACCTCCCCAACCTGATCGACATCCAGAAGCGGTCGTTCGATCAGCTGGTGGACCCGAAGGGAGGTGGGCTCAGGGACACCATCGACGACGTCTCTCCGATCGAGGACTACACCGGCAACCTCGCCGTCGTCTTCGAGGACATCACCTTCGACGAGTCCGGCGCCTCGATCGCAGAGTGCCGTGAGAAGGACCTCACCTACGCGCGGCCGCTCACCGTCAAGGTCGCCTTCCAGAACCGCGAGACGGGCGAGATCCGCGAGCAGTCGGTCTTCATGGGCGACTTCCCGTGGATGACCGACTGGGGCACGTTCATCATCAACGGCACCGAGCGCGTGGTGGTCACCCAGCTCGTGCGCTCCCCGGGCGCCTACGTGATGGAGCCCAAGGACCGCGAGAAGCAGGTCTTCATCGCCAACCTCATGCCGGCGCGCGGCTCCTGGCTGGAGCTGGAGATCGACAAGAAGGGCCGCGTCTACGTCCGCATCGACCGCAAGCGCAAGCTTCCCGTCACGGTGCTGCTGCGCGCGATGGGCTACGCCACCGACGAGGAGATCCTGAAGCTCTTCGAGGACTCGCTCTACATCCGCAACACGATCGACGCAGACACCGAGGTCACCCGCACCGAGGAGGGCGCCCTCGTCGAGCTGTTCAAGAAGCAGCGCCCGGGCGAGCCGCCGTCGGTCGACGCCGCGCGCGCGCTCCTCAACCAGCTGTTCTTCGACACCAAGCGCTACGACCTCACGCGCGTCGGTCGCTACAAGCTCAACGGCCGGCTTGGCCTGGACGAGGACCTCGACACGCGCGTCCTCACCCACAAGGACATCATCGCGCTGATCAAGGAGCTCGTCACCCTGCCGCGCGACCTCGGGATCCCGGAGTCGGGCGAGTTCGACGACACCGGCGAGCCCATCAAGGACTACGCCGCCGAGGCCGTGATCATGCCGCGCGAGCCCATCGCCGACCGCCTCGACGAGTACGAGCACTTCGGCAACCGCCGGCTGCGCACGGTCGGCGAGCTCATCCAGGAGGCCTTCCGCATCGGCCTCTACCGGATGGAGCGCGTCGTGCGCGAGCGCCTCACCACCGAGGACTCGGACACCATCACGCCGCAGACGATCATCAACATCCGGCCGGTCGTCGCGGCGCAGAAGGAGTTCTTCGGCTCCTCGCAGCTCAGCCAGTTCATGGACCAGACCAACTCGCTGGCCGGCCTCAGGCACCGCCGCCGCCTGAGCGCGCTGGGCGCGGGCGGCCTCACCCGCGAGCGCGCCCCAATCGAGGTGCGCGACGTCCACCCGACCCACTACGGGCGCATGTGCCCGATCGAGACGCCCGAGGGCCCGAACATCGGCCTGATCGGCTCGCTGTCGGCCTACGCCCGGATCTCCGAGCACGGCTTCGTCACCACGCCCTACCGGCTGGTGGAGGACGGCGTGGTCACGGATAAGATCGTCCACCTCGACGCCAACGAGGAGGCCGAGAAGATCATCGCCCAGGCCAACGCGGAGATCGACGCCAAGAGCGGCAAGCTCAGGGGCCCCCAGGTCGAGTGCCGCTCCCGCGAGGGCGAGCTCACGCTGGCCTCGCCCAGGGAAGTGGACCTGATGGACGTGTCGCCCAACCAGATCTGGTCGGTGACCACCGACCTCATCCCGTTCCTCGAGCACGACGACGCCAACCGCGCCCTCATGGGCTCGAACATGCAGGCCCAGGCCGTCCCGCTGCTCAAGACCGACCCCCCGCTCATCGGCACGGGCATGGAGCTCCGTGCGGCGCTCGACTCCGGCGACGTGGTGCTGGCGCTCGAGGCCGGCGAGGTCACCTATGTCGACGCCGACAAGATCGTCGTCGACAAGCAGGAGTACGAGCTCAACAAGTACATGCGCTCGAACCAGGGCACGATCATCCATCACCGCCCGGTGGTGTCGGTGGGCCAGAAGATCAAGGCGGGCGAGCTGCTTGCCGACGGCTCCTCGACGTCGCTGGGCGAGATCGCGCTCGGCAAGAACTGCATGGTCGCGTTCATGTCCTGGGAGGGCTACAACTTCGAGGACTCGATCATCATCAGCGACCGCCTCGTGAAGGAGGACGAGCTCACCTCGATCCACATCGAGGAGTACGAGATCGACGCGCGCACCACCAAGCTCGGCGACGAGGAGATCACGCGCGACATCCCCAACCGGTCCGAGGAGTCCCTGCGCAACCTCGACGAGCGCGGCATCGTGCGCGTCGGGGCCGAGGTCAACTCGGGCGACCTGCTGGTGGGCAAGGTCACGCCCAAGGGCGAGACCGAGCTCACCGCTGAGGAGAAGCTGATCCGCGCGATCTTCAAGGAGAAGGCGCGTGAGGTCCGCGACACCTCGCTCAAGGTGCCCCACGGCGAGGAGGGCGTCGTGATCGACGTCCTCACGTTCAGCCGCGAGAACGGGGACGACCTTCCGCCGGGGGTCAACGACCTCGTGCGCGTGTACGTGGCCAAGAAGCGCAAGATCGCCGAGGGCGACAAGCTCGCCGGCCGCCACGGCAACAAGGGCGTCATCTCGCGCATCGTCCCCGAGGCGGACATGCCGCACCTCGAGGACGGCACGCCGGTCGACGTCATCCTCAACCCGCTCGGCGTCCCCAGCCGCATGAACCTCGGCCAGATCATGGAGACCCACCTCGGGTGGGTCGCCGGCGAGGGCTGGTACGACGACGGCTCGGAGGCCTACAAGCAGTCCAAGAGCAACGGCGGCAAGGTGTACGTGTCCACGCCGGTGTTCGACGGCGCCGAGCTCGAGGACGTGGACGAGGCGCTGGTGCGCTGGGCCGACGAGCACGCCGACCGCGGCATCAACATGCACGTCGACAAGTCGGCCCCCGAGGGCAGGCGCTGCTCGGGCAAGGTCCAGCTCTTCAACGGCCGCACCGGCGAGCCGTACGAGGAGCGGGTCACCGTCGGCTACATGTACATCCTCAAGCTCCACCACCTGGTGGACGACAAGATCCACGCCCGCAGCACGGGCCCGTACTCGCTCGTCACCCAGCAGCCGCTGGGCGGCAAGGCGCAGTTCGGCGGCCAGCGCTTCGGCGAGATGGAGGT